>JAFLJY010000316.1 GCA_022712755.1 Gammaproteobacteria bacterium
AGATGTGTGGTATATTAAATATAAATAGTAAATATTATTTTAAAATTCAGTGTAGTTTTCATGACCGAGGAATAAACTAATGAATAAATCAGAAACTTATCTAGACTTTTGTGCCCGGTCATATTGGGGTCGGTGGAATCATGCAATTTTGAAAATAGCGGTACTTTTTTTAGTTGCATCAGTCCTGGTCTTTGCGGCCATGAAAAGTGGATTGTTACTAGGTGATATGAATAATGCTTCCGTTTTGATTATCGCGCTGATGGTGACTGCGGTAACCGTGGGTGTTGGGTTGATGCGGAAAAAGAAGATAATTTAGTTAGAAGGGGTGCGGTATGGTTTTTTTATTAAAGAAAGTGTTTCGTATAGCGAGATTTGCGTTTCTGGCTGCGCTAATTTTTATTTTGACCGTTATCTTTTTTGGCGGTCAAGTAGCTAGTTACGTGTTTTATGCTTATGCGGGCATTGCCTTGTTACAGGTGCTTGGTTTTGTTTTGGATAGCCCTGCCGAAGATAATGATGTATTTGGAGAAAGTTTTAATATACAAAGTATAAGTATTGAGAACACACTTAACCGTCAAGATTAAACTTAACTTTAAGAATAATGATTTAAGTCTAACTTGTAAGGTTTAGCTGCCCCGCTCTGGTGTAATAGAGTCTTTGATAATATTGTAATTAGCAATTGGTGCTAGGTATGAACCAGCTTTACCGCCTGCATCTGTTGAGTCATAGATTGAGTCAGCTATAGCAGTTGTCAATTCACGTCTTTCGGGTGTTAATTCCCAACGATTGTTTGCGTCATCCCATTGTGGGTTTCCATGTTTATCCGTTGTTGCATATGGTGCTTCAAGCTGATTGATTGCGGCTTGCATTTTTGCGGGTGTTGTATCAAAAGATGCGGCGTAAACTTCGGCTTGCCCTTCGCCTGTTAACCCTAATTCGTGATAAGCATAGTCTCTCTGTGCTTGTGCAAATTCAGTGCCATGGTTTTCCATAAACTGTTGTGCGGCTTCTGGCCCACCTATTGCTATAGATTCTGCTAAAGCTGTTGAATAAAAGGCTCCTCTTTCTTCAAAAGACATGTTTTGAGCTATCTCAGATAATTCACCATTGTTGCGAATTGCGTCACCAGCACTAATCATGGCTCCTAAAATAGCATTGCCAACCATTTGAGCGCCCTTAATCGGTACGGCTGCTAATGGGTGTAATGAGTCAAACAAGGCGGCATCCTGAGATTGTTGGGCTTGTCGAAATTGTGCCTGGTCTTCTTCTGACATATTTCTATAAAGGTTGTATGCCTGTTTATCTCCTTCTTCTACATTGTCCATATATGATGAGCCAGCACCAGAATATTTTTCTGCTGTTCTTGCAGCCCAGTCCGTAGCGTTAGTTATAGCGCCTATAGTCTGTGCAGCCATTCCCTGGCTTGTGTAATTATTTTTTATTTCCTCTTCAGCTCCTTGCAATGGTTCTGCTTTTGCTCTAGCTTCCGCGTTTTGTGAGTTATGAATCAATTTATCGCTGTTATCTTGTGATTGTTGCTTAACAGCCGCGCTGCCTGTTATATCGTTTGAACTTGGAGGCACTTGATTGAGCGCGTTATTTTTCACTTCTTGTCCGCTGCTATCAACGGGTTGCATGTTATCTGCTTTCTCTCTCATTTCGTCAGTATTAACATCGGGTTGTTTGAGATCGTTGTTTTGCCATGCATTATGATCACCACCGGAACCAAGTCCAGTTGTTTGCTGTATAACGCTTCCCACTAATTGATGGGCGTTGGCCATGGCTTGATGATCTATAACACCATTATCATCAGTAAAGTTAGCAGGAGTCATCAGGGCTTCTAATCCTGCTTGATTTCTTGCTATATCTTTGGGAACACCCCAATCGTGCAGTATTTGCTCTCTATTTGCAGCAAAGTCTCTAACTTTTTCTGATTGTAAGCCCATTGCTTCGTTGAAGTTTCTACCTATACTGGCATCGCCATTCATGTCCTGTTGATTGTGTCCCACGGAAAGTGCAGCTATCGTATTTATTGGCGTGTTCATTGCGGCAGAAAAGGTGCTATCGAATCCCGTTGATTCTTTGAATTCCTTATTGGATGAAAAAAGTTCAGAAGCAGCATGTTGTAGGCTGCCTGCTTGAGTGTTACTCCAGCTCTGCCCGTGTGTGTCGCCCTGTTGTTTTACTAGTCCAGCGCTTAATTCGTCGTTGTAGTTGGCTTGCTCTTGCGTTGAAAACGAGAATCCCATTGAACTTTTAGATGAATTTCCAGATGACTCTATACTGCTATCCTTTGTGCTTGATGTTGCGCTGCCTTGTAACATAGCTTTTAGTTTAGGCACTGGCATGCCTATGTTCTCCGCTAATGAAGCTAAGCCAGAGTTTTTGCTGGATTGTAGAGCTGCGCTGGCTTGTAGTCCTATTTGTCCCGCTACCGCTTCCTCATGACCTTTTAACTCTTGATGTGTATTAGCAAGTTCCATTGCCTTGTTATTTGCATATTGCGACACGTTAGTAGTACCGGAACTGGTGGATGCACCCATGGATTGTAAAGTTGAGTATTGCTCGCCTGTCGTTGTACCGGAACCGAAAGTATTATTAAGCGATTCCGTGATCTGTTCATTTTTTGAATTAACATTTGTTTGTGCTGATTGCACCGAGCTACTTGACTTTGATCCTACGGTAGCACTTAAGGCAGCATCTTGTGTACCGGCTAGCATTACACCGGTTGTCATATTCCCCGAGTACTGCGACGCAATATCATGCATCGGTTTTGAGGAAACAATATCCGGCGAGGATATTTTTTCATTAATATGGTCGCTACCTTTTAAACGCCCAGCAAGATGAGTCGCGGTAACAGCTGAGCCATAGATCAACATTAACGCAAGTGCTGGCGTGGATGCGGCTAATAACCCGCCCGTTGCGATCCAGTGCTGTGCTATGTCCGATGTTGTATCGAGTGCGTAAAAGGAGTTCCAGTTGTGTGTTGCAACCGCTGTGTATGTATCAAATTTAGATTTAGCTGCGGTGTGTATATAAAGGTTAACAATGGCGAGTAGCGGCATCCATAATTGTATCCAGATAATCATGGTGAAGTATTTACCCGCTAGCTGAATGCCTTTCGCGCCTAAAACAATGACAAAAGCCATAATGGGAAAGATGGCATAAATAAACGCTTCAAAAAACGCCAGCATAGGGCGAACAATGGTCATAAACAATGTTTGTTCAGCAGCCCATTCGGTGTTTCTTTGCTGAAGTGCCTGATTAATCATTGTGGCGCCAGCAAAATCATTAAGGTCATTATATTTATTTGCAGCCGCTTGTGCTAAAACTGGTTCTAATACCGCCATGGTAAGGTAGGTGTTAGCATTAACGGCAGAGCCTAATAATGAGTCAATGGCCGTTGTTACTTTACCGAGTGCAGTTTCCCCAACAGCCAGTTGATTAGCGTCAAAGCCAAGAACCGCTTTTAAAGCATCCTCCGCTTCACTACCACCAAAAGCAATCGCGGTTAAATCATTCCATGCGAGTGCACAGGTTCGATATTGACCGTTCGCGTTACTGGGCTCCAGATAAGTTTTTGTATTAAACATATGAGCATTAAAAGGCAAAACGGTCATAATGTTCTCATTATAAAGATCATCAATTTTCATGATACCGAGGTCCACTTTTTTTAATGTGCAATCTTTTATGTAATTAGCGTAAGTACGGCGCACATCAACATGGCCACCGCCGGCATCAACATTAATGCCTTTCCATATTGCCGGATCTGTTGCTTTTTTACGTATGTTATTCAACACGCTCAAAGACTCTGAAAATTGTGTCTCGGTTATTCTTGGTATCACCGGGCCATAAGCAAGCTCGAACATTTGTGTCGCTTTATAGCCGATAAGTGAAATAATGCCTCCAGCTGCAGCTGCACCAATAGGTACGTTAGCGACAGGGCGTACAGCGCCTGAGTATGTGTCTTCGATCACAACGGTTGCGGTTGGCACAAACATTGTTAGATAAATAAGTAAACCAACAAAAACAGGTCCAAATTCAATTTCTTTTCCGCCTTTCATGATGGCGTTTACAATAACGGAAAAAACCCCTATCGCTAATCCGATTTTGATCATCATTTCAAAATCAGGTACTCCAGATATCATCGCTAGTGCGATCAATACCTGCTCAAGAAATAATGAGTCGCCTATTGAATAAATGGTGAATGACATTGTTTATATCGCCTTGTTAATTGGAAGCTTTGTATTCGGGCATGGGTAGACCTTCGAGCAAATCATTAAAATAAGATTCAATTCCACGAATGGTGCCATATTCTAGAAGTAGAGATTGATATTCCTTTTCAACTGCTTCACGGTTTTTAAGTATATGGTCTGTGCTTTTTGCTTTATAGGTATCTGTATCTGATGCGATGGCACTTAGTGTCACTCTAAAGCTTTCATCGACTAAATTTTTTACTATTTCAAGTGAAATGGCACCAACGGTTTGCTCTAAAAAGTCCGTTGCTGCGTCGGGTGATATTGGTCCGAGTGTAAATATCTTTGAGCTAATTGAAACGGGAAGTGAACTCATGACGTTTTTCTGAGCGGCAGAGGGCTGGCTACTGTAATCTCCTGTTCGAAGTCGATCAAGCATCGCACCTGGCTCAGTAAAGGCTTCCAGTATCCGCGTTTTCATGCCGATTAGATTAATTACTTTGGTTTGTGCCTGTGTAATTCTACAAAGATCTGGGTCTGCGGTTGTGGTTAGACTGCAATCGTATATTTCTGCAGATGTATTACCATCAACTAAGTCGTTCAGCGTTATCATGTTGCCGGCTAAAGTGTTCATTGGCAGGCTGTCTCCGCCATCTGCTGCAGGAGCAATATCACCGATTACTACAGTGCCGGTGATCGACATAATGGTTTCAAGCAGTTCAGTGTCACCATCGACAATAGCGCTCTCTATATTGCTTTTATTTAACGCAATATAAGTCAGCGCACCCATTTCTTTTTCAAGCACGGCAGGTTGAGCATCATCAAGTCGTTTTACAGCAGTCAGTCCGCTATCAATATGTTTTTTAAGGCCAGAGAAATCATCAGAGATGCCTTCTTTTAGGCTGGTTAAGGTAATATCGGTCATATGCTGTCTCGACATACCGACGGCAGTGCCTGCAGAGTTGACAATACCTTGTGCTAACTCACATGAATTGGATAAATGATTGTTTAAGTTTTGTATTTTTGACTGCAACTCATTCATCCATTTCATGCAGCCAGGGCACATGTTGTCCAGTGCAAGTTGAAAGGCATACCCTTTTGCGTTGGATGCAACCTGCCGCATCAGTTGAATAATTTGATCTGAATTAACAAAAGAGAAAGAGCCGCCAAACACGTCAATGCCACCACAGCCGCCAGACAGGGAGGGTGCCTGGAAATTAACCAGATTCTCATTAAATATTTTTGAATGCATAACGTAGTGACCGCCTGAATAAACCCCTCTTGATTCTGTTTCATAACGACCAGGTGCGGTGTAATTCGACATCTCTGTAAATATGTTATCCATTTGCTTGTTTATGCCAGCTGCGTATGCGTTATTAACAAAAACCGCTAATATAAAAAAGATGGCGGAGTAATTACCGGTTTTGTATCTGAACATTTTTATCGTTCCATTTTAAAAGCGTTAACAATTTCACTGGCAGAGATAGGCAGGCTGCCATCGTTAACGCCGGGGCTAGCCAGGATTGTTGATGGTGTATAAAGATCAATATTTCTAATTGGTCGAGTACTGTTAAATTCATCCTCGGTAATAACAGCTAAACGTTTGGCACTGACTAATATGCGCTTTTGTAGGTCACTATAACTAACTGGTGCCTGAGCGATATGATCAAAAACGCCATCACTTCTTAGCATCACAATAGCGGGTATGTCTTTAATCATAAGTTGTGCAGAATGACCTGTATCTTGTTGTACATTCGTAGCTGTGTTGCTTGTTGCTAGCGGTTCTACTGCAATATTAATAATGCTGAAATTATGATTCCGC
Source organism: Gammaproteobacteria bacterium (assembly GCA_022712755.1). Classification (GTDB taxonomy): domain Bacteria; phylum Pseudomonadota; class Gammaproteobacteria; order SZUA-229; family SZUA-229. Next base: position 6,019 of record JAFLJY010000316.1, read on the forward strand.
TTTAACATATCAATAATTGTTGATTGAGCCGTTGATGCCGCAGAACCATCCATAAAGACAAATAAACCAGCTTTTTGACTTATGTTGTTTATCATCTGCGTTTTGTTTTCAGTTGCAAGACTATCAAGCTCTTTTTTTGCAAAATTAGCCAGTGGTCTTTTGTTTATTTCGTCTAGCATTGGGTTTCCCAGGGTTGCGGCTTCAGTTGCGTCCATGTAAGCAAAAGATTTGTCCATGGCATGTTTTTGTATTAACAGATAAGCTGAAATGTTTTCAACCGTGGGGTTATCAATAGCGTTATCTAAATAATGCTGCATATTTTCACGTAACCAGGCAGAAGATAGTGGCGCAGGACCTGCAGGAATGGACGCTACAGGTGGCGCAGGATGTTTCGGTGGTTCTTTTTCTTTCGGTTTTTTTTTCTCAGGTTCAAAATGATCCTTGTACCAAAAATAACCCTCGGCTTTGCGGTCGAGCCATCGTTTTTCGGTATTTAATGTTTGCGCCTGAAGTTGAGTTGTTAACAAAACAAGGGTGCTAACTAAAACAAAAGATGCACGCACGGTGACTCCAATTTACCTATTAATAATTAATTTAACTTTATCGTGGTTTTGGCTGAGGTTTGTTGTTCAGAGCGTTCCGTTTTGGTGCTGTTTTCCACGCACTTAGTAGTTAGGTATGGGGTAGAAACTAACTGACATAAAAAAGAACTTTAATCGGTTGTGCGCTTATTGTTTGGATTCTGCCATATTTTAATGGGCAATTGATCAAATAAGTCTCGTTCACTTGCCCGACCAGAATAAACAGCTATCCAGTCGATGACATTGAGGAAAAGGCCATCTTTACCTGCGTTTAATAAAATAAGATGATAAGCCTTGTCAACTGAGGTTGCTGTGGTGCAATAGTGTTGATAGAGTTTCCCGTCAAACAAAAAAATGTCAGCGTTGTAATGCTCAACATTTTCTTTTCTCCTGTTAGAAAAATCTGCGTAAATAATATTGCCCATGATTTACTCCTTAATTTATAAAATAATAACGCTACAATTCGCGCATAAGTGGCAAACAGACCATTCTGTTTAAGCTATGGTATCAATCATGCAGATGGAATAGCTGATTAAAGGGTCATAGATACATGACCCTTTTTATATTCGGTTTTATCAGCCGTTTCGTTGTGCTTGCATATTTTGAAAATCCGTTATACTGATAGGCGAACGCTAATAATTACTGGAGAATACGATGCAAAAAATATTGATTTTGTTTTTAGGTGTAACCTTAATCGCCTGTACAGGCAATGTCAGTCAAACCAGACTAGCCATCGAAGAGCGACAGCAGGATCTTAATGAGTTAAAAAATGATGCCATTGAAGATCACATTGATGCTCTACCAAAATGGGTAACACAAACCCACGCACCTGATAGCGTTGGTATTTATGCAGTAGGCACGGGGGAAAGCGTTGATCTATCGCTGGCGATAAAAAAAGCCCGTCTGGATGCTGAATTTAACCTGGCAAAAAATTATGCTCAGGAGTTATCGGGTACTGAACGATTATATGCATCTGAAACATCCAGGTCTGGGATTCATTATGAAGGCGTGATTGAAAAAATTGTCAGCAAGGTTCCGGTTGTCGGTTACCGCGTTGTTGACCAGGAGATAAAGGCATTACGTGGTAAATATGCCGTGTTTGTACTTATGCAACTGCCTTATGAAGAGCTGACCAAGGTTGTTGAAAAAGACGAAAGGTCGTCTGCTTCAAAAGAAATGCAAGCGGCATTTAAAGATCTGGAGCGGAGACTGGACAAACGCATAAATTCTAGTGAGTACAGCCAGCCTAATTAATAGGTTTTGCTGATACACAGTTTATCTGGTATTTTTTATAATATTCGGGTGAGATCAGTCCTTCAGTCGTTTTCACGATAACCCGCTGATAATTGTCGCTGTGTGTTTGGTACTTTTCTGTGCCAGATATTTCAATATACGGGTGACTGATTTGTTCAGGTGTTTTTTGCAATGTCTTTATTTTGTCGCATGTTTTGTCATTACTGGCAGATGCTGGCTCAATGGATAAAATAACAATGATAGTAAACAGTCGAAGTTTTAGCATAGCTCTTACCTGTGTTTTGTTGATATTAACACAACCTGTTAAAGCACAAACCTGGTCTTCAAGAATAACAGTAGAGCACCTGTTAACCGAGAATGAAAACCTGATTAGTGCCCGGAATAGTGCCATGGAAAAAATCCGACAACAGGCTGCGACCGAGGTGGGTGCTTATGTGATTCATACAGCACGGCTTGAAGACGATCAGCTAAATGAAACGATAGAACTTATCAGTGCGGCGAAGGTTAAGTTAAAAAATGTAGCGGAAACGCAAAGCATAAAGAACAATCGGTTTGTGCTGACGTTACAGGCTGACGTTTCTATTGACACGAAAGAACTATTAGAGCGTGTTTCCTACATCAGTGAAAATAAGGCTCTGCGTCTTGCTCTTAGTCATATGACGGTAAAAGCATCGAAAGTACATAGTGATAAGTTAGGGCGAAATGTTTCACTGGAACTAATAGAGAGTCGCAGTGATAGGGTTGAGCGTTCCATATCGTACCAAGAGTACAAGGTTTTTTCTGATTATACGAATTCACAGTTAAACGAATTGATTGCAGACATTGATAAAAACGTATTTGATTATTTACTGGAAAATATAAAAATAAGAACCCGTATTGATAGTATCGAACCTGGGTCAGACCACGATATTGTTAATGTTAGAGTAGGGGTTGATTTTGACCATATCCTGCTAGCAAATATTGGAAAGCTCATACATTCTATAGGTCGAGAGATAACGAACACCTTGCCAGTATAGTTAACGTAGAGGTTGATACAAATAGCTCATATCCTGCAAGTGTAAACAGACTGGCTTTTGAGTACATGACCAATCAGCAATTACAACTGATTGTTAGTATTGGTGAACAACAGGTGGTTGTTCCGGTGACGTATAGAACAAGGGATCGGTCTGGAACCTGTGAAGTGGGCAAGCCGTCAAAGAATAAAAAAAATTATTGCTTTGCCTCTATTCAATACGAGTCAAATAAAGGATTCCTGCCCACGTCTAAAGGTAATCCCATTGCCTTTAAAGTGCCTAAAACAGAAACACGAAACCTGGTTGTATCTAGTCGGCTGGAGCTAAAAACAATTGATACAAGTGAATTGTCGTACTCTATGTACCAATATTAAAAAGATGCATAGATGCCCGCAGGCTGGCTAACATTAACGTTCGATCAACTTCAAAGGCAGATTTTTCCAGCTGAGATAAGGTTAGTGTGGAAAGATGAAAAGCATCGCCAGGGTGAACGGGCAGGGCATAACTACAGCTTTGTGAGGCATGAAAATAGAGTGAGTTTTTTTGCCGTTTAATCTGGATGCCTTTTTGTTGGCGTTTGAATTCACAGGCCGGCAAGTAACCTAGTAGTAGCCCGGCAAATAAAGGGAGTTCATGTTTGGTTAGCTGGATATTAACCGCCTGGTACCAGTCAGCATTGGCAGTACGTGATAGTCTCGGCGCGATCTGCAATAAAATTGTTGGAAACCCTTTTTGCGTGAATGACTCCTCAACACATAAAGCGGCCTTGTCTCCGTAGCATCGGTATTTATTCAGGTCTTGCAGATGATTGGATTGTTCTAATGTTTCCATAATACAAGTTCATCGGTCAGCTAGATAAGTGTATATACCCAGTGATTTAATAATGGGTACGGGGTTTAGTTTTACATCTGAGCGAGTCAGCCTGGTGTTTTTTACCTCTTTATCCGGCCAGCGAATACGCGGTAATGTTGCATCCTGTGAAACAATAACAGTAGGGGTGGTGATAATTTTACGGGTTATTAGATTACCCTCAAAAAATGCAATGTTAGCCCGTAAATGGGGTGCCACTTTTTTCACTCGCATGAGTTGGTGGGCGTGGTACTGTTCAATAATACCCTGCATCATTTCTTTGTCATTATCATCTGTGATGATTTCATTGATAAGTGTTTTTACTTTTTCATGGGTAATGGGCGTGATGGACTTATGAGCATTTGCCCATGTCCAGCTGAGGCTGTCCATCGCAGGCGGTAAAACCATAATTTGCCGGTAACACCATAATAAGTTGAGTCGAGAGATCCGTAGGCTTTTCATCGCCTGTGCCACTTCATCGTCACGTCCTTTTGCCACTGATTCAATGATTACAGCCAGGTTGGATTTTTCCTTATCAGACGCTTTTTTAATTTTATGTATTTCTTTTTTAAATTCACTCTTGCAGAAATTAGCGTCAGTGAACGCCTGTAAGTGTTCGGTTGCGACACAAACTACGCCTGTAAGCGGGTAGGTTTTTTTATCCTGGTTCCAGCATTCAGTTATAGCATCGGCTGCCATCTGGCGATCCTGTTCAAACGGTTCTGGTAGCCATACCGGTAAATCGCTGTTGGCAATAATGCGATTGACGTTATCCAGGCTTTCCTGAAGTTTTTTGAATGCATCGTGCAGATGAATTAATAAATATCTGGACATATTGACCTCATTTAATAGGAGTATATTATACCATCCCCACCAATAGGTAAAGTTAGCAATGCGGCCACCTGGATACAAAAGTTTGTAATCTTTGTACTAATTGCGAACTTTAACCCACCCCTTGATTGGTAAATTTGTCTTAAGGGAAAAAAAGGGAAGGGAAAGGAAAGGAAAGGAAAGGAAGGGGAGGGGAGGGAAAGGAAGGGGAGGGAAGCTTTTGTGGTGTGTTTGGAGTGCGGTGGTTGGGTTTTGGGTGGTTAATTTATGCCATATTCGGGGATGGTATATTATCAAATGTGCTGTCATGCTTTTTAGAGGTGCCTCCTTTTCGGGTCATACTGGGGAGTGTCGATTAACTTATTTAGCGTTATTATTCTTTATTTTTAAGGAAAATATTATGTATAGATGGTTTATTAATTTTCATCATGCGGATGGATCTGGATTTAAAATTAAGGATAGTACTTATGATCTCGATACATCTGATGGTCTCCTTTTAATGATTCAAGAGCTTGAGTCTGAATATAATAAAAACATTGTACCTATATCATGGAAGCGTTTAAATAAAAACATAGGATTTGATGGTAATGTAAATATTGGCTATTTAGAAATTATTATGCGTGGTCTTAGGATGGGTGGTTTCTGTTCCGTTAATTTTGCAAATGGAACTAAAGAAACCCTCATGGATTCAATTCGCTATAAAAGTGATGGCGTTATCTCGGAAGGCGATTTATCTGTAATAGCTGAAATGATAATTAGCAGCTCTGATATATTACCTAACGTTATCATGGATCAATCAGGTTCTTTACCTAGTGAACGAATCAATAACGCATTAAAGAAATAGGGTGTAAATAAATTATGTTTAACGATCATATTGATTACAAGCCCGCAAGTGCCGATGTTCAAATAGACGACCTTGATGATACTGACCTTCAAACTAACGATCAGATTGAATACAGGATCATAGGCACGGATGTTCAGATTGTTGAAATATTGTTAGCACATAATCAAAGTGTTATTTCAGAAGCTAGTGCCATGAATTATATGCAGGAGGGTATTGTGTTTGATGCTCAATTGGGTGATGGCGCTAATCCAGACCAGGGTTTAATGGGGAAGTTATTCGGCGCGGCAAAACGCGGAATATCAGGTGAGTCGTATTTTGTCACTCACTTTGAAAATGAATCTGAAGAGAAAAAGAAGGTGGGTTTTTCAGCGCCTTTTCCCGGCAGTGTTATTGCGATTGACCTTGCTGAAAATAACGGTGAAATAATTTGCCAAAAAGGTGCTTTCCTTGTCGGTTCTCGTGGCACATCTATTAGTGCAACTTTAACCAAAAAATTTAGCACTGGTTTTTTTTCAGGTGAAGGTTTTATTTTGCAAAGGATTACTGGAAGCAGCCTGGTTTTTTTAAATTGTGGCGGCACCGTTATCAAGCATGAGCTTAATGACGAATCAATGAGTATTGAATCAGGCTCGTTAGTTGCATTTTCAAATACGCTGGATTATGACGTTGACGTAATTAAAGCCAAAAATATGATGTTTAGTGGGGAAGGTATGTTCCTCACTCGTTTAAGTGGTACTGGTGCTGTCTATGTGTCTTCTATGCCGTTTAATAAGTTCGTTGAGAAAATAATATCGTCTATGCCAGTGGTTACTAAATAGGTTTTCTTTTTTTTCTTTTTCCTAAAAAAATAGCCAGATATTAAAAGCCTCCAAAAGTACCAGTAGAATTAAACTGAGCTGAGGCTAGAGCGGATATTCTCATGCTCCGCCGATCTGTCTGGCGGAATAACACTGTAGCTGACCAGTGTAGATATTATTTGCTATCTATATTGATCGTAATAAACGTGATATTTCCAACATGGATATCACCTATTTTGGCAAAAGTATCAGCATTTGTTAAAGCGGTGGCTAAAAGCGTGATTATTATTAGATTCCTGATTTTTTTCATATTAATTTTCCATAAATAATCCCCACTACTTGTTTGTGATGGGGCATCTGTATTTATGCAAAGCGTCACTAATTTAAATATTTTTTAACACCACCCAGGCGCAAGACGCGGCTATCCAATCCCAATTTTCCCATAAAAGCCCACTGCCTACGCTGCAAACCATGATTTGGCTTTTGATGGTCTGTTGTTTTTATCACAAATAGTCGTTATCGACTATTTAGCATTGACCAAAAGAGTTAATAGTATTACTATGTGATAAAGTAACTTAATGAGTAAATTATTAGAACTTAAAGATTTGAAGTTGCTTATCGCTCGCAACTCAAATAAAAACGGCGAGTTAAATGCAGCACTTATTGTTGCTGCTTCGATATGGGGCGTTAAAGCTGGTGAGTTATCATTGATTGAGATTTCGGACATACTGACAACCAGGGGTCACTTAAAAAAGAAATGGTTGCTGCGTTCAGAAATTGCTTTTAATCGCCACAAAAGAGAGCTTTATACAGAACATGAAAGCCTTGTTAATTATTTGAATGCGTACCTGTTAAAAAGATACGACCAAAATCACGGCGTAACCAATAGCGGCGAGTACCGGGGTTTAGATCCTGATAGCAAATTATTTTTAGACCAGGCTGGCATTGCGTTTAAATTTTCTCGGCGCGAAGCTGGAAATAAAGTAAATTTACAGCCAACTGGTATTAATAGTTATTTTAAGAAACTCATTAATAATGCAGGTTTAGTAGGGGTGACATTTAAAGATTTTCGTCGCACACTTGCTATTCAAATGCATCGAGACGGTGGACGAAAAGCAGGCGTTATTAAAGATATAATGATATATCTAGGAATTAGGTCGTACAGTGCAATGCAAAAGCTTTTAAACAGTGATCCAAAGATGCTGCATGATCTGGTTAAGGGTATATATAAACGAATCTAAAAGAGGGAATACTTATGGAGTCAATATGGTTTATTTTATTTGTAGCAATAATATCGGGCATCACATACCCAATATTAAAGAAATACTTATTTGTTAGTTCTAAGATAATAAATAAAGAACCAACGCAGGAGTTAACGTCTTCTTTAAGAATCACAATTGTGTCAGCTGCGGCATTTTTCATTGTGCCGTTCATGATACCAACTCTTTTTATTATCTTTGGTGCTGACGCAAAATGGATACTTGCTAATACCTATACCGAAATTCTTTTCGGAATCACACTTGCATGGCCGTTCAGCATATATCTTTTGTATTTACATACGAAGCTAAAGCACGGCAAAGTTAATCCAGAAACCTGGGATGCTTATAGTTAAATCTTAAAATAATATGGTAAAAGATATGAGTGTTAAAAATAATGACATGGAAACCCTAAAAAGGGTCGAGTTACACCCTAAAGCAAGATCGTTTTTTGTTGCGCTGGTAATGCTTGTACCGATTACGTTTGGTATTGATGAGTGGTTGTTTGAACTACCCGACTGGATAAAAGTTATGAGCATGATTTTTAGCTCTTTTGGAGTAGGTGTTATTACTTCTCAAGATATAGCAATCTGGCACACAAAAAACACATAGGAAAAGATTATGAAATTGGAAAACGCAATTGACAGTAAATCTACACTCATGACTAGGGCGATAAATGTCATATTACCCCTTCTGGGACTTTGGGCAATGATAAGCCTAACTATTTCAATTGCAGTTACGTTTAGTGAATACCAAAAACAAAACAAAGAGAATGTGGTTTTGTTCAAGTCTACCTGCATTTCAGAGAAGGGTAAAATAAGGCACGATAGGTGGGCGTTTGGTGTCGATCTGTATTGTCAGAAACCAAAGGGTGATGAAACTCTGTTCAGATCATCAACAAATGTTTCTTACAACTGGTTTCTTGCTGATTTCACAGACCGAATTTTCTTTAATATTTTTGAAGTTAGAAAATTACTTAAATAATAATATTGTTGTTGATGGCAAAGAATAAGGAATAAAAATATGAAAATTGAACTAGCAGTAATGATAATCGTATTAGCAGTCGTTGTATTGATTTTCAAAGTTTACTTCTCTGCCAAAAAGGGTGGTTACTATTATGCAAAGCATCCAGGAGCTAAGCAAGAGGATGATCGATGTGTCAGAGATTCTAAGTAATATACTTAAATGTTATGAGCAAAGATCATGCTAGATTTTTACAGATAATGGTAAAAGATTATGGAAAATAAAATTATTGAATGGTTTATAACTGGAAACTCCGGTATTTCTTCTGAGGCGATAGTTGCTCAATTAATGGGGTTTGATACAAAAAGGAACTATGACGATCACCCTCATGACGATGGTGATTTTGGTCGGTGCTATAAATTACTTGTAGCAGTGCCAGAGTTTAAGCCTAGAATCTCTGAAATGTCTAAACGCTCAAAGCACTGGGCGGCACTGGTTAAAAATTGGGATGAATTAACAACTCTTTATACCGATGACGGCAAGTGTTATAAAAGAATGCAGGAAATATTTACAACGGTAGAAATATAGGAAGCCAACAAAAATGATGGTAAAAGATTATGAAATTGGAAAACGCAATTGACAGTAAATCTACACTCATGACTAGGGCGATAAATGTCATATTACGCCTTCTGGGACTTTGGGCAATGATAAGCCTAACTATTTCAATTGCAGTTACGTTTGGTGAATACCAAAAACAAAGCAAAGAGAATGTAGTTTTGTTCAAGTCTACCTGCATTTCAGAGAAGGGTAAAATAAGGCACGATAGGTGGGCGTTTGGTGTCGATCTGTATTGTCAGAAACCAAATGGTGATGAAACTCTGTTCAGATCATCAACAAATGTTTCTTACAACTGGTTTATTGCTGATTTCACAGACCGAATTTTCTTTAATATTTTTGAAGTTAGAAAACTACTTAAACAATAATATTGTTGATGATAAAAGATATGAATAATGCAGGGCAAATCGAAAGGGAATAAGAAAGTTCACAAAGATTGGGGGCTATTAAAGTCTTTTTTATCTTTAGTATTGGCTGTCAGACCTACACTTGTGACTATGGAAAATGTGCCACCATTAAATAAACAAGATATTTTAAGATTTTTTAGTGGTCTCACGGTTGGTTTTTTTGTTATGCCTATGAGCGCTGAAGAAAAAAGCAGACAGTTTAATTGAAGAGAAAGGGGTACAAAATGACTAAATATCTGGCGATATTTCTGGGGTTAGCCTTCTATGCCCAGGTATCTTTATCTGATGATGTCTTGCTAACTGGTGAAGACTTATTAACGAAATATAGTTCACAATTCGCAATCACAGTAGCAATCACAGTAATTGAAGGTACTCTTAATGCAAAAATTGACACATTCTGCTTAAAACAAGCCCGTCCAAACGCGACAATTTATATTGTAAATAAAGCAGAATGCTCTGTAGAAATTAACAGACAATTAGATCAGTTTAAAGATGTGACGGAGTTAACAAACCATTTACTAGAGCTTCGTGTATTTAAAAGCAAATATAAGCTGTAGTAATCAATGGGAAAAGTGAAATGGAACATATTTTAAGAATTTTCAGTGGTCTCGCAGTTAGCTTTTTTATTGTAATTTTTTACTTTTTAGTTACGAAAGGTGGAGTACCAATGACTGATGTTGGCTTTGTTAAAAAAAGATGATAGGAATCTGATTGTTGGTCAGCTCAAACAACTAAAATTGCCCGTTCTTAAATCTAAAAATATATTTTAGAGGATCTTGAAAATGGTTACCACCTTATTTCCCGTGTTGATTGTTTTAGTGATAATGATGTTTTTGTATGGGCTGTTTTCATATAAAAATTATATTGCCTTCATTCGAGAAAAGCATAATGATGTATGTGTAAGTCTAGGTAGCCCGTCACTTATAATGAATAACTCTCCGTCATCATCTCTGAATGTACTCAGATTTCTATGGCATAAAGATTATCTTGAATTTAATGATGAAGAATTTACAGATCAATCAAAAAAAATGATTCTTATGTATCGCCTTTATTTTGCCGTTATATCTCTAGTATTTGCTTTGTTTTTAATTGTTTTTGTTAATGGATTTTAACCGTAGTTTATTTGAAGGATTAAGAACAGCCTTTATTCTTCCATTCTTAGCTGTGTTCGCTGTAGCTCTTGGTGATTTCGATATGTTGCGTAAATATCTTACTCATGCAGATGGTAGCGATATTCAATTAGCGTTAATTCAACTTATGGTAACTGGATTCGTTTCTGGAGCATTATGGAGTCTATATTCCTATCGTAAGTATGATGCTACAGGGTCTTTGTATAGAAGCATCCTAGGAACGGGTTCTAGCGATGATTTGGCACGATGGTATTGGGGATTGGAAAAAGATGGCCGCGATCTATCTGTCAGAGAAGCTACAACCTCACGCTGTATTCCGACGGCGGATGC
>JAFLJY010000018.1 GCA_022712755.1 Gammaproteobacteria bacterium
GATAGCAGCCAATATTACCGAACCGCCCGTTGGTGCTTCCACATGCGCGTCCGGCAACCAGGTATGAACCGGCCACATGGGCACTTTTACTGCAAAAGCTGCAAGGAAGGCAAGGAAGATTAAAATCTGTTCGTTAAGTGTTAGAGGCAATGCGTGCATATCAAGAATGGCAAAACTACCGCCTTTCATATACATGTAAATCAACGCCACCAGCATAAACACGGAACCGAAAAACGTGTAAATAAAGAACTTAATGGTGGCATAAACACGGCGCTCACCACCCCAGACACCAATCAAAATAAACATCGGTACCAGCATTGCTTCCCAGAATACATAAAAAAGTATCGCGTCCAGTGAAGCAAACACGGCAACCATTAAACCTTCCATAATGAGGAATGCCGCTAAATATTGTGATGGTTTTTTCTTGATGACTTCCCAGCCAGCAATCACCACCAGAATCGTGGTAAAGGTGGTAAGAATAATTAACGGCATGGAGAAACCGTCGACACCTAAATGATAATAAATATCAAAAACCGGAATCCACGGCACTCTTTCAACAAACTGCATAGCAGAGCTTGAATTATCAAAACCAGTGTACAGGCTCAAACTTAAAACAAAAGTGGCGATGGATATAACTAGCGCTAAAACCTTAACACCGCGGGCATCTCCTTTGTCGCCAGCAAGCAATACAGCCATACCACCGAGGATGGGCAGCCAGATGACTAAACTTAATAAGGGTAAATCAGACATATTTATGTTTTATGTTTTATGTTTTATGTTTTATGTTTTATGTTTTTAACTTCTAACTTCTAACTTCTAACTTCTAACTAAACAAATAGCCCCATAACCAACAACATCAACACGCCAATAATCATGGCAAAGGCATAATGATAAAGCATACCCGTTTGAAGCCGACGTGTTACCCCGGCAAACCAGGCAACCAGTTTTGCTGAACCATTAACCAGCGCACCATCAATAAATTTAACATCACCCGCTTGCCATAAACGCTCACCAAGGTTACGACTACCCGCACCAAATACTAAAGAGTTGAAGTCATCAAAGTAGTATTTGCGATCTAGCAAATTAAACAGCCAGATAAAACGTTGTTTGGTTCTAACAGCAATACCCGGCTGCTTCATATAAATAAACCAGGCAGAAAAAGCACCGAAGAGAGCCAGATAAAAAGGCAGTGTTGCGAAACTGTGTTCAATAAATGCCCAGGCACCATGGAAGTTTTTACCGACTTCAGCCAGTGCCGTATGATGTTCAGCTATGTAAACGGCGGCACCAAAATAATCACCAAATAACATATAGCCCATAGTAAAACCACCGATAAAGACGGATGGAATGGCCAACAGAATCAATGGCAGCGTGACCACCCAGGATGGCTCACGTAAATGTTCTTTGGTATGTTGATCCATACGCTCTTCACCATGAAATACCAGGAAGAACATGCGGAAAGAATAAAACGCGGTAATAAACACACCAGATAACACTGCCATGTAAGCAAATTCACTACCGGGAATAGTTGAATGCCGAACCGCCTCAATGATGCCGTCTTTAGAGAAGAAGCCGGAAAAACCGGGGAAACCGATTAACGCCAGCGTACCCACTAATGAAGTCCAGTATGTAATTGGCAGGTACTTTTTAAGACCACCCATCTTGCGCATGTCCTGCTCGTGATGCATGGCAATAATCACTGAACCAGCGGCCAGGAATAACAGTGCTTTAAAGAACGCATGCGTCATCAGGTGGAACACGGCAGCAGAATATGCAGACGCACCAAGAGCAACCGTCATATAACCGAGCTGTGACAGTGTGGAATAAGCCACCACCCGTTTAATATCGTTCTGCACAATGCCTATCAAGCCCATGAGAAAGGCAGTCAGTGCGCCGATGATCAAAATAAAACTCAATGCTGCTTCCGACCACTCATACATGGGTGACATACGTGTCACCATGAAAATACCCGCCGTCACCATGGTAGCGGCATGAATCAAAGCAGAAATAGGCGTTGGGCCTTCCATTGAATCGGGTAGCCATACATGCAAAGGAATTTGCGCTGACTTACCCATGGCACCAATGAATAGCAAAATGCAGATAACAGTGATAACACCCCACTCAGTACCTGAGAAAATACTCATGGTTTGCGATGACAGTACCTCAGCCCTGGCAAATACTTCATAGTAGTCCAGGCTGCCGGTATACATTACGATGGCGGCAATGCCCAGAATAAAACCGAAGTCACCAACACGGTTAACTAAAAACGCTTTTAAATTGGCATAGACTGCGGTAGGACGTACCGTCCAGAAACCAATTAACAGGTAAGAAACCAGACCCACTGCTTCCCAGCCAAAGAATAGCTGCAAGAAGTTGTTGGACATGACCAGCATCAGCATGGAGAAAGTAAACAGCGAGATATAGCTGAAAAAACGCTGGTAAGCATTCGTGCCAGCAAGGCTTTCTTTTGGCCAGTTGTGTAAGTCATCTGCCATGTAACCAATGGTGTAGATATGCACCATTAAAGAAACAGCAGTGACCACTGACATCATCATCACGGTTAAATTATCAACCAGGAAACCTATTTCAAAACGAATGCCATCTGATATCAGCCAAACATAAACAGATTCATTGTAAGCCGGTGCACCATTAAAGACATGATGGTTAAGTGCTACCAGCGACAAAACAAATGACGTACCCACACCTAAAATAGTTACCGTGTGTGCACCTTTACGGCCAATTTGTTTGGCAAAAAAACCAGCAACAATAGCACCAAAAAGTGAAGCTAGCGGAATGGCAAGATATAGTGTATCCATAACAGCGTCCATCACCCTTATCCTTTCAATGCGTCGAGATCATCGACATCAATGGTTCGGCGAGTACGGAACAGGACAATAAGTATCGCCAGACCAATGGCCGCCTCAGCCGCCGCCACTGTCAGAATAAAGAACACAAAAACCTGACCCGCTAAATCATTTAGATAATATGAAAAAGCAATAAAATTAATATTGACGGCGAGCAGCATTAACTCAATACACATCAATAAAACCACGATATTTTTTCGATTAAGAAAGATTCCGGCGATACTGATAGCAAATAAAATTGCTGCCAGCGTCAGGTAATGAGTTAAACCGACCACGCTTGCATCCATCACTTCAGTACCTCGTCGTCTGATTTAATTATTTTAAGGCGATCGTCACGTTGAACTTTAATTTGATTAGCCGGAGTCTGGTATTTTGTTTTTGTCCGTCTGCGTAAGGTTAACGAAATGGCGGCAATAATCGCCACTAACAATATAAACGCAGCAACCTCAAACGCCAGCACATAATCGGTATAAAGAATTTCACCTATGGCTTCTGTATTACTGTAATCCGCTGCACGTTTTATTGCATTGTCCAACGCAGCGGTATTCATTACGTCTGTACCAACGCCACCCACAACATAAACCATCACCGCCAAAAACAAAACCGCAAACAAAATACCCGCAGGCAAATAAGACACAAAACCTTCACGCATTTTAGCTATGTTGATATCCAGCATCATCACCACAAACAGGAACAGCACCATAACTGCACCTACATAAACCAGCACCAGTACTAATGCTAAAAATTCAGCTTCCAGCATCAGCCAGATAGCCGCAGTGCTGAAAAATGTCAGCACTAAAAATAAGGCTGAATGCACTGGGTTTTTAGATGCCACAACACCTAGTGCAGCGGCTATTGTTACGCTAGCGAATGCAAAAAATAGAAAGTCTGTAATTGTCATTTTTTAATTAATTATTAATTACGTGTACGAATCACGAGCAGTGGCACAAGGATGTGCCGTTAACGAACCAAAGGATGGAATCGAAAAAACGATGTTGAACGGTTCGTGATTTATCATTAATAATTATCTCCTGTTTTTGGTTTTCATAGTTCCCACGCTCTGCGTGGGAACTAGCTTAGTAATTACTAATTACTAATTATCTATAAGCAGCGTCCGCCTGTTTATTGGCTGCTATTTCTGCTTCGTACTTATCACCAATTTCAAGCAGCATTTCTTTGGTCATTATTTGTTTACCGTGTTCTTCAAAATGATACTCAAAAATATGTGTTTCTACGATGGAGTCTACCGGGCAGGCTTCTTCACAAAAACCACAATAAATACATTTGAACAAATCAATGTCGTAACGAGTAGTACGACGGGTGCCATCTTCACGTTCTTCTGAGTCAATAGTGATCGCTAATGCAGGGCAAACCGCTTCACACAATTTACAGGCAATACAACGTTCTTCACCATTAGCGTAACGACGTAGTGCGTGAAGACCACGAAAACGCGGTGACATCGGTGTTTTTTCTTCCGGATATTGAACCGTAATCTTTCTCGCAAACAGATAACGTCCGGTAACGGCCAGCCCTTTAAACAATTCCAGAAAAAGGAAGCTTTTGAAAAAATGTTTTATTGTATTCATATCGCTGCTATTACCTTACTCGGCCTACACTGCCCATGGACCAATTTCAGCCACAACCATCACTGCTTCTACAAACAGCCAGACAATCGTTACCGGAATAAACACTTTCCACCCCAGGCGCATAATCTGATCATAACGATAACGCGGGAAGGTGGCACGGAACCAGAGAAATAAGAAAGCAAAGATACAGGCTTTGGCAAAGAACCAGAAAAAACTGCTTGCACCTAACCAGTGCTCCGCACCCAGCCAGCCTTCAAATGGTGACAACCAGCCACCAAGGAACAGCAATGCGGTTAAAGCAGAAATTAGAATAATATTGGCGTATTCCGCAAGAAAGAATACTGCAAATGCCATGCCAGAATATTCGACGTGGAAACCAGCAACAATTTCAGACTCACCTTCGGCAACATCAAACGGCGCACGGTTGGTTTCTGCGACACCAGAAAGAAAATAAACCACGAACATCGGCAGTAAAGGCCAGATATACCAGTGAGCCAAACCACCGGCCTGCCCCTCAACAATATCACTCATGTTAAGACTGCCGCTTGCCATTAATACACCAACCAGTGCAAAACCCATGGCAATTTCATAAGCAATAATTTGTGCGCCAACTCGCAATGAGCTCAAAATAGCGTATTTAGAGTTTGAAGCCCAGCCGGCAATGATGACACCATAAACACCAACCGAGGTCAACGCTAATACATAAAGCAGACCGGCGTTGACATCGGTTAATACCACGCCGCGATCAAACGGGATCACCGCCCACGCTGCTAACGCTGGCATAATGGATAATACCGGCGCGATTAAAAACAAATATTTATCTGATTTAGCTGGAATGATGACTTCTTTGAACATCAGCTTCATGGCATCAGCAATAGGTTGCAGCCAGCCACGAAAACCAACACGATTAGGCCCAATACGGATTTGCATATAGCCGATGATCTTACGCTCGGCATAGGTAATATAAGCCACACACAACATCAGCGGCGCAAGAATCAGAACAATCTTGCCCAGAATCAATAAAAAAGTTTGCCAGCCTGAGGGAAACCAGTTCCAGATATCCAGGGCGAAGATAAGCAGGTTATCAATCATGCGCCTGCCTCCTCTGCAATTGCTGGTTCAATACTTACTGCTGCAAAGGCTGTACCCAGGTGTTCATTACCCTCAAGCGCAGAAGCAACCCAGGCGCAATCATCAGGGATGCTGTCGTCAATCACCAGAGGTAAAACTGGACAACAATCTCCTTGTTTGACGGTAACGCTAGAAACGGAGTTGAGTCCAAGACGGTTAGCCTCTGCACTGTTTAATCGCACACACTGAGTTTGTGCATCAATTGTTTTCTGCAACGAAGCAGCCCGGCGAACAACGGCATCTGTGGCATACATTGGCACATCAGATGCACAATGAATGCCTGCTAATGCTGCAACATCCAGAGTAGCCGCACCCTCTACTGCATTCGACAATTCAATGGATTCGCACACTGAGCGTACTTCTTTCTTAACATCATCTGAAGAAAAATAATCGAAATCGTCAAGCCCGGTCAGATTACCCAGCACCCTTAAAATTTTCCATGCTGGGCGTGAACCACCTTTAGGTTCAATCACACCTTTAAAACTTTGCCAGAAGCCTTCTACGTTGACATAAGTGCCTGAGGTTTCCATAAAGCTTGCCGCTGGCAACATAACATCGGCGACACTTTTTACTGATGCTGAATTGTAAGCTGAAATTGAAACCACAAAATCAGCTGATTTTAATGTTGCTATGAGTTCATTGGCATTGGCAGCATCAGTGTCAGGCTCTATGTTTAATAACAAACAGGCAGCCAATTTTGATTTTTGGTTTTGTGGATCCACATCAGATATAAGCTCGGCAAGATTTTTACCGGTAATAACATCATCTGTCGCACCACCCGCCCCACGATGCGGAACCGCACCCGCCAACCAGGCACCGGCTGCATTACAGCCATCGCTCAAATAACCAAAAGTGCTGTTGGTCTGTTTTGCTATTAGCTCTGATAACATACGCAATGCCGAAGATTGCGGGTGCATTTGCGCACTATTACCAAGTATAACGGTGGCAGATTTTGCATCCATTAGTTGCTGTGCAATGGCATTATGTGAATCACTGACTTCTGCTTTTGAAACCACTGTGGATATATTTTTTGGCAAGCTATTACCGCTTAACTGATACACTGCGGCTGTGATGCCAGCTAACTCTGCCGCCATATGCTGCTGTGCAACAACCAGATTATTGGCTACGGGGTAATTAAAATCATAGTGGCGTGAATTCAAAAAAGAAATCTGTGCATTATTGTTCACAACGGCTTTACGTAAACGCAGATTGGCAATGGGTTGTTCTTTGCGTACGTTGGAACCAATGAGCAAAGCAGCGTCAAGTTTTTCAAGTTGTTCTATGTTTTGGCCTAACCATGGCATCACTGGTGCAATATCCTGATCGGTAAAATCAGACTGGCGCAAACGATGGTCGATATTGCCACACCCTAAACCACGCATTAGCTTCTGCGTTAGATATTGTTCTTCTAATGTTGAGTTTGCAGAAACCAGTGCTGCCATCTCTGCATTAACTGGTTCAACGATTTCAGTTTCATCTCCAGTTTCAGCCTCGACCGCATCAACAGGCTCTTCACTACTTTCTTTCGCTTCTGCGGCTGTGACTTCTGTTTCTGCCTCTGCCTGCTTTGCCTTTAACTCTGCAAGATTAACAGCAATGCCTTTAAATTTATCCGCAACCAGCTGTAAGGCTTCGTCCCAGTTAGCTGCCATCCATTGGCCATCACGTTTAATCATCGGTGAGGTTAAACGGTCATCGGTATCTACCCCTTCATAACTAAAACGGTCACGGTCAGATATCCAGACTTCGTTTATGGCTTCGTTTTCACATGGCACAACACGAACCACTTCGCCACGCAAGGTATGGACAAATATATTGGAGCCAATACAGTCATGTGGTGCAACGGTTTTATGCTGCATCATTTCCCAGGCACGACCTTTAAAACGTGAAGGTTTTGCCGTTAACGCACCCACAGGGCAAACATCAATGGCATTGCCTGACATTTCTGAATTGATACTTTCATCAATAAAGGTGGAAATTAATGCATTCTCACCCCGGCCCGTCATTCCCAACTCGCGAATACCGGCAATTTCACGACCAAAACGCACACAACGGGTACAATGGATGCAACGGGTTAATTCTGTGGTGATTAACGGGCCAATATTTTTATCGAAAACGACCCGTTTGCTTTCGCTGTATTCTGACACCGATGAACCATAAGCGACCGCAACGTCCTGTAATTCACACTCACCACCCTGGTCGCAAATCGGGCAATCTAAAGGATGATTAATCAATAAAAACTCCATTACTGATTTTTGCGCATCTTTAGCATATTTCGATTGCGTATGTACAACCATGCCTTCCATGACGGGTGTGGCACAGGCAGGTAATGGCTTTGGTGCTTTTTCTACTTCGACCAGGCACATGCGACAGTTTGCGGAAATTGCCAGTTTTTTGTGATAACAAAAACGCGGCACTTTTATATTTTGCGCATCGGTTACTTCAATCAGCATGGCACCTTTGGGTGCCTGCACTTGCTGCCCATCGACAGTGATGGTTACCATGTTTTCATTTACTGCTTCACTCATGACAAATAAACCTTTTTTGCCGCAAAACACGCAAAGGAACGCAAAGAAAAACTTTTAATTGAACAAATCTTTTTAGCAAACACATACAAAAAATCATCAAAAGAAATCTTTTGTACCTGGTTTGCGTCCTTTGCATGTTTCGCGGCTAAACTTTTCATGCCGCCTTCACCATGCTGTGTTTATGTTCAACGTAATATTCAAATTCACTACGGTAATGCTTGAGGAAACTGCGTACTGGCATTGCTGCTGCATCACCTAAAGCACATATAGTTCTGCCCTCAATTTTGCTGGCAACATCATCCAGTTTATCCAGATCCGCCATTGTGCCTTTACCTTCGACAATACGGGTCAACATACGATAGATCCAACCGGTGCCTTCGCGGCACGGTGTACATTGACCACAGGATTCTGAAAAATAAAATTGTGAAATACGGCGTAGTACCTGCACCATGTCCGTAGTCTCATCCATCACAATTACTGCGCCGGAACCTAACATCGAACCGGCTTCAACGATGGAATCATAATCCATATTGGCTTTCATCATAATATCGCCGGGTACAACCGGCACCGATGAGCCACCGGGAATAACGGCTTTTAGTTTGCGGCCGTCTTTCACGCCACCCGCCATTTCTAATAAATCGGCAAACGATGTGCCCATCGGAATTTCAAAATTACCCGGATTATTAACATGCCCGGAAATTGAAAATAGCTTAACGCCACCGCTGTTCGGAATACCTAAATTCTGAAACCATTCGCCACCATTACGCATAATGGCAGGGACGGATGCCAATGTTTCTGTGTTATTGATGGTGGTGGGTTTACCGTACAAACCAAAATTTGCCGGGAACGGCGGTTTAAAACGTGGCAGTCCACGTTTGCCTTCCAGTGAATTTAATAGGGCAGTTTCTTCACCGCAGATATATGCACCGGCACCTAATGAGGCATGTAAATCAATATTGATATCACTGCCTAAAATGTTTGCGCCTAACAAACCATTTTCATAAGCCTCAGCCAGTGCCTGTTTAAAGTGTATTGCCGGCTCATCCATAAACTCGCCGCGCATATAATTATAACCGTGTGTTGCGCCCATGGCGTAACAGGCAATTGCCATGCCCTCGACTAAAGCATGCGGGTTATAACGTAAAATTTCGCGGTCTTTGCAAGTACCCGGCTCACTCTCATCGGAGTTACACACCAGGTATTTTTGTACAGGTGCGGTGCGGGGCATAAAACTCCATTTCAAACCAGTAGGAAAACCGGCACCACCACGGCCACGCATACCGGATTTTTTCACTTCTTCAATCACATCTTCTGGTGAGGTTTTTTCTTTAAGAATTTTTCGCCATGCCTGGTAACCACCCGTTTTAAGGTAGTTATCATATGACCATGATTCACCCTCAAACTGCAGGGTGGCGAAACACACCTGCTCGTTTTTGGTGTTTACCGTTGGTTTGGTCACTTCGGGCTTGACTTGTTTAGTTGATGACATAAGAAATGCTACTCCAGACCCACTACTCTAAACCATCTAAAATCTCATCCACTTTTTCAGGGGTGAGATTTTCATAATAAACGTGATTAACCTGCATCATCGGGCCGCCAGCGCAGGCAGCAAGACACTCTTCTTCTTTTTTAAGGTAGATGCGTCCATCATCAGTACTGTCGCCAATTTTGATATTTAGTTTTTTCTCAACATGATCAACAATGCTTTGTGAACCCATCAACATGCAACAGATGTTGGTGCATATCGCGACATTATTACGCGCCACCGGTTTTAATTCATACATCGAATAAAAACTGGCGACTTCATAAACTTCGATTTTCGCAAGATCAAGATAATCAGCAACCGCTACCATTAGCTCTTCAGTTAAAAAGCCCTTGTTTTCATGCTGCACCACATTAAGCGCACCTAACAATGCTGACTTTTTCTGCTCAACAGGGAAATGACTTAATAACTCATCAATTTCTTCACAAACGTGACTTGAAAGCTCCACGGCCTGCCTTTCCTGTTTTACATCTTTTAGGGTAACAACTTTTTGAGTTACAGCTGTCATTAGCGATCTACCTCACCAAACACAATATCCTGGGTACCAATTATCGCCACCACATCAGCTAACATATGCCCGCACACCATTTCATCCAGTGCGGACAGATGAACAAAACCCGGCGCACGAATTTTTAAACGATAGGGTTTGTTCGCACCGTCAGAAATCAGGTAACAACCAAACTCACCTTTAGGGTGTTCAACTGCAGCATAGGCTTCACCTTCGGGTAAACAGAAACCTTCAGTAAATAATTTAAAGTGATGAATCAGCGATTCCATGTCAGCTTTCATGCCTTCACGTTTTGGTGGAGCAATCTTTTGATTATCGGTAATAATCGCACCATCGTTTACACGCAGCCAGTCAATGCATTGTTTGATAATACGGTTAGCTTCACGCATTTCCTGAATACGCACCAGATAACGATCATAACAGTCGCCATTAGTGCCAATAGGAATATCAAATTCCATGCGATCATAAACTTCGTAGGGTTGTTTTTTACGTAGATCCCAGGCAATGCCGGAGCCACGAATCATCGGCCCGGTAAAACCAAGCGCCAACGCACGTTCAGGGCTAACGATGCCAATATCAACGGTACGCTGTTTCCAGATACGGTTGTCGGTTAGCAGCGTTTCATATTCATCAACATAAGTCGGAAAGCGATTGGTAAAATCTTCCAGAAAATCAAGTAACGTGCCTTCACGGTTCTCATTTAACTTGTTGACTTCACGCTGGCTATGCCATTTCGATTTTTTGTACTGTGGCATTGTGTCAGGCAAGTCACGCGCAACACCACCGGGGCGATAATAAGTTGCATGCAGTCGTGCGCCGGATACCGCTTCGTAGACATCCATTAAATCTTCACGCTCACGGAAGGCATATAGAAACATGGTCATGGCGCCAACGTCTAATGCATGTGCGCCAATCCATAACAGGTGATTTAGTATGCGCGTTATCTCATCGAACATGACGCGGATATATTGCGCACGTTCCGGCACAGAGATGTTCATCAGGTTTTCCATTGCCATCACGTAACCATGTTCATTACACATCATGGATACGTAATCCAGCCTGTCCATATAACCGATGCTCTGATTATAGGGTTTCGACTCAACTAGTTTTTCCGTGGCGCGGTGCAACAAACCAATATGCGGGTCAGCACGCTGGATGACTTCGCCATCCATTTCCAGGACAAGTCGTAACACACCGTGTGCTGCCGGATGTTGTGGCCCAAAATTTAAGGTGTAGTTACGAATTTCAGACATCTGTCTTCTCCGCAGCACTGTTTGCCAATACGGCAGCTGCACTGCTGTCAAAGCGACCATCATCACGAATCACACGTGGTACCAGCACACGTGGCTCTATAGTGACAGGCTGATAGATGACACGCTTTTGTTCTTCGTCATACTTCATTTCAACGTGACCAATTAGCGGGAAGTCTTTTCTAAAGGGGTGACCAACAAAACCATAGTCAGTAAGGATACGACGTAAATCTGGATGACCTTCAAAAAGGATGCCATACAAATCAAAGGCTTCACGCTCAAACCAGTTGGCTGATGACCACAGATCAATCACAGAAGGAACCACTGGTACGGCTTCGCTTTCACAATAAACACGTACTCGCAGGCGGTGGTTATGCGTTACTGACAACAGGTGGTACACCGCTGCAAAACGTGGTCGTCCTGATGCCGTCGCCTCTATATCATCACCAAAGCGCAAACGTGCTCCGGTTGCAGGCTCCACACCACGACTAAAGCCGGTCGATGAAGTTGATTCAGTTGCCCATTCGACACTACCGTATTCAGAATAATCCACACCACAGACATCGATTAGTTGCTCAAATTTAAGTCCGGCATCATCACGCAGCGTTGTAAAAACCTCGAGCGCATCTTTGGGTAAAACTTCAATAGTAACTTCACCAAACACATCATTCTGAACCACCACATTCGATTGCAGTTGTGTTGAAAAGGCATCGGTCAGAGCCTGTGATAATTCTTGAACATTCATATAACCAGCCCTATGTAATGGTCACATCCCGGTGTCTCACGGGCGGGTTATAATTAGCATCACCTTTGACAGCTACTCTGGCAATAGTATTAGTACGGCGAATTTTATTTTGTAACTGCAAAATACCGTATAGCAAAGCTTCAGCGGTTGGCGGACAACCTGGCACATAGATATCCACCGGCACGATACGGTCACAACCGCGCACCACAGAATAGGAATAGTGATAATAACCGCCGCCATTGGCACAGGAACCCATGGAGATGACCCAACGTGGTTCTGCCATCTGGTCATATACTCTACGTAGTGCCGGAGCCATTTTATTACATAATGTACCGGCAACAATCATTACGTCGGATTGACGCGGGCTGGGGCGAAACAACATACCAAAGCGATCCAGGTCATAACGCGAAGCACCTGCCTGCATCATTTCCACCGCACAACAGGCAAGACCAAAGGTCATTGGCCACATCGAACCGGTACGCGCCCAATTGATTAGCTTATCAGCAGAGGTAGTAACAAAACCTTTTTCTAAAACGCCTTCTATTCCCATTCCAGCGCTCCTTTTTTCCATTCGTAGATAAAGCCAATGACCAGAACGCCAAGGAAAACACCCATGGCGATAATACCAGGTAGACCGATTTGATCGAGTGAAACAGCCCAGGGGAAAAGGAAGGCGATTTCAAGGTCAAAAATAATGAAGAGAATAGCAACCAGATAATAACGCACGTCAAACTTTATACGGGCATCCTCGAAAGCTTCAAAACCACACTCAAACGGTGAGTTTTTTGCCGCATCTGGTTTTGACGGTGCCAGCACGAAACCACCAACAAACATGGCACCGACACCAACCATCATGCCAATGACAAGAAATATCAAAATTGGCAAATAATTTTCAAGCATATTATGAACCCTTTAGGATTTAACTTCCGGGAGTTAGAACACCCAGCTTATTTAACGAAACGTTGTTTTAGTCATCAAAGTAACTACTCAGCACAGTATCGTGTGCAAGATTCAGGTTACGCTAAATAGCCACAAAACTTATAACATAAAACTTATAACTTAAAATGGTGCCGATGGCCGGAGTCGAACCGGCACAGCTTTCGCCACTACCCCCTCAAGATAGCGTGTCTACCAATTCCACCACATCGGCCTGGTAATTAATGATTAATGATTAATGATTAATGATTAATTAGAAAAAGAAAACCCCATACCAGGTAGCGCGGTGTTTTAATTAACAATTGATAATTAACAATTAACCATTAATTCGCAGGTGGCGGTACATCGCCAAATGCTTCATCTGGAGCTACCGCTCCAGGAACAGCAAAACCTTCCGGTGCCGGCACATCTGCATCTCTCGGTACTTCAATCACTTCTTCTGCAACCGGCTGCTCAATCAATGCATCCAATACACTATCCGTCTGCACTTCTCGATTTGCAGCCAAATAAGCCAGTACCAGACTGTTAATAAAAAAACCAATGGCAAAAATTGCTGTTGTTTTACTTAAAAAGTTAGATGAGCCAGTAGCACCAAACACACTACCTGCACCGCCACCGCCGCCACCAAAGGCAGCGCCCGCAGAAGCACCCGCACCTTTTTGCAGTAAAACCAGGGTGATTATGCCCAGCGATAAAAATACATGTAATACAAGAAGAATAACGTCCACTTAAATAAAACCCTCTTTATTAATGGTTAATTATTAATGCTTAATGAAAAGCAAAAACAATAAATACCCGAAAGGCAATGATTAACCATTAAAAATTAATAATTAATAATTATTCCGCTGCCATGCAAATAGCTATAAAGTCTTCGGCTTTCAGTGATGCACCACCAATCAAACCGCCATCGATATCTGGCTGACCGATTAAATCTTTTGCATTGCCCGGATTCATGCTACCACCGTACAATATGCGCAAACCTGCCGCGACATCAGCGTTTAATGCAGCGATTTTACCGCGAATAAAGGCATGTACATCCTGAGCTTGCTCAGGTGTAGCAACTTTGCCAGTTCCAATCGCCCATACCGGCTCATAGGCGATGACCCCGTCAGCCAGCGCTTCAACACCTTCCAATGCGATAACCGCATCAATTTGACGTGCGCATACATCATTGGTGATGCCGGCTTCACGCTCTTCCAAGCTTTCACCAATACAAAAAATGGGTTTAATACCATTACGACGAGCCGCTGCGAAACGTTTTGCTATCAGCTCATCACTTTCACCATACAGGGCACGGCGCTCTGAATGACCAATAATGGCATATTCACAACCAATATCTTTCAGCATATCTGCTGAAATCTCACCAGTGAAGGCGCCTTTGTCTTCATCACAAATATTTTGTGCGCCAACTTTGATTGTTGTGTCGTCAGCAGCACCGCAAACACGAGAAATATAGACGGCAGGCGGGCATACCACCACTTCAGCTTTTGATACTGACGCCATGCCTTCTTTAATACCGGTCATTAATTCTTTTACTGAATCACTGGAGCCATTCATTTTCCAGTTGCCAGCTACCATTACCTGACGCATTACATTCTCCGCTAATCTATTATTTGTATTATTTATGATACTCACCCGCTCCATCCTTCGGTTCGCCTGCCTGCTGCAGGCAGGTAAACAGCACATCCATGCACCACTACTCGTTCCTTCGATTTATTCTATGAGTGTTTTAAAGGGTGTGAAGGATACCTGTCAGGAGGCAATAAATCAATATTGATGAGGGCTATTTACAGGAAGCGGTGATAGATTTTGCTTATTCTGAGATAAAAGCAGAGTTTTAAGGGCTTGTGACGAAATAAACTTAACAATATTACGCAGGATTTTTGTCCATAATCAAGGCACGCAAACAGGCGCATAGCATGGCTATGTAACTGTTTTCGTAACGCAGAGTATGGGCAAAAAGACAAGCAAGATGTAAAGCTTATTGAGGAACAAGTCCTAAGTAAGAAGTTTTAAGTTATAAGCAGTTCACACACAGGTAATTACCCACACTAAGCCTTAAGCAAAAACTTAAAACTTACAACTTAAAACTTACAACTCAGCTATCACGCCGCCTGAGCAGCTTGAGCAACCTGTGTAGCAATATCGTTTGCAAGTTGCGAAACCAGATGCTCGTCTTCGCCTTCAACCATGACACGAATTAACGGCTCGGTACCTGATGGTCTTAACAGTACGCGCCCGCGGCCATTAAGTTTAATTTCAGCCTGTTTAACTGATTGCTGCACAGCTGGTGACTGCATCGGGTCAATATGACCCGATAGTGACATAGAGAGCGGCACATTAATCATTATTTGCGGGAATTTTTTCATGCCAGATACCGCTTCGCGTAAAGTCATCTTTTCTTTTGCCAGAAAAGCAAGCACCTGTAACGCGGAAACAATACCATCACCTGTGGTGGTTCTATCCAGACAAATAATATGGCCTGAAGACTCACCACCAAGGATCCAGCCTTTTTCGTCCATGGTTTCTAATACGTAACGGTCACCGACCTGGCTACGCGCAAAACCCAGCCCCAACTCTTTTACTGCCAGCTCCATACCCAAATTAGACATCAATGTGCCAACAACACCACCTACATCCTCACCGTCACTCAGGCGAGAACGAGCAATGACGTATAACAGTTCATCACCATCAACCACGCCACCCAGGTGATCAACCATCAACACGCGATCACCATCACCATCAAAAGCAATGCCCAAATCTGCACCTTCAGCTTTAACACGATCGATTAAATAATCTGGATCCGTTGAACCGCACTTCAGATTTATATTCAAACCATCAGGCTTATCACCGGTAGAAATGACCAGTGCACCTAATTCAGAAAACACTTTGGGGGCAATATCGTAGGTGGCACCATTTGAGCAATCAAGTACGACTTTCAGGCCATTAAAGCGAACATTCATAGGAATGGTTGCTTTGCAGGCTTCAACATAACGGCCGTTCGCATCAACAACACGGCGCGCCTTGCCCAGCCTGGAAGGCTCGACAATTTTCATTTCAGACTCAAACATGGCTTCTATCTCATGCTCGATTTCATCATCAAGCTTTTTGCCCTGGGGAGAAAAGAATTTAAGTCCATTATCATAAAATGGATTATGCGATGCACTAATAACGATGCCAGCTGAAGCCCGTAAAGTTCGTGTTAAATAAGCGATACCCGGTGTTGGCATCGGCCCGAGTAGATCTATATCAACACCAGCGGCAGACAGGCCTGCTTCCAGCGCAGATTCAAACATATAACCTGAAATACGGGTATCTTTGCCAATAACCACACGGTTCACCCGTCCCATCTCATTGTCATGTGAAGCTAGTACACGTCCAACCGCCCAACCCAGCTTTAGCACTTTATCAGGGCTCATTAAACCGGTGCCGACTTCGCCACGAATACCATCTGTACCAAAATATTTTTTTGTCATTGCCATCCCCTGTAGTTTGGGTTTTAAGCCACTGCATCACACAATTTTAACGCATCACATGTTTCTGCGACATCGTGTACCCGAAAAAAACGCGCACCTTTTTGATAAGCAACAACAACGGCTGATGTACTGGCAACCAGTCTATGTTCAACATCTCTGCCAAGTAAGGTCAAAAACATGCTCTTTCTGGAAATACCCACCAGTACAGGATAAGCCAGGCTGCAAAATTGTTGCATTTCTTTTAATAAAGATAGATTATTTTCCAGTGTTTTGCCAAATCCAAAGCCGGGATCAACAAAAATATTTTCACTATGAATACCCGCATTTACACAATAATCGGCACGAGCCAGCAAGTACTGCTTGATTTCATCAACGATAGCTATGTATTCCGGATTATCCTGCATGGTTTGTGGATTACCCTGTTTGTGCATCAAACACACAGGAATCTGGTGCTTAACACAAATATCTAGCGCACCCTCGGCATGTAATGCATTAATATCATTCACCATGCTGGCACCGGCTTGTATTGCAGCCTGCATGACTTCAGGCTTACTAGTATCAATTGAAATAACAACATCAGAATACTGTCGAATTTTCTCGATGACCGGGATAACGCGTGCAAGTTCATCGTCTAACGAGACCGGTTTCGCTCCGGGACGTGTAGATTCACCGCCAATATCAATAATATCAGCGCCCTCTTTCTGCATTTGCAACGCATGTTTTAGCGCGTAATCCAGCTGATTGAACTGTCCGCCGTCAGAGAATGAATCCGGGGTGACGTTTAGGATACCCATCACTACCCATTGATTTGAGTGGATTTTGTTTAGGAGTTGTTGCATGTGAAAAGAGGAGTTTTGGGTTTTAAGTTGTATGTTTTAAGTTATAAGTAAAAACGTAAAACCCCACTGTTGCTGTCAGTTCGTAGGTTGGGTTAGCGATAGCGTAACCCAACAAAGCCATGCACACTCAAGCGTTGGGTTACGCTATCGCTAACCCAACCTACAACTTAAAACTTAAAACTTTAATGCTGCCCAGCAGGCCCACCTATAGTCCCGTCTTCATCAGATTTCCCTGACTCTTTTTTACCTGGCTTTTTCTCTTTTTTATCATGCGTCGAACTACCGGCATCGTCATCATCATCCATATCAACCCAGTCTTTTGGTGGCGGCACGTCTTTACCTTCCATCAGGGCATCGATCTGATTGGCATCAATGGTTTCATATTTCATCAGTGTGTCAGTCATTGTGTGTAGCACTTCCATGTGTTCTTTCAATATGGATTCGGCACGTTGGTAGTTTTTATCAATCAAACTACGCACTTCCTCGTCAATAATACGCGCCGTATCATCACCTAAATTTTTATGCTGCGTCACTGAACGACCAAGGAAAACCTCACCCTCATCTTCAGAGTAAGTTAATGGCCCCAGACGGTCTGATAAACCCCACTTGGTCACCATATTACGTGCAATTTCCGTTGCCCGTTCAATATCGTTTGAAGCACCAGTAGTCACGCTGTCTTTACCATAAATCAGTTCCTCTGCAATACGTCCACCAAACAGGCTGGAAATCTGGCTTTCCAGATGTAGTTTAGTGAGACTGTAGCGATCTTCCTCTGGTAAAAACATGGTCACACCTAAAGCGCGTCCACGCGGAATAATGCTGACTTTGTAAACCGGGTCATGCTCAGGCACCAAACGACCTACAATTGCATGGCCTGCTTCATGATAAGCGGTGAGTTTTTTCTCTTTTTCAGACATCACCATAGAACGGCGCTCTGTACCCATCATGATTTTATCTTTTGCCCGTTCAAAATGAGACATATTAACGGCTTTGCTGTTTTCGCGTGCAGCGAACAAGGCGGCTTCATTGACCAGGTTAGCCAGGTCAGCACCGGAGAACCCGGGCGTACCACGTGCAATAATGGCTAGTTTCACATCTTTATCTTCAGGCACTTTACGAATATGAACTTTAAGAATTTGCTCACGACCACGAATATCTGGCAACGGCACGACTACTTGACGGTCAAATCGACCGGGTCTTAATAAGGCAGGATCAAGCACATCAGGGCGGTTGGTTGCAGCTATAACAATAACGCCTTCATTGCCTTCAAAACCGTCCATTTCAACAAGCAACTGGTTCAAAGTTTGCTCACGTTCGTCATGACCACCGCCTAAACCAGCACCACGGTGGCGACCAACGGCATCAATCTCATCAATAAATATAATACATGGCGCGTGTTTTTTTGCCGTTTCGAACATATCACGTACCCGCGAGGCACCAACACCGACAAACATTTCAACAAAATCAGAACCCGAAATGGTAAAAAACGGCACTTTTGCTTCACCGGCAATCGCTCTCGCCAATAGTGTTTTACCTGTACCGGGCGCGCCAACCATCAATACGCCACTGGGAATCTTACCGCCCAGCTTCTGGAATTTGTTCGGATCTTTAAGGAAATCAACCAGTTCAGCAACTTCTTCCTTGGCTTCTTCTGCACCGGCTACGTCTTTAAAATTGACCTTGATTTCATCTTCACCCAGCATTCGCGCTTTGCTTTTACCAAAAGACATGGCACCGCGGCCACCGCCACCGCCCTGCATCTGACGCATAAAAAATATCCAGATGCCAATAAGCAAAAGGAAGGGGAACCATGAAATAAAGATAGTCATCAATAATGACTGCCCCTCAGGCGGCGCTGCGTTTATCTCAACGTTGTGATCTAACAGGTCGCCGATCATCGCGGTGTTGTCAGTCTCCGGGCTAAAGGTTTTAAAGGTGCTGCCGGTATTAGTTTTACCTGTAATATTACGACCTTCTATGGTGACCTGTGATATCTGACCGGATTTCACCATCTGTGTATAAGCCGAATACGGCAACGCTTGTGTACTGGTCGTCTGCTTACTAAAATTACTAAAAACTGACAGCAGAACCACTGCAATAACAGCCCATAAAACCAAATTTTTTGCTAGATCGTTCACACTCACTCCGAAAATAACGTTTGCCCCAAAGAAGTCATCATTGGCTGGCAAACAAACATATGCTTCTAATTTACAACAATTTAAAGCCTGTTACTAGGAGCTTGTCCGAGAACAGAGAAACTACTGCGGAAAAGCTCCTAAGATTTCTGCCCAGGAAAACCAGTCGCCAGTGCATAAACCTCACGACTTCGCGCACGAGAGGCCTTAGGCTTACGCATAACCACTTTAGAAAAACTGGATTTTAGTTCTTTATTATAAGCTTCAAAGCCTTCACCCTGAAATAGCTTTACCAGCAGACCACCACCGGGTTTCAGAACCTGTCGCGCCAGATCCAGCGCCAGATCACATAAATAATACGCTCTGGGCATATCAACACTGCCCATCCCGCTTATATTGGGGGCCATATCGGAAATTACAAGGTCTGCTTTGCCCTCATCTTTTCCACTGCTGGCCATTACCGCCATTAATTCTTCAAAAACAGTATCTTCGCGAAAATCACCCTGTATGATAGTCACGCCATCAATTGGTTCCATCGGTAAAATATCCAATGCCACCATCAACCCTTTTTTACCCAGTTTTTTGACGCAATATTCCGACCAGCCACCGGGCGCGGCACCCAGATCAATAATGGTCATACCAGGCTTAACCAGACGGTCTTTCTGATCAATTTCGATGAATTTATAAATGGCGCGGGAGCGATAACCATCGCGTTGCGAACGACGAACATACTCGTCATCGAAGTGTTCTTTGAGCCAGGTTTTGCTGCTTTTGCTTTTTGCCATAATTATTTAAAACAAAAAATTATCCGCGAAGGTCGCTCCTGCGCTCCATGCGCCCGCGACATTAGTGTGTCCATGCACGTCAACGCAAAAGACGCGAAAAAAGCGAATAAAATAATTGGTGTTTTTGTTTCTAAAAAGCTACTGCTATCTTGAACAAAGTGGAATATATTTAAGTGCCCGAGGTATTCAGGTCCTTCCTATCGTCAGGATAACAGTGATGTAAAAAACAAAAAATAATTTGCCTTTTTTGCGTGTTTTGCGTTATTCGCGGACTAATCTTTTAAATTTTTGGCAATTCAATAATTGCCTTGTCAGGATTAACCCGATAAACCGACAAGACCTTGCCTATCGACTGCACTTCCTGCGACTGACTCTTCTCGCATATATCAGCGATTATCTGCTTACGAGCTTCACGATCATCGACCGACAGTTTTATTTTTACCAGCTCGTGGTGAATCAACGCAATATCAAGCTCGTTTAAAACTTCGTCCGTCAGGCCTTTTTGACCTAACATGATGACGGCTTTTAAATCGTGGCATTTAGCACGCAAAAATTTGATTTGTTTTTTAGATAAGGACATGAAACATGTTTTATGTTGTTTGTTTTAAGTTATAGGTTACTGTTGCAACCTACTCAGGTAATTCATTAACCCATTGAGCATAGAAGAAATTTCTTCTGTTTCTTGTACCCAGCTTATTCCTGGATCTTTTGATATATAACCAATTTCCATGCCGATATAAATTTGAGTTCTTAGTTCAGCGCACGACCCCTTCGAGTAATTTAGAAAATTTCTCTTTTCCTTTGTTGTTGCTCTTTCAATTCCTTCGGCAATATTACTGGGAATCGACAAACTTGATCGGGTAATTTAATCCTTAAAACCATAATCTTTAAAATCTGAAAAATGCCGATAAATTGAAACTGAAAGCCTGGCAGATTTTTTCCATACATCCATATCCTCAAACCTCATAAATCACTCCTTGATTTAGCCTTACCGCCTATAACTTAAAACTTACAACATAAAACTCTATATATAGCGAATCTCAACAATCTCGAGAGAACGCAAACCACCCGGCGTTTGCACTTCAGCCACATCACCCTCTTCTTTGCCGATTAAGGCACGGGCAATGGGTGAACCCACTGAGATCATATTGTTTTTTATATCAGCCTCGTCTTCACCGACTATCTGATAACTCAATTCATCACCGGTTCCTTCATCGGCCACATCAACCGTAGCACCAAACACAACCTTGCCATTGGCATTGACTGTGGTGACATCAATAATGGTTGCGTTGCTGAGTTTAGCTTCGATATCTTTAATACGACCTTCGATAAAACCCTGCTGCTCACGTGCGGCATGGTATTCGGCATTTTCTTTTAAATCACCGTGCTCACGCGCAGTGGCAATATTCTCGATCACTTTAGGGCGATCAACACTTTTCAATTGAAATAATTCATCCTGTAGATTCTTTGCACCGCGTACGGTGATGGGTACTTTATTCACGCTATGTTCTCTTGTTGTACTCGTTATGTTTCAAAAACCGTATTGTTAATACGATAAAATCATAATAAATGTAACCTGGTATGATAGCCCCAGATTGATTAAGTTCGTTGGGTTAGCCTAAATGTCGGGTTACGCTGGAGCTAACCCGACCTACGACCTACGTGCTATTTCACCCAGACTTAATCAGAGACTCCTTAATCTCATCATGTAAATGCTGTAATCGAGTAACTGCATTTACATCTAAATAATCTAATGCTCTAACAGTGGCGTTTGCGCCAGCAATGGTAGTAGTGTAACTCACCTTATGCTGCAATGCAGAAGATCGAATCGTATAGGAATCGCCAATTGCTTTTTTGCCTTCGGTGGTATTAATAATTAAGGCGATGTCGCCATTTTTAATCATATCGACAATGTGCGGACGACCTTCATACACTTTATTCACTTGCTTGAATTCGATACCGGCTGTTTTTAATGCCGCACCCGTACCGCTGGTTGCTACCAGGTCAAAACCTTTGTCAACAAGTTCACGTCCTATTGTTACCGCATGCTCGCGATCACGTTCGCGCACACTGATAAAAACCCGCCCTTTGGTTGGCAAGTCGACACCTGCACCTAACTGTGCTTTGGCGAAAGCCATGCCAAAGGTTTTGCCTACACCCATTACTTCGCCGGTGGATTTCATTTCCGGGCCCAACAAGGGGTCGACGCCGGGGAACTTAACAAACGGAAATACTGATTCTTTCACCGCATAATTCTTTGGTACAACCTCGGTGGTTACGCCCTGCTGTTTTAGCGAGATGCCTGCCATGCAACGTGCGGCAATTTTTGCCAGTGGTACGCCGGTTGCTTTGGAAACAAAAGGCACCGTACGCGAGGCACGAGGGTTCACTTCCAGCAGGTAAATCGTTGAGCCAGCGCCCCTGTCATCATGGGTAAACTGAATCGCGAACTGGATATTCATCAACCCTACCACACCCAGCTTCAATGCTAACTGGCGAGTTTGCTCGCGCAATTGATCCTGCACATCAGCGGATAAAGAGTACGGCGGTAAGGAACAAGCAGAGTCACCTGAATGTACGCCCGCCTGCTCAATATGCTCCATGATGCTGCCGATTAATACCTGCTCACCATCACAGATAGCATCAACGTCAACTTCTACTGCGTCATCAAGAAAACGATCAAGCAATACTGGCGCATCGTTGGAAACGCTAACCGCATTTGTCATGTAATATTTAAGGTCGGTTTCGTTATAAACAATTTCCATGGCACGACCGCCTAAAACATAAGATGGTCTAACCACCAGTGGGAAACCAATTTCAGCCGCGCCAGCCACGGCTTCATCCGTGGAACGAGCCAGACGGTTTGGCGGTTGTTTTAAGCCTAATTCATTCACTACCTGCTGGAAGCGTTCTCTGTCTTCTGCCAGATCAATGCAGTCCGCAGTAGTACCGATTATCGGCACACCTGCTGCTTCCAGATCACGCGCCAGTTTTAACGGGGTTTGCCCGCCGTATTGCACAATCACACCTTTGGGTTTTTCTATAGCCAGCACTTCAAGCACATCTTCCAGTGTTAACGGCTCAAAATACAGGCGGTCAGAGGTATCAAAATCAGTTGATACCGTTTCTGGGTTACAGTTAATCATGATGGTTTCATAACCATCATCACGCATAGCAAAGGCGGCATGTACGCAGCAATAATCAAATTCAATACCCTGACCGATGCGGTTGGGACCGCCACCTAAAACAACGATTTTATCTCTGTCAGAAACCTCAGCTTCGCACTCTTCCTCGTAAGTGGAATACATGTATGCAGTTGCAGTAGAAAATTCTGCAGCGCAGGTATCAACCCGTTTATAAACCGGGTGTATTTCTAAAGAATGGCGGTATTCGCGCAGTGATTTTTCATCTGTGTTCAACAGCCCGGCGAGACGACTATCTGAAAAACCTTTACGCTTTAGCTGATACAGAGCATCTTTAGACAAACTGCTTAATTTCTGACCAGCTAGTGCCTGCTCCTGTTTAATCAGATCTTCAATCTGCACTAAAAACCAGGGATCAATTTTGGTGAGATTAAACATTTTCTCGTTTGAATAACCGCGTCGGTAAGCGTCACCGACATATAACAATCGATCGGCACCCGCCAGACTCAACTCCTGGTTTAAGAAAGATTCAACTTCATCTTCCGCCATCTCAGGATCAAGCACCGGACTCAAACCATCAATGTCCACTTCCAGTCCACGTAAAGCTTTTTGCAACGACTCCTGGAAAGTACGGCCAATAGCCATCACCTCACCCACCGATTTCATCTGTGTGGTCAGGCGATTTTCTGCCTGCGGGAATTTCTCGAAGGTAAATCGTGGGATTTTTGTAACCACATAGTCGATAGTCGGCTCAAACGAAGCAGGTGTCGCGCCACCAGTAATTTCGTTTTGCAACTCATCCAGGGTATAACCAATCGCCAGTTTGGCAGCAATTTTTGCAATCGGAAAACCGGTAGCTTTTGATGCTAATGCAGATGAGCGTGATACCCGTGGATTCATTTCGATAATGGTCATGCGACCGTCTTCCGGGTTGACCGAAAACTGCACATTAGAGCCACCCGTTTCCACACCAATTTTGCGCAACACCGCAATGGAAGCATCGCGCATACGCTGGTATTCTTTATCGGTGAGTGTTTGCGCAGGCGCGACCGTTATCGAATCGCCGGTATGGATACCCATCGGATCGAGGTTTTCAATCGAACAGATAATGATGCAATTGTCATTTTTATCACGCACCACCTCCATTTCGTATTCTTTCCAGCCAAGTACCGACTCTTCGACCAGTAATTCACTGACCGGTGACAAGTCCAGACCGCGACGACAAATTTCTTCAAATTCTTCTTTATTATAAGCAATGCCGCCGCCACTGCCGCCCATGGTAAAGGAAGGACGAATGATAGTAGGGTAACCAACCTGTGCCTGCACCTGATAAGCTTCTTCCATACTGTGTGCAATGGCGGCACGCGGCATATCCAGACCGATTTCTTCCATCGCGACTTTGAATTTCTCGCGGTCCTCTGCCATGTCGATAGCGGTTTTATCCGCACCGATCATTTCAACATTGAATTTTTCCAGTATGCCTTCACGCTCAAGATCAAGCGCACAGTTCAATGCTGTCTGCCCGCCCATGGTTGGCAATAACACATCGGGTTTTTCTTTTTCGATGATAGCTGCTACCGTTTGCCATGTGATGGGCTCGATATAAGTCGCATCGGCGGTTTCGGGATCCGTCATAATGGTCGCAGGATTTGAATTCACTAGAATAACGCGAATGCCTTCTTCTTTCAGCGCCTTACACGCCTGCGCACCGGAGTAATCAAACTCACAGGCCTGACCGATAACAATAGGACCGGCACCGATGATTAATACACTGTTTATGTCTTGTCTTTTAGGCATAGTAATTTTTATTCCACAGATGAACACAGATGAACACAGATAAAAACAATTTTTTATTTTTTATTTGTTTCATTATGATTTCAGATCATGCGTTTTACGCCCAGTTTTGGCTTGCCAAAATTTAGTAGCAAACCAAATGACAACCCTGTTGCTTTTAAATAATTCAATAATTGCGCTTCACGCTCACTACATAATGCCTTAACAGCTTTTAATTCAAGTAGTAAACAATCCTCTATAATAATATCCGTAACGTACTCACCAACAATGTTGCCCTTATAATTTACAGTTACAGATTCCTGGCACTTAAAACCTATCCCTTTCTTCTCAAGCTCAAAACACAATGCCTTTTCGTATATTTTCTCAAAAAAACCAACACCTAAAGTATTACTAACCTCAAACGCGCAGCCTATTACCCGTTGTGATAATTCATTATCCATAGCTAAACTCCTTCTTTATTTACGCCCTTCAATGGACAACTTCGGTTTTTACGTTTTTAACAATAAATATTTAGCTTTTTATCTGTGTTTATCCGCGTTCATCTGTGGATAATTAAGCTTTTATGCTTTTCGCATCAACGCAATAAAATGATCGAACACCGGGGCTATATCGTGCGGTCCCGGACTAGCCTCGGGGTGCCCCTGAAAACCAAATGCCGGTTTATCTGTACGATGTATTCCCTGCAATGAGCCATCAAACAGTGAACGGTAAGTTGCCTCAAGGTTATCCGGCAAACTATCTTCATCAACCGAAAAACCGTGGTTCTGGCTGGTTATCATGACTTTTGACGTAACCAGATCTTGCACTGGATGATTCGCACCATGATGACCAAATTTCATTTTCTGAGTTTTTGCGCCGCAGGCGAGGGCTAATAATTGATGCCCCAGGCAAATACCAAACACCGGTAAATTTGTTTCTAAAATCTCTTGAATAGCGGTGATAGCATAATCGCATGGCTCTGGATCACCAGGGCCGTTGGATAAAAACACGCCATCAGGTTGCATTGCTAACACATCGTTAGCAGGTGTTTTTGCTGGCACCACCGTCACTTTACAGCCACGTTCGACCAACATACGCAAAATATTACGTTTCACGCCATAGTCATAGGCCACCACATGAAACTGCGATTCAATAGGTTGTGCAGCGGGTTGTGCAGGCTGGTTGGTTTCCAGATCCCAGACACTGTCTGTCCATGAATAGGTTTTAGGTGTTGTCACTTCTTTGGCTAAATCCATTCCCTTTAAGCCTGCGAAGGCACCAGCGGCTTCTATGGCAGCGGTCGTTTTAGCATCATCAATGCTATCACCCGCAATAATGCAGCCAGCCATTGCCCCTTTATCACGCAATAATCGCGTTAAGCGGCGAGTATCAATATCTGAAATGGCAACGGTATTATTTTCAAGCAGATAATCATGCAGGCTTTTTTCACCACGCCAGTTGCTCATCACCATGGCACTGTCACGAATAACCAGACCACTAGCGTGAATGCCAGCAGCTTCTTCATCACCCGCATTGCAACCAACATTGCCAATATGAGGATAGGTAAGAGTAACGATTTGTTTACTGTAAGAAGGGTCAGTGAGAATTTCCTGATACCCTGTCATTGCTGTATTAAATACCACTTCACCGATAGTTTCACCGGAAACGCCAATGGACTTGCCATAAAACAGGCTACCATCTTCAAGCGCAAGTACAGCTGTGGTCAATACATTCTCCAGAAGGTGTGTCAGAAGACGCAAATTGCGAAAGTTTTTTCATATCACTGTCAATATTGAGCACCAATATTAAGCAACCGGCAGATATGAAAAAGGCTGGTTCAAATCCTGTTGGAATTTGTCCAGCCTTCAACCTGAGAGAACAATCTCAGGGTAATAAATAATGGCGTCCCCAAGGGGAGTCGAACCCCTGTTGCCGGGATGAAAACCCGGTGTCCTAGGCCTCTAGACGATGGGGACACACACGTTGTAACATCATCGTTCAGGCCCTGTTACAACGGGCGGGAAGTGTACTGGGGAATGAGCCTGAGGTCAAGACTTTCTCCTAAGAATAATGTTATTTTATTAACATTCAGGGATTATAAAAAACACTATGGTTGCAATCATCAGTTAGCCAGACCACACAAAAAAACCCCGACAAAAAGTCGGGGTTCCAGGTACTTGCTTGGTGATAAATGTCACGCGTAGTTATTTCCTTTGGGTTTTACCTCTCCCTGACTTTGCATCCTTGTGTAACTTCGAGCTTCCCTTGTCCATTTCCATGTTACATTCCAATACTACTTGTGAATATCCTTAGTCCCTGTACAGACTCATTCCCTGTGTCTGTATTATGGACGCAATGATTAATTTTTGTTATCAGGATTTCAGGCAAGTTAACGTAAGAAAAAACTTACAAAGGTTTATATTAAACAAGGACTCCTTTCATCTACCACACAATTAAAAACGAACAAAAAACAGCTTTAAGCCGCAGTTTTAAACTTTAGGGCACCTCTTAAAATAGGTTGTGTCCTCTGGTTTTACCCCTTGTTCAGAATCAACTATGTTTTTGAAAGCATACTTATTGTACGGTAAGAAAACATAACGCTGAGTCTGGGCAAGGGGTAAAGCCCCGTAGGGCGTGGTCTGAAACATAATCTTGCATATTGCAACATTTGAAAATAAAACATCCATGCTATGATTAACTACGACTGGTAAATGCCAGGTTTCAGATCGCGCAGAGGTCGCAAGCTATTTTTAGAGATGCCCTTTAATCCCCGGCATTTTCTGTAGCCATATTTCTATCTTTTAATGAAGCCACAATCATCGCCACAAATAAAGCGATAAACAGACTCAATATAAAACCAACGGCGACGATTAATTTTCTATTCGGCTTTATCTTCTTATTTGTAATAACCGCAGAACCATCCAGAGTAAAGGCAACAACATCTGTAAAGTCCGGGCTTAGCGCTTTTAAAGCGTCCATTTCTGCAAGTTTAGCTGGCAAACCTTTAATCCAGGGATCATCTGATTGCCTTTTTTTCAATGCCACTAATGTCTGATCATTTTTTATTAACTGGATCCTTTCTTTTAAGTTGTTAACTTCTTTCAGATACTGCGCATCACTTTTTCTATTTTCCAGCGTTTCGATTAATGCCGATAGATATTTTGTTCCTTGAAGATAAAGCGATGATGCCTGCTTATCAACAACAGTAATTGCCGTACTCACATTCCTGCCTTCCTGCCCTCTTTGCGCCATGGCATCTAAAGTGGTGGGATAGATAATATCGAGGCTTTTTGCCATCTTAAGCGCTTCTCCAGCATTGGCAATCCGGGTTGTCCTGTTAGCCTTCGCCTTAACTACATATGCTGATAACTGCTCCTGTAACTGGGCTATTTTTTTATCATTGCCCAGCTCCATCTTATTAATGGCCAGAACTCTATCATGCCGATATTGCTCTCTCAGCTTTGCCATCTGTTTAGTCAGGATTTCAATTTTATGCCTGATGATTGTATGAGCATTATTTTGCAGGTTGTTAACTAACCTTTGATTAGCATAAATGACAAAATTATTTAGCAATTCAATACCAGCAGCCTCATTTTCAACTTCAAGGCTAACTGCCAGCCTACTCGGGTTTGCAACATAGCCCCCTTTACGCTCTGGTTTCGGCTCTTCAATGTTGATTTTCAGCCCTTTAATCATACTGGCAAGCAATGCTGGTTTATCTTCTGTCGCATCCGGATAGTGTTTTTCCAGATAGTTCGATTCATAGATATACTCTGCAAACACATTTCCAGAACGAAGCATATTGTAGTAGCTGGTGAATACAGCTTGTTGTGATGTTGGAAGATCGTTGTTACCACCTAAAAGTGTATTCACCATCACTAAATCAGCAATATTACCCGCGAGCGGTACAGACACTTTAAGGGAGGGTTGATAGGCCGTTGGTAACAGCAAAGCCAACACTGCAGCAAGCAGTGTGCCACCGACTGTAGCAGTAATTATAAGTTTCCACTGACTCGCAAGTTTAGAAAACAGATCGGCAAGACTAATTTCATCATTTAACTGATCCGGCAACACCCCATAAACGACAGGCTGCCCTAAGTAATCACGACGCGGATAATCACGTCCTGGATTATCAGAACCTGATTTTATTTGACTGCTAATTTCAACGCTCATTTTGCATCCGTTTTTATTCCCCGGTAAATCGTTTTCGACCCATAATATTAATTCACAACAGTTTAGTTTAATTTTCTCAACTGCATAAGGTGTTCACTCGAATATGTCATAGGGATACAGCCTTTTAGTACCGCATTTATTGTAAAGTCTCGATGCCCTACGCAAGACATAATACACACTAGAGCAGAATGCATACAGAAAGAATATCTAAATTTTTTTGTTATTTCAGCAGTTTAAGGTCAACAATATTCGTTTCTTGAATTTGCATATTATGTGCAAGCAGCTTCTGCTGCTTATAAAGCATATCCTCAATATTACATTGCGGCTTATAACCCCTCACCGCCTCCAGCAATAATTCTCTAATTTTTTCCTGATCACAAACACTCACTGCATCCTCAAATTTATCTAAAAACTGTTGCATTTTGCTCCAGTCCAGAACTTCCTCTTGCGCACGCATGATCAAAGAATGTTCGGTCGAGGTTACGTTGTCACCGATTAACAACTCTTCATACAGTTTCTCACCCGGGCGTAAGCCGGTAAACTGAATTTCTATATCACCATGTGGATGCTCATCATTTTTTATCTCTAATCCACAAAGACGAATAAGTGTTTTTGCCAGTTCAAATATCTTTACTGGTTCGCCCATATCCAGAACAAACACATCACCGCCTTTGCCCATTGCACCTGCCTGGATGACAAGCTGCGCGGCTTCAGGTATGGTCATGAAGTATCGAATTATCTTAGCGTGGGTAACGGTGACCGGGCCACCATTAGCAATTTGCTCTCGAAATAATGGCACAACCGAGCCGGATGAATCTAAAACATTACCAAAACGAACCATGCAAAAGCGAGTGCCAGAATGTTTATTATCTATCAATCTCTGCGCCAGCCCCTGCAAAATAAGCTCTGCAAAGCGTTTTGTCGCACCCATGGTATTTGTCGGGCGCACGGCTTTATCGGTAGAAATTAATACAAAGGTCTCCACATCTGTTTTTATCGCTGCCTGTGCTGCATATAAGGTACCGAACACGTTATTGCTAATTGCTTCGGCGGGATTACTCTCAACTAACGGAACATGTTTATAAGCAGCAGCATGATAAATTGTTTGAACGCCGTAAGTACCACACACTCGCTCCATTCTGCTTTGATCACAGACACTACCCAAAATAGGAAGAATTTTTACTTTAGAGCGAATGCCCGCATTGCCTTCAGCTTTGGCTCCACCGGCAGGACCAGCTGCAATATTTTTTACCAGGGTTTTTAATTCTTTTTCAATAGCATATAAAGCATATTCACTGCGCTCAAATAAAATCAAACAATCCGGTTCTAAATGTATAATTTGCCGACAAAGTTCGGAGCCAATTGAACCACCTGCGCCAGTGACCAAAACTTCTTTATTGGCTATATTTGCATGCAACAACTCAGGATCAGGGCTTACCGGATCTCGCCCCAGC
>JAFLJY010000233.1 GCA_022712755.1 Gammaproteobacteria bacterium
CGCTCTTCCGATCTGGATTCTCAGGTGCAACAATTACTGGTGACGGCAGTATCGCGCTGATAATTGACGTACCAAGTTTGTTAACCGCTTATGCTGCTAATAGCACTGTTTATTAAGATCAAGTTATAAGTCGTAAGTTATAAGTCGTAAGTCACAACTTAGGACTTAGGACTTAAGACTTATAACTTACAAGGGGTTTTTATTATGAGAGTGTGGGCAATAGCCAATCAAAAAGGCGGTGTTGGGAAAACCACTACTGCCGTTAACATGGCTGGTATCCTTTCTGAAAAAGGTAACAGAGTATTGCTGATTGACCTTGATCCACATGGTTCATTAAGCAGTTATCTTGACGTTGACCCGGAAACAGTAGAACACAGCGTATACGATTTGTTTCAACAGATTGCTACAGCACAACAGCCGCAGGTGGCGGCGGTCATCCAGGAAACGCAGTTTAATAATTTATTTTTAATGCCATCATCAACAGCCGTGGCAACACTCGAAAAACAATTAGGAACAAAAAATGGTATGGGATTGGTATTGAAGAAGGTGTTAGATAAAGTCACTGAACAATTTGATAATGTCATCATTGATTGTCCGCCCATGTTAGGTATGTTAATGATTAATGCACTGGCTGCATGTAAACGCGTAATCATACCGGTACAAACAGAACATCTTGCCATCAAAGGAATGGAAAGAATGCTGCGATCTATGAAAATGATACAGCATTCATTGAATACTGATCTTGCTTATACCATCTTACCAACCATGTACGATCAAAGAACACTTGCAAGCAAGAGTAGTTTACAGACATTACAACACAATTATAAAAGCGATTATAAAAGTAAAATGTCAAAAATCATTATTCCTGTTGATACACGTTTGCGTGATGCCAGTCATCTTGGTAAACCACTGAATTACTTAAAGGGTGATTCTCAGGGACTGGTTGCTTACAAAAAATTTGTTGATACATTGATCGGTGTGAAATGCACAGTTAACAGGGAAGTGGCATAAAATGACAAGCCATACTCTGCAACAACAGGTAGAAAAGAACTATATAAACAGCCTGCTAAATGTTGATGTCGATATTGACCTGCAGCAACAAATTAAAGGTATACCAGAAATAATAGATACACCCATATCCATAACGTCATCTAAAGCACCGCCCGTAACACACCCCTGTGACATAGCAACTGATAACTTATATCAATTTGTATCAGTCGATAGATTAAAACTGGCAATACCCTTATCAGAAATAACACAGGTAGTGAATGACACTAATATTATTATAAAAGGAAAACTATTATTTCATCAGGAAGAACAATTTAACATAGTTAGCATGGGCGCATTAATAAGTGGCAAAGATAATGATGTAAACATGGACATGGATATAGAAGCAGAAACAGCTAACAAGCAGTTTTTACCCAGGCAGTTTTTACTATCGCAACACAGGAAACTTGCCATTGAATGCAAGAAGATTGATCAAATAGAAACCATAGATAAAAACATTGTGTGCTGGCGAAATGAAAACAGCCAACGCAAATGGTTAGCTGGTACGGTTAAACAGATGGGTGTTGCCATACTGGACATGACTGAACTGCAATTACTAATTACGAATTAGGGGCATTCGTGAATGCAGTGGTTAATAAAGCGCTTGCAAAAAGTGACACAATTAGCAAAAAACCACCAGCAAACCCAAAACTACCAAATTCGTAATTAGTAATTAGTAATTAATAAAAGCGGGAGAATAAAATGTTAGATGAAAACAACTATGACGAAACAGATCATGAAATTAATCATGAACCAATGGTTCGTTTAATTACCTTCACTCTGGAGAATGAAACATATGGCCTAGAAGTAGGCCAGGTACGTGAAATATTACGTATTAATCAGAATTTTCCCGTACCTGGTGCACCAGATTA
Organism: Gammaproteobacteria bacterium; assembly: GCA_022712755.1. Lineage (GTDB taxonomy): Bacteria > Pseudomonadota > Gammaproteobacteria > SZUA-229 > SZUA-229. Next base: position 1,920 of record JAFLJY010000233.1, read on the forward strand.
TGTATTGGGCATAACAAACATACGTGGTAATGTAATTACCATTTTAGATGCTCGGCGGCGTTTTAACCTTGCGACTGTGGAACACACCGCGAGCACACGAATGATTGTTGTTGAATCAAATGACGATACCGTCGCCGTTGTGGTTGATAGTGTTTCAGATGTCATCGATGTACCAAAATCAAGCATTAATGTAAACATGAAAGTCAATTTGAATGGTGACACTCGTTTTATTAGTGGCGTTGTTACCCATGCAAACGGTTTAATCATTATTCTCAACGTCGAAAAATTTATTATCGAAGAACAGTTTGATATGGTTGCAGGGTTTTGAAGTGCAATTAATGGTTAATTATTAATGATTAATGTAAAACAAAAACCATACCTTAACCGTTAGTTGTTTGTTTTTAGCTTTTCCGTCCTCTCCGTCCTTTGGTTCGCCTGCCTGCTGCAGGCAGGTTAACAGCACATGGATGTGCTACTACTGGTTCGTTAATCGCACCGCCTTCCTGGCTCTTTGCGCCATAATTGTAAACATGGCCGTCCATCCATGGACATAACGGCACATCCGTGTGCCACTACTCATTAACAATTAACCATTAATAATTAACCATTTTCACTAAAGAATCCTGAACACCTGCCGATCTATACAAATACCGTTATCTGAAATCAAGATACGGCAGTAACAATGCTGATTCCCTTGTTTGCGGGTGGCCAGGGTGTTCAATGTATCTTCCGGGGGGGAGTACCATGAATATTGTGGTCACCCCTTTTTAAAAACATTCAAAAATATACTTCATACTGGCAACATATTGCCGTTATAGACATCATTTACCGCGTGTGTCACATCATTTTTCATCAATCCGTTTTTCGTTTTTTTCTTTTGTGCCTATGCACCCCATGGTAATGCATGTCAGGTAAAAGAACCACTTTTGTAGGTAGTGCTGGCATATATATTGCTGTATTTGTTAATACCTGTGTTTATTAATACTTGTATTTGATATGTCCTGTAGATGCCATTGTTTATTGCCAAAAGTATTGTCAGCAATTTACGGGATAATTTAAAAACGATTTTTATTCACATTTATAATTTTATATTAAAGGATAGATACTTAACTACCGATATATAAGAACAATGAGAACTATTGAGACAAATGACGGAGAAAATAATGAGTTATTCAGGTGAGGCGGTTTTTGATAACAACATTGCACAACAAAATGAAATGCCAGACACAAGAAACAGACTTGCCTATCAGCAAAGCGCACAATCAATAAATCGTGACTGGATCTTTTTCCTCGTTCCCGTTTTATTAGGTATAGCTGCTTCTATCGCACTGGTATTAACTGGTGACGAGGTATTGATAGCAGTAGGTGTTTTTCTTTTACTGGCAGGTATCAGTTCTGG
>JAFLJY010000019.1 GCA_022712755.1 Gammaproteobacteria bacterium
CAGAGGCGCAGAGACACAGAGTTTTATTTTGTTTAATGCGCCGCAGGCGCAATAAACAACAAAAAGTTTTTCTCTGTGTCTCTGCGCCTCTGCGGTGAAAAGTCTTTAAAGTTTTTAACGTCTGCTAAGTGTCGTTAACAGACATTCACAGTTAAAAACCGTCATCAGCGTAACAAAATCAATACACTTTAATAAAGCAAGCTATGAACCGTTATCTCAGCTGCGGGGCGGCGCATCAAACGGCCAAACAGGCGATTCAGCTTATGGCTACGGGACAAAAAAGAAAAACAGCATTTTTTTCGGCAGTCGAGTCCAGAGCAGGCATGGATTAACCGCTGATTATCACTGTCAATCTTCATACCATGACTAATTGCCTCAACAGCACGTTTCCGATTCTTACAATACCATTCAGCACAAGCTAAATTCAGAAACACTTCGCCATCAACAAGCTCACTACTTGCCGCTTCACGACACAGCAACAGCCCATTTTGGTCGGTTCCGAATTCAGCGGCATTTAGCACCTGCACCATGCCATAATGCGACAATACGTTATTATATTGCTCAACATGCTCATCTATTGCATCCAGAACTTTTTTAAAATCTCGCTCAGCTGCTTTATAATCCTGCGCTTTAAGTGATTTTTTAGCATTTTGCCAAGCCTGTGTATCCATAAAATAAACTCTTTAGTTGTTTGCTCAAGCGAGCAAATAATTACAAGTACAAGGCTACACTGACTTAACAGAAAACACCATAAGGGCTAGTTAAGAAATAAGTGCTTCATATTGCGCCGAATTTTTGTTCGTATTCAAGGCACGATAAGGGGCGCATAGTCATACTACGCAAGTCTTGTCGTAACGCAGAAGCAAGAAAATTGCTCCTGCATTTTCTATATACCGTCCATCCATGGACATAACGGAAAAAAAGACAAGCAAGATGGTGCAGTTATTTCTTAACAAGCCCTAGGAGCTTGTCCGAGAATAGAAATCGTAGCGAGGAGAAGCTGGTTTGAGTCAGATTTTTTCATTATTTGAGGCGAATATAGGTATATTTAACGAAAATAAGGGAAGAATCTGGCCAAATTCAGCTTTTCCGCAGTAGGTTCTCTATTCTCGGACAGGCTCCTAAGTACCCGATAACATTGTAAAACGAGAAAAACTGATATGAGCTGGCTACAAATTTCTATTACTACTACAAAAGGCCATGCCGAACTCACTGAAGACTGTTTGTTCAGCGTAGGCGCGCAAACAGTCACATTGACCGATGGGGCGGATCAGCCAATTCTCGAGCCTGGTCTGAATGAGACACCGGTATGGAATAACGTTATTGTGACCGGATTATTTACTTTCGATGTTACTTTAGATAATAATCAGCAAAGTCTGCTTGAAAAAATAAAGCATTGCCTGAAAGATACTCGCCATAGTTGCACAACACAAATACTGGAAGATCAAAACTGGACACGCGCATGGATGGAACATTTCCATGCCATGGCATTTGGTGAACGCCTTTGGGTATGCCCTTTGCATATAGAGCCACCTGAACCGAAAGCAATCAATCTACGTCTGGATCCGGGGCTGGCATTTGGCACCGGCACACACCCAACCACATCGTTATGTCTACGCTGGTTAGACCAACACATCGGCCTAAACAATAAAGCGCAGGAAAATATTCTTGATTACGGTTGTGGCTCAGGCATTTTAGCTATTGCCGCCTGTCTGCTTGGCGCAGACCATGCTGATGGCGTTGATATTGACCCGCAGGCATTGCTTGCCACACACGACAATGCTAAAACAAATAAGGTAACCGAGAAAATAAACACCTGGTTAGCGGATGATTACCAACAGCAGCATGCACTGACACAATACGACATTGTGATCGCTAACATTCTAAGCGGCCCACTTGCCGAACTTGCGCCGATGCTTGCCAGACACACCCAAACAAAGGGAGACATTGTATTGTCAGGTATTTTGAGAGAACAGGCGGAAACAGTTCGTCAAAATTATGTAGAATTTTTTACAATGGATGCGCCTGTTTATGAAGAAGACTGGGTGTTATTGCATGGGGTGAAAAAATAAACAGTCTCTCAAACATTCTGATTAACATGATAAAAGTCCAACACCAATGTCATCTCGACAAAAGGGAGAGATCTTATACAGCGGTAGCACAAGATCTCTCCCACTGGTCGAGATGACACAACACTATTCCATACTTAGGTTCGTAAGCGGCACATCCCTGTGCCACTACTGCTCACTGCTCTATTCAAGCTCTTCCCAACGCCTATAACAGTGAGACAAACCAGCTTCGGCTTCAATCAATTGCTCCTGCACTTTTTGAATCTCTTTTTTTTCTTTCTGGTAAAACTTGTTATCAGCCATCTGCTTTTGCAGCGCCTCGACCTGTTGCTCGAAGGCTTCTATCTTCGCGGGCAAAGCATCCAGTTCTCGTTGATCTTTATAACTAAGTTTTTTAACATTATTCTGCTTCTTATTTTGAGGTACATTCTGACTGGCTGATTTTTTTAATACAACTGCTGCCTTTACTGCATTAGTTTCAGACTGCGCTCTTTCAGTCGCATAATTAAGCCAATCGTCATAACCGCCAACGTACTCATTAACCTTTGCATCGCCCTCAAAAACCAGGGTGCTGGTGACCACATTATTAACAAACTCTCTATCATGACTCACCACCAGCACGGTGCCTTTGTATTCCATCACCAGTTCTTCAAGCAACTCCAGTGTTTCGATGTCGAGATCATTAGTCGGCTCATCAAGCACCAGGATGTTTGATGGTTTGGAAAACAATTTAGCCAGCAATAATCGATTGCGCTCACCACCGGACAACATGCTTACCGGCGAACGGGCGCGTTCAGGGGCAAACAGAAAATCCTGTAAATAACCAATCACATGTTTTCTATTGCCATTGATTTCAACAAACTCTCTGCCTTGCGACAGGTTATCAATCACACTTGCGTTATCATCCAGTTGAGCGCGAAATTGGTCAAAATAGGCCACTTCAAGTTTTGTGCCGTTTTTAATTGTACCCGCAGTGGGTTTAAGGTCACCCAGTAATAATCGTAACAAGGTGGTTTTACCTGCACCATTGGGACCAATAATGCCTATTTTGTCACCGCGTAATATTGTAGTTGTTAAACCGCTTATTAACGGTTTGCCATCATAATCAAAACAAACATTTTCCGCCTCGCTCACCAGTTTGCCCGACCGCTCAGCCGATGCCGCTTTCATGGTCACTTTTCCAACCAGATTACGTCGTGCGCTGCGCTCACTACGCATCGCTTCCAATGCCCGTACCCTGCCCTCATTTCGGGTACGACGGGCTTTTATGCCTTGCCTTATCCATACTTCTTCCTGTGCCAGCTTTTTATCAAAGTGTGCATTTGAGACTTCTTCAGCATGCAAAGCTTCGGCCTTGCGTCTCAAATAGGTATCGTAATTGCCGGGGTAGGAGGTCAGGCTGCCGCGATCCAGCTCAATAATACGGGTGGACAATTTTCGCATGAAAGAGCGATCATGAGTAATGAACAGCAAAGCTCCTTTATAATTCAGCAACTGTTCTTCAAGCCATAAAATAGCATTGAGATCAAGATGGTTGGTGGGCTCGTCCAGCAGCAGAATATCGGGTTTAATGACCAGTGCTTTAGCCAGCAAAACACGACGTTTCATGCCGCCGGAAAGCGAGGCATAATCGGCATCGCCATCTAGCTGCATACGACTTAACACTTCTTCAACTTGTTGATTTAACTGCCAGGCATTATGAATATCCACCTGATCCTGTGCGCGCTGTAATTCTGTAATAGTCTGGTCATTATGGTTTTCTGTAAAGTTATGCAGTGCATGGTGGTAGTCTTGCAAATATTTTGCGTTTTCACCCAGACCCATTGCAACCACATCAAAAATACTGCCGTCTAAATCACCCCTCGGCTCCTGATCTAATACCGCAATTTTTATACTCTGTTTAAACTCAAGATCACCAACATCGGCTTTCACCTCACCTGAAATCACTTTCAACAAGGTCGATTTTCCGGTGCCATTGCGACCCAGCAAACAAAGACGCTCACCGGCATCAATAGCAAGACTGATATTTTCTAAAATGGCAGGACCACCAAAACTAACCTGAATATTTCGTAACCGTATTAAAGACATGTGAAATTTACCGTATATGAATATGTGTAAATAAAAAGAAGGTCGCTACTCTGTTAGATAGCCTGGGGTAAGGCACAAACCCCAAAAAAATATCATAACGCTTAGTTAGGACTCATAAAAAAATTCAGCGCAACTTTGCTACGTATTGCCAGCAACAAACAGAGCAACCGGCAAAACATCAAGTATCATAATCCAGCACCGGCGCTAACCAACGCTCAACAACACGCAGTTCATCCCCTTTACGTTTGGCGTAGTCCTGCACCTGATCTTTCTGTATTTTTCCAGTGCCGAAATATTTGGCATCAGGATGGGAGAAATAAAAACCGGAAACGGCGGCTGTGGGCAACATGGCAAAACTTTCAGTTATAGTAATATCGGCGTTCTTATCTGGCTCGATTAATGACCAGAGCGTGGCTTTTTCGGTATGATCAGGACAGGCTGGATAGCCCGGTGCGGGGCGTATGCCCTGGTAGGATTCTTTTATTAATTCATTATTTGAATATTGCTCATCGCTGGCATAACCCCAGAATTCTTTGCGCACACGTTGATGCATCAGCTCAGAAAAGGCTTCAGCCAGTCGGTCGGCCAGGGCTTTTAATAATATGCTGTTGTAATCGTCATGGTCAGCTTCAAAACGCTGCACATGCTCTTCAATGCCAATACCGGTGGTAACAGCGAATGCGCCAATGTAATCTTGTTTAGTGGAATCTCTAGGTGCGATAAAGTCGGATAAACAACCATTGGGACGGTCTGACGGTTTCGCCATTTGCTGGCGCAGGTGGTGCAGCACGGTTTTTACTTCAGTGCGTTCATCATCAAGGTAAACTTCAATGTCATCACCAATACTGTTAGCAGGGAAGAAGCCAATGACGGCTTTTGCCTGCAACCATTTTTCATCAACAACCTGTTGCAACATTTTCTGTGCGTCTGCAAACAGTGCAGTTGCTTCTTCACCGACCACTTCATCGTTAAGAATTTTTGGGTATTTGCCCGCCAGCTCCCAGGTATGAAAAAACGGTGTCCAGTCGATATAGGCACTGATTTCTTCCAGTGAATAATTGTCAAATGTTTTAATACCTAAAAATGCTGGTTTTGGTGGCGAATAATTTTCCCAGTCACTTTTGTAGGCGTTGTCTCGCGCCTGTTGCAAGCTGAATGTCTTTCTTTTTGCGGTGCGTTTTTTGCGTTGCTCACGCATGGTGTGGTATTCATCTTTTAATGCCTGTTTATACGCCTGATGTCGCTCTTTGCTTAATAACTCACCGGCCACACCCACTGCACGTGAGGCATCAGCCACATAGATAACAGCATTATCATATTTTGGGTCTATTTTTACCGCAGTATGAATACGTGAGGTGGTTGCACCGCCAATCATCAACGGAATACTCAACCCCAGGCGTTGCATCTCTGCCGCCATGTGTGCCATTTCGTCCAGTGACGGGGTGATTAAACCGGACAGCCCAATAATATCAACATCGTGTTTTTTGGCTTCAGTTAAAATGGTTTCTGCTGGCACCATGACACCAATATCAATCACTTCATAGTTATTACACTGTAACACCACACCAACAATGTTTTTGCCGATGTCGTGTACATCGCCTTTTACTGTTGCCATCAGAATTTTGCCATTGGTTTTTAACTCACCCTCTTTTTCTGCTTCCAGATATGGCATTAAATAAGCCACCGCTTTTTTCATGACGCGGGCGGATTTCACCACCTGCGGTAAAAACATTTTGCCTTCACCAAACAGATCGCCGACGGTATTCATGCCGTCCATTAGCGGGCCTTCGATCACGTGCAGGGTCAACGTTGCCTGTAGTCTGGCTTCTTCGGTATCTTCTTCAATAAAGTCAGTCAGGCCTTTTACCAGGGCAAGCGCCAGACGTTCATTTACCGGTAACTCACGCCATGCCAGATCTTTTTTGCTTTCTTTGACTGTGCCGTCGCCCATGTACTGCGGTGCAATATCCAGCAGGCGATCGGTGCCGTTTGCATCTTTATTTTGAATAACATCTTCGACCACTTCGCGTAGATCAGCCGGCAGATCGTCATACACGGCTAACTGACCGGCATTTACGATGCCCATGTCCATGCCAGCTTTAATGGCGTGGTATAAAAACACTGAGTGAATGGCTTCACGTACCGGATTATTACCACGAAACGAGAATGAAACATTCGACACGCCACCGGAAACCATGGCGTAGGGCAGCGTCTGTTTTATGGTGCGGGTGGCTTCGATAAAATCGACTGCATAATTATTGTGTTCTTCAATGCCGGTGGCAACGGCAAAAATATTCGGGTCGAAAATGATGTCTTCCGGTGGGAAGCCAACCACTTCGGTTAATACCTTGTATGAACGGGTACAGATTTTAACTTTGCGTTCATAGGTATCCGCCTGTCCGTCTTCATCAAACGCCATAACGATAACCGCCGCACCGTAACGACGCACCAGTCTGGCGTATTTTATAAAGTTGTCCTCACCTTCTTTGAGTGAGATGGAATTGACGATGGCTTTGCCCTGCACGCATTGCAGACCGGCTTCGATAATATCCCATTTTGAGGAGTCAATCATCACCGGCACACGCGATATATCCGGCTCAGAAGCGATCAGGTTTAAAAATTTGACCATCGCCTCTTTGGACTCCAACATGCCTTCATCCATGTTGATGTCGATAATCTGTGCGCCATTTTCGACCTGTTCGGCAGCAACACCTAACGCTTCTTCGTATTTATCCTCTTTTATCAGCCGCTTGAACATGGCTGAACCGGTCACATTATTACGCTCACCAACATTGACGAACAAAGAATCCTCGCCAATGTTAAACGGCTCTAAACCTGAAAGACGGCATTGCACTGGGATGTCTGGAATGGCTCGCGGACTTTTATCCGCAACAATATCAGCAAAGGCACGAATATGATCCGGCGTAGTACCACAGCAACCGCCTACTATATTGAGAAAACCACTGTCTGCCCATTCGCCAATCGCCACTGCCATATCATCTGCATCCAGGTCATAACCGCCCA
>JAFLJY010000020.1 GCA_022712755.1 Gammaproteobacteria bacterium
TGCTGAGCAATGGATAAAATATTATTGACCACCCAGTATAAAACCAGCCCGGATGGGAAGAAGGCAAACATAATGGTAAAAGCAAAAGGCATTATCGCAAATATTTTTTGCTGCATCGGGTCTATCGGTGCAGGATTTAGCTTTTGCTGAATATACATTGAGATGCCCATTAACAGTGGCAAAACAAAGTAGGGGTCTTTAGCGGTCAGGTTATCCAGCCAAAGTACAAATGGTGCATGGCGTAATTCTACACTTTCCAGTAATACCCAGTAAAGTGAGATAAAAATCGGCATTTGAATAAGGATAGGGAAACAACCACCCATCGGGTTGATTTTTTCCCGTTTATACATATCCATCATCGCCTTGCTCATTGCCTGACGGTCATCACCAAACTGTTCTTTCATTTTTTTAATACGCGGGGCGACTTTGCGCATTTTTGCCATGGATTTATAACCCATTTCTGACAATTTATAAAAAGCCAGTTTTACCGTTAAGGTTAAAAAGATAATGGCCCAGCCCCAGTTACCAAATATTTCATGGAAGAAATTTAATAACCAGAACAGAGGTTTTGCAAAGATGGTTAATACGCCGTAGTCAACCGTTAAATCTAGACCTGGAGCAACATCTTCCAGTTTATATTGTAGTTTTGGCCCTACAACTAATTGTGAGCTGATTTCGCCTGTTTGCCCGGCATCAATACTAATCGCTGATGTTCGTATCCCTATCGTATAGTGGTCTTTATTTCGGTTGTAGCGACTAAAAAACAAGTTATTTTTATTTTCTTCAGGAACCCATGCACTAAGAAAATAATGCTGAATCATGGCTGCCCAACCATCTTTTAATTGCATGTTTAAATTTGATTCTGCAATATCACCAAAATCAACTTTTTCATATTTTATTTCATCGTTATAAATAACCGCGCCTGTGTACGTATGTATAAAGAAGTTACTTTCTTTATCAATCAGCTGTGAGCGCGTGATTTGCATATAATCACTGCCACTCCAGTTTTCCTGCCCTGCGGTAATATAATAATTAACATCAATAACATAGTCACTGCGTTTAAAGGTTAAAACTTTTTTAACCTTTACCCCATTATCATTTTCCCAGTAAAGCGGTACTTCTATAATATCTTTACCTTCTGCTAAACGATACTCATACTTTTCACTGTGAAAAACTGCATTATGTGACGGTGCTGTGCCTTCATTGATTGAAACCAGTCCCGACTGTGCAACATGGTAATTAATGTTTGCATCGGTCAGTAATACCAGTTTTTCTTCTGGTCTTTTCGCACTAATCGCATAATCACGCAAAAGAACTCGACGAATATCACCGCCTTTGGTATCAATTTCTATCTCAATAACATCAGTAACCACTTTTATGCGTTCACTGCCGGCAACCGTTTCCTGAACAACAGGTGCAATCGCTTGTTCAGTATTCATAGACGTTACCGCCTGTGGAATGGCTTCCAGTGACGCATTTATTTCAGCATTTTGATTTGCTTGTGCAACTGTTTCTGGAGTGGGTTCAGGTTTTGGACCATAATCCAGTTGCCATTGTGCCCAGAGCATATAGATAATGAAAAACAGGGTGAAATATAAAAGTACGCGTTGATTCATTTTTGTATGTTCCAGGTATATTTTTCCAGGGTTTATTCTTCAGTGCTTATTATTTTATGGATCTTTTTAAGGTAAACGAAGTGGGCACAGGGTCATGTCCGCCACAATGCCAGGGGTGACAACTGAATAGTCGACGCAACGATAAGATTAAACCACGGATAACACCAAATCGTTGAAATGCTTCAATAGCGTACTCAGAACAGGTTGGGCTATAACGACAACTTGGTGGCAAATAAGGACTAATAACATACTGATAGGCACGAATAATCAGGGTAATTATTTTTACTATAATTTTCCGCATTTTTTATTTAGCTGTTGCCAGTGTTGTTCCAATGAATGAAATAACTGCTTATTACTTGCCTTCGAGCAGTGTGCACCAGCTAAAACCACATAGTCAGCTCTAAATTTATCTAGAGTTAGTCGAAAACTTTCCCTGGAAATTCGTTTCAATCGATTCCTTGCTACTGCCAGTTTTACTCTTTTCTTTGTAAATGCCATGCCCAAACGCGCATGCTGGCGATTATTTGGGCGAGCTAATATTGTAAAATAGCGATCTGAAGAACGAACAGCTTTTTCAAAAACATGATTATAATCAGATGCTTTTAACAATCTATTAGCATGTTTTGTGGCATGTTTTGGTAAACATACCAGAGACATGATTTTTTCCTAACAGCTTTTTATAACTTTTGAAATAACTGATGTACACCAGTTATTATTAATTTATCACTAGTTAAGAGACGATTAAATTATAAAAGGCAGACGCTATTAAACTAGACAATTAATCAGACAGTCAAGCTGTGTCGACCTTTTGCACGGCGTGATTTTAATACTCTACGACCACCAACAGTACGGCTACGCGCACGAAAGCCATGTGTTCTGGCACGTTTTAAACAACTTGGTTGAAATGTTCTTTTCATAACTAAATCCCATGGTTATTATAATCCAACAATAATAACCAATATTAATGTTTCAGCGAACCGCGCATTTTACGTACTACTGCCACTTTAGTCAAAAATAATTCATAATCACTCAACCTGATTAAAAACACATCTACTAGTAATTTGGCGGCAATGTCCGTCCTATGTCTAGACTTATTCCATCTCAGGTATAAACACAAATCCACTCACTCTGTGAGTATTGTCTTTACTGGTCTTTAAATGACATGTTTTTATGCTCTGACCTTGATTCTCTATAATAATAATAAATAATATTGCTCTCTTGTGGATAAGTCAGATTAACAGGTATAAAATCAATTCCCCCAAAAACAAAGAATCGTACATTTATACCTGTTATGGTTCACTTATTTTAGTAAGAGGTTAATCTGCGTGAGCAAAACAATGTGGTCAAGTTGCTTACAACGCTTAGAACAGGAGCTTTCTGACCAACAGTTAAACACCTGGATTCGGCCACTTCAAATCATTGAAGATAATAACCAGATTAAGTTATTAGCGCCCAATCGTTTTGTACAGGACTGGGTTAAAAAAAATTTCCAGGACAAAATTCAAACTATTTTATCCGATCTCGATTCCGGGAAAACAACTCAGTTAATTGTTGAAATTGGCAGCCAAAACATACATAGTGATAAACCTGCTGCCGGATCTAATATTAAGGCTAATATCCAAAAAACCGAATCATTCTTTACCAACAACAAACCTAAAGTAAACAATACTTTTGTTGAGCATAATTTAAACCCAATATTTACCTTTGATAATTTTGTTGAAGGTAAATCCAATCAACTCGCTAAAGCGGCATCCATTCAGGTCGCTGAAAACCCCGGTAGCGCGTATAACCCTTTATTTTTTTATGGCGGTGTTGGTTTAGGTAAAACCCACTTAATGCATGCTGTGGGTAATATGATACTAAAACACAAACCCGATGCCCGTATCACTTATATACACTCCGAACGCTTTGTCGGGCATATGGTAAAAGCTTTACAACACAATTCTATTGATGCATTTAAACAATATTATCGCTCTCTGGATGCTATCTTAGTTGATGATATTCAGTTTTTTGCCGGAAAAGAACGCTCTCAGGAAGAATTTTTTCATACTTTTAATGCTTTGTTAGAAGGCGGCAGTCAAATTATTTTAAGCTGCGATCGTTATCCAAAAGAAGTAGAAGGTCTGGAAGAGCGATTACGCTCACGTTTTGGTTGGGGCTTGCCGGTCTGCATTGAACCACCCGAACTAGAAACCCGAGTAGCCATTTTGCAGAAAAAAGCAGAAGAAGCAAATATTGACCTACCTGGTGAGGTGGCCTTTTTTATTGCAAAACGAATCCGTTCCAATATACGTGAACTTGAGGGTGCTTTCCGCCGTGTTATGGCAACAGCAAATTTCACTGCTTCGCCAATAACGCTAGATTTTGCCAAAGAAGCATTACGTGATTTAATTGCAATACAGGAGCGCACCATCACCATTGATAATATCCAGAAAATTGTTGCGGAATACTACAAGATTCGTACTTCTGATTTGCATTCAAACCGACGCAGTCGTTCGATCACCCGACCAAGACAATTAGCCATGGCTTTATCGAAAGAATTAACCAATCACAGTCTACCAGAGATAGGCGCTGCCTTCGGGGGTCGCGATCATACTACGATCTTGCATGGTTGTAGGAAAATTGCATCATTAAGAGAGTCAGACAATAAAATTGATGAAGATTATAAAAATTTAATACGAATATTAAGTCATTAATTGCATTTCGAAAGTAGTTATTAACAATTTACTCACAACTTATAAAAAAATACATAATAATAAATAAAGCAAACGCAATAACTGTGTATAAATTGTGACTTAAGTATGAACAAACTGTAATCAAAAACCAACAAAAAACTTATCCACATTTCATTGACAGTTAAAACGCAGTTAATACAACTGTAATACAAACATTTTAACTGAATTAACACTTTGATTTATATACAATTATTATACTTATCCACAAAAACATGTGGTACATAATAATAATAATAATATATATAAAATTAAATAATTATACTTATAGTAATCTTGGGGTAACACCATGAAGTTTCAAACCGAAAAGGAAATACTGCTAAATCCACTTCAGCAGATCATCGGTGCTGTAGAAAAAAAACAAACCATGCCCGCTCTTTCAAATGTTTTAATTCGAACATCAGAAAATTCATTAACACTTACCGCCACTGATTTAGAAATCGAATTAGTTAGTCAGATTAATATTATTGTTGATGAACCAGGTGAGATTACTGTCCCTGCTCGAAAACTATTGGATATATACAAAGCATTACCCAATGAAGCTATTATTAAATTTAGTGTGGTTGATGGTAAAGCACGTATACAGTCAGGACGAAGTCGTTTTACATTAACTACATTACCTGCAAATGACTTTCCATCATTGGATACAATTAATAGTATTTATGAATTTGAAATACCGCAAAATATATTACGAGATATTATTGATAAAACAGCTTTTGCAATGGCGCAACAAGATGTACGTTACTACTTAAATGGTTTAATGCTTGAACTAAGTGCAAATTATTTACGTGCTGTAGCTACTGACGGTCATCGCCTTGCTTACTGTCAAAAAGAAACGAATGCGGACATTGCTGATATTAAACAAGTCATTTTACCCAGGAAAGGCGTGTTAGAGCTTGTACGTTTATTAGGTGATACAAAAGACAGTGTAAAAATAATCCTTGGTAGTAATCATTTACAGGTTGAGTTTGATGGCTTTAAGTTAACATCAAAACTAATAGATGGACGTTTTCCTGATTACAATCGAGTTATGCCAACAGGTGGTGACAATATTCTTAGAGTCGATCGTGATCAACTTCGTCAAGCATTAATGCGAGCTTCTATACTTTCAAATGAAAAATACCGCGGTATACGATTACTTCTAGAAAACAATCTTATTAAATTACAGGCGCAGAACCCGGATCAAGAAGAAGCCGATATTGAACAGGAAGTAGATTATAGTGGAGACGATATAGAAATAGGCTTCAATGTTAATTACTTGCTTGATGTACTTAATGTAACAAATTCTGATATTGTCCAGGCCACATTAAGTGATTCAAACAGTAGTTTTTTATTAACTTATCCTGATCAAACAGATTGTAAGTATGTCATTATGCCAATGCGCTTATAGAAAATATCAATAAGTCAGTCTATGTCTCAAATAGACTTATTATAAAATTAATGCTTATATAAATTGCGTATACAAGAAATAATCCTTTTTCATGCAATTAACGCAGCTGACCATAAAAAATTTCAGGAACCTGAAAGATGCTCAAATAATCCCTGTTCAGGGTATTAATTTAATTGTTGGTAATAATGCCTCAGGTAAAACCAGCTTACTCGAAGCTATATATTATTTAAGCCATATACGTTCTTTTCGCACGCAATCAGTAATTGATTTAATTCACAGACAAACTCCATATTTACAACTCGTTGCAAATATAGAATCCAGTGAGAAAAATATTATACCTCTTGGTATTAGACGCAGTCGTAATAAATCAGAAATCCGTATTAATAAAAAAAATGTCAAGCGCGTATCTGATATTACTGCTCAATTTCCTATTTTAGCTATTCATCCTGATAGTTATAAATTAATTAGTGGCAGCCCATCATTTCGTAGACAATACCTGGATTGGGGTGTGTTCCACGTGGAACATGCTTTTTTTCAGTCCTGGAAGCGATTTAAAAAAGCTCTTGCACAGCGTAATGCATCATTAAAATCAAAACAAAAAACGGATGTTTGCCAATTATGGAATCAAGAAATTCACGATTCAGCACATCGTATAGATCATTTAAGAAGAGAGTATTTCGCTAGCTTAATGCCTTACTTTAATCAGTTATCAGAACAATTCTTTATAAAGGATAAAATTGATATTGAATATAAACGTGGTTGGCATGAAGATTTAGATTTATTATCACTGTTGCAGGATAATCTGATTAAAGAAAGAATGAAAGGTTATACCCAGTATGGACCACACCGCGCTGATATTATTATTAAAGTAAATGGTCAATCTGCACAAACCAGTATTTCACGAGGACAACAAAAATTATTAGTAGCGCTAATGCGACTCGCTCAAGCGATGCAGTTTACTGAATCAATGAAAAAAGCTTGTGTACTACTTTATGATGATTTACCTGCTGAACTTGATGCTAATCACCGAAAATTAATCTTATCAGTCCTGTCTAAAATGAATATACAATTATTCATCACTGCAATAGATGTAGATCAAATTGACCTATCTGCCTGGGATATAAATAAAATGTTCCACGTGGAACATGGAAGGGTTAATTCAGAATAGAAAGGCAGTCTTTTAGTAGGTCACTCTTAGGTATCGAAGTTAAAGACCTGATATAATGCAGTAGTTCAAATAAGTGGTTGAAAACATGAGTACAACGGAAATATACGATTCATCAAGTATTAAAGTTTTAAAGGGTCTGGATGCGGTTAGAAAACGCCCTGGAATGTATATTGGTGACACGGATGACGGCACCGGTTTACACCATATGGTATTTGAGGTTGTTGATAATTCTATCGATGAAGCGCTTGCCGGACACTGTGATGAAATCAAGGTGAAAATTCACGCTGATAACTCCGTTACTGTTTCTGATAATGGTCGTGGTATTCCTACAGAAATGCATGAAGAAGAGGGTATGTCTGCTGCTGAAGTTATACTTACTATTTTGCATGCTGGCGGCAAGTTTGACGATAACTCCTATAAAGTGTCCGGTGGTTTACATGGTGTAGGTGTTTCTGTGGTGAATGCATTATCTGAAAAGCTGGCACTAACGATTCAACGTGGTGGTAAAGTTTATGCACAGGAATATCACATGGGTGATTCTGTGTCACCTTTAGAAGCGACTGGTGATACTGAAAAAACAGGTACCTCTTTACGCTTCTGGCCCAGTGATACAATTTTTAAAAATATCGAATTTCACTACGATATTTTAAGTAAACGTTTACGCGAATTATCTTTCTTAAATTCTGGTGTTCGCATTGTGCTGTTTGATGAGCGCAATGATAAAGAAGATATATTTGAGTATGAAGGCGGAATACGTTCTTTTGTTGAACACCTCAATAAAAATAAAACACCTTTACATCCATCCGTTCTATATTTTATTGAAGAAAAAGATGATGTTGTGGTAGAAGTAGCCATGCAGTGGAGTGACTCTTACCAGGAAAAAATTTACCCTTTTACTAATAATATTCCACAAAGAGATGGTGGTTCACATATTGCTGGTTTTCGAGGTGCTTTAACACGAAGTCTAAACAATTATGTTAATCAGTCGACTGCTGCAAAAAAAGCCAAAGTTTCGGTTGCAGGTGATGATGCTAGAGAAGGGTTAACTGCTGTCGTTTCGGTAAAAGTACCCGACCCTAAATTTTCTTCACAAACAAAAGATAAGTTAGTCTCTTCAGAAGTAAAAGGCATTGTTGAATCCCTGGTTGCTGAAAAATTGCAGGATTTTTTATTAGAGAATCCAACGGATGCCAGAAATATTACAGATAAAATAATAGATGCTGCCAGAGCCAGAGAAGCGGCCAGAAAAGCACGTGAAATGACACGTCGTAAGAGCGCGTTGGATATCGCAGGCTTACCCGGTAAATTAGCAGACTGCCAGGAAAAAGATCCGGCTTTATGTGAAATATATTTAGTGGAAGGGGACTCAGCGGGTGGTTCAGCTAAACAGGGTCGTGATCGTAGAACGCAGGCTATATTGCCACTCAAAGGCAAAATTCTAAATGTTGAAAAAGCCCGTTTTGATAAAATGCTGGGCTCAGCAGAGATTGGTACACTAATAACTGCGCTTGGATGTGGTATTGGTAAGGATGAATATAATCCTGATAAATTGCGTTATCATCGCATTATAATCATGACAGATGCGGATGTAGATGGCTCTCATATTCGTACATTATTGTTAACCTTCTTTTATCGCCAAATGGGCGAATTAGTCGAACGTGGTCATATTTATATCGCACAACCTCCTTTGTATAAAGTTAAAAAGGGCAAACAGGAACGTTACGTTAAAGATGATGATGAGTTAAATGCTTATCTTTTACAGCAAGCATTAACTGGCGCAAAATTATTTGTATCAGCCAATGTACCCGCTATTTCTGATACTGCTTTGGAGGAAATAGCACGCAGTTATTTAACAGCAAAGAATATTATTCAGCGCCTTAGTAGACGTATTGATCGTAATATTCTGGAACAGATAATTAATATTAACGGTCTGTTAAAAGAACAGTTCAATAATAATGAACAGCTCCAGCAGTATACAGATAATTTATTGAAACGATTAGAAAAATATAAATTATCCGGTATTGTATATACTGCAGATGTTAACCAGGATGATGATAATAATTTAACTATTACTATCACAAAACAACTACATGGTTTAGACCATGACTATGTTCTGGATAATGCTTTTTTTGATTCTATGGATTATGAAAACCTTTCATCACTGGGAAATAAACTGGATTCTTTATTAGCTGAAGATGCATATATTCAACGCGGTGAAAAACAAAGACAAGTAGAAAATTTTGACCAGGTAATGGACTGGTTATTCAGTGAGGCCAGAAAAGGCCAAAATATACAACGTTACAAAGGTCTGGGTGAAATGAATCCCGATCAATTATGGGATACCACCATGAACCCTGAAACTCGCCGTATGTTGCAGGTACGCATAGAAGATGCTGTTTCAGCTGATGAAGTGTTTACTATGTTAATGGGTGATCAAGTTGAACCTCGTCGCGACTTCATCGAAGCCAATGCCTTATCTGCTACAAACATAGATACCTAAAAAGACCAATTAGCCGTAAACAAAGCGTTAAGAGAAACAAGTTAAAGTTTGCGTTTTTTGCGGCTAATTTTTTCTTCAAATTTCCAGGTTATTTTAATAAAATGGTAACTATTCAGCGTATTCTACAGAAATGATGCAGGTTGATGATTTTTCAGGCATCTGCAACATGGATGTTGCAGTAGAGCGCCGTTTTAGTAAACATGGGGACGTATTCACAGCGACCTGATAAATCAACAACCTGTATCATTATTCCTAAATTACGCTGAATAATTACATAAAATGAAATATAACGATCTTCGCGATTTCATCGCACAACTGGAAAAAAAGGGATTACTAAAACGCATCAGTGTAGAAGTTGATCCTTATCTTGAAATTACCGAAATATGTGATCGCACCTTAAAACAGGGTGGTCCTGCCATATTATTTGAAAATGTAAAAAACTCATCTGTACCCGTACTAGCTAATTTATTTGGTACCACGCAACGTGTAGCTATGGGCATGGGAGAGGAGTCCATTGAGGCGTTACGTGAGGTGGGTAAATTGCTGGCATTTTTAAAAGAGCCGGATCCACCAAAAGGATTAAAAGATGCCTGGGAGAAAATGCCAATTTTCAAACAGGTGTTAAATATGGCACCAAAAGTCATTAAAAAAGCACCGTGTCAGAAAATTGTTTTTGAAAAAGATGAAGTTGATTTAAAGTCTATTCCGATACAAACCTGTTGGCCTGGTGATGTTGCCCCTTTAATAACCTGGGGACTGGTGGTGACCAAAGGCCCGGAAAAAGAAAGGCTGAATCTGGGAATTTATCGCCAACAAGTAATTGCAAAAAATAAAGTGATTATGCGCTGGTTAGCGCAACGTGGAGGTGCCCTGGATTTTAAAGAATGGCAAAGTAAACATCCAGGTGAGCCTTTTCCCATTGCCGTAGCTTTAGGTGCAGACCCGGCAACTATACTGGCAGCAGTAACACCGGTACCGGATGCTTTATCAGAATATGGTTTTGCTGGATTATTACGGGGCAGTAAAACTGAAGTGGTTAACTGTGCCCTGGACGGATTGGCTGATCTACAGGTACCCGCTTCTGCAGAATATATTCTTGAAGGTTTTATTTATCCGGATGATGTTGCAGAAGAAGGACCGTATGGCGATCATACCGGTTATTATAATGAAACTGAAACTTTTCCAGTGTTTACTATTGAGCGAATCAGTCACCGACAAGACCCTATTTACCACAGTACTTATACCGGACGACCACCGGATGAACCCGCTATTTTAGGGTTGGCACTTAATGAGGTTTTTGTTCCAATTCTGCAAAAACAGTTTCCCGAAATTATTGATTTTTATTTGCCACCGGAAGGTTGTTCATACCGCGTAGCCATTGTTAGTATGAAAAAGCAATATCCCGGTCATGCAAAGCGCGTAATGATGGGAGTATGGTCATTTTTGCGGCAGTTTATGTATACCAAGTTTGTTATTGTG
>JAFLJY010000021.1 GCA_022712755.1 Gammaproteobacteria bacterium
AGGATGCGCCGCTGGCGTCTCGCTAGCTGGCGTCCAGTCATTGCCCTTCCAGTCGATCAGATGATCCGGCACAGGGCCATCTATATCTTCCCACCACACATCCCCCTCATCGGTGAGCGCCACATTGGTAAAGATGCAGTTTTCCTTCATGCTTTCCATGGCCATCGGGTTGCTGTCATAATTGGTGCCCGGTGCCACACCAAAAAAACCGTATTCAGGATTGATGGCGCGCAGCGTGCCGTCTGCATGAGGTTTGATCCAGGCGATATCATCGCCCACCGTGGTGGTTTTCCAATCTTTCAGGCCCTCGGGAGGCAGTACCATCGCAAGATTGGTTTTACCGCACGCACTTGGGAACGCGGCTGCAATATAGGTATCGATGCCCTCCGGGCTTTTGAGCCCCAGAATAAGCATATGCTCAGCCAGCCAGCCTTCTTCACGCGCCATAGTCGAAGCGATACGCAGTGCCAGACATTTCTTGCCAAGCAGAGCATTGCCGCCATAGCCCGATCCATAGGACCAGATCTCGCGGGTTTGCGGGAAATGGGTGATATATTTATTGTCAATCTCGGCTTCGCACGGCCAGGGCACATCGGCTTGCCCAGGTTCCAGCGGCGCACCAACCGAATGCAGACATTTGATGAATTCGCCATCACCCAGCGTGTCCAGAACCTCCTGGCTGACACGGGTCATGATATGCTGGTTGGTCACCACATAAGCGCTGTCGGAAATCTCTACACCAATTTGAGCGATGGGAGAGCCAATGGGACCCATCGAAAACGGGATCACATACATGGTGCGTCCCTTCATGCAACGATCATAACTCTCGCGCATTTCCGCTTTCATCTGCGCAGGAGCCATCCAGTTATTGGTAGGGCCGGCATCTTCCTCTTTTTCGTGACACATGAAGGTGCGGTTCTCGACGCGCGCCACATCAGAGGGGTGCGAGCGGGCGAGATAGGAATTGGGGCGTTTTTGTTCATTAAGCTTAATATAGACACCGGCCTCTACGAGTTCCGCGCTCAGACGGTCATATTCGGCTTTCGACCCATCACACCAGACAATCTTGTCAGGGGTACACATCAGTGCGACCTCATCTACCCACCTTATCAATTCATTGTTGCTTGTGCGTGAGGCTCCATCGTGGGATAGTGTCATTGTGGGGGATTCCCTTCGGTTTCTAAAGAAGATGTCGGGCCATACACCCCTACGACCAAGGGGATGTAGTTGACTTGACTATCCCTCAAAATGTGTTCACTTGCAACTGCTAGAATTCGACTTATTTGGTTGTATCAAGGAATGATAACAGTGCGTAACGCACCCCTATACCAAAAAGGATTTACATCATGAAAATGATAATGGCCGCAGTGTTCAGTTTGGTTTTTGTCTTAAGCACCACCCAGTCCCATGCCAAATCCCGCTCGCTTGCCGGAAGCTGGAAAGGCGGCGGTAGTTTTACCACCGCATCTGGTGCCAAAGAGAGAACGAGATGCCGAGCAACGGTTCGCGCGCAAAGATCTGGTCGATATAGCGTTTATGCCAGATGTTCCGTTGCCAGTGTTGGCCTTCTTGAGCAATCAGGAACGGTCAAAAAAACAGGTAAAAACCGCTATCGTGGCCGCTTCTCAAATACCGAATATGATATTCATGGTTCCATCAATATCGTTGTCAAAGGCAGTCGCCAATATATCACGTTGAGAAGCCCAAGCGGGCGTGGAGATCTTGTCTTTCGTCGTCGCTAAGGGCAAGAACCCTAGTGGTGTGTCTCACTTAAATCTAAGGGTTCCAATCAGCTTAAGAAACCGCTCCCCGGGCTTGCCCCGGGGCCCAGGGAAACGAAGTACAACTCCTCGCTTTATTCGCTCTGGACCCCCGCTCTGCGTTCGCTCGCTGCCGCTCCCCAACTTGTCCGGGGAGCGATAATTTTTCAATAAGGCTTCACCCCCAACTCGTCATTTTAAGTGAGTCGAGCCACTAGTTTTTTGATCTGGCTTTTTTGGCCAGTTCCACCAGCACGTGATGAGCGTCATCGGGCGTTTTCACTGGTGAACTGAAATCAAGACGGCATCGCTCCTTGCGCATCATCAAGTCGCAGCCTTCAGGGTCGATGCCGGTCAACTGCCAGGGACCATCGGTGCCTTGCAACAGATTGACGGCCATATTGCGTACTGCTTCCCCATGTTGCTCATTCATATGGGTCCTGATGCTCTGCTCCGCATCATGGAGTTCTTGTATGTCCGCCTTCGGCAAACAAAGAATATCAGCCGGGACCGACAAGGCCGTACCGAACCCGCCCACAAAATGGGCGTCCTCGACCTGCATTTCATAAAATGAAAAGTCGGCAAACTGCGCGTAGAACGCTTTGGGATGTCGGGCCATGAAGCGTTGCTCGGCCTCGATGTGCGTGCATTTAACGATGCGCCCGTTAACCGACACCCGGTCTTCGGTCAATGGATTGGCGTGATCGCCTGTGCCATCGAACAACAAGGACGCACGCGGGTC
>JAFLJY010000022.1 GCA_022712755.1 Gammaproteobacteria bacterium
CCGTCACGGTCGCGTTCCAGTAGATAAAATGCCATGCGTTGTGCAGATTTGGGCCCTACTCCAGGCAAACATTTTAAAGCATCAATTAACTGTGCCAGCAAAGGTGACATTGGATATTAAACGAGTAAATTTAACAAGAATATTTAAAATGGTAATTTCATGCCACCGGGTAAATTAAGACCCGCTGTCAAACCGGACATTTTTGCAGAAGATTCCTGCTCAATTTTTCTTACCGCATCATTCACTGCTGCGGCCAGTAAATCTTCAATCATTTCCTTATCATCCTGCATCAAACTTTCATCAATATTAACGCGGCGTAATTCATGACGACCATTCATCAACACTTTTACCATGCCGCCACCAGCCTGGCCTTCCACTTCCATATTAGCGATTTCCTGTTGCGCTTTTTGCATATCTTCCTGCATTTTTTGCGCCTGCTTCATCATATTGCCCATTGCACCTTTCATAACTACCTCTTTGTTAATGGTTAATTGTTAATTATTAATGGTTGATGATTTTGTTTTTTCATTAACAATTAACCATTAATAATTAACCATTGCTTTTAAGTTACCGGCTTAACCGACCCAGGAATTATCTCCGCATTAAAATTTTGTTTCAATGACTGCGTGAAACTGTCGTCATTAATCGAGTCTACAGCCTGTTGCTGACGTTGATCAGTTTCACGCTGGCTGATTTGTGCAGGTGTCTCCATCCTTTGGTTCGTTAACGGCACATCCTTATCCATCCTTTGGTTCGTTAACGGCACATCCTTGTGCCACTGCTGCCACTGCTCGCTTTCAATTCCAATTCCAATTTCATTTTCATTTTTATTTTTATTGACAACCTTAATATCCAGTTGTGCATCAATATTAAAATATTCACCCAGGGCTTGTTGCAAACGCTGTTTTGCTTTTACATTGATCAAGTTGCTATGACCACTTGTTATGTGCAAAACGATTCTATTGCCATCACGTTGATCCATAGTGCAGTTGATCGCAAGTTGTTTTACCAAGCCACCCAGACCAAGTGCATTAACAATTTCTCGCCAGTCATTTGATGCATTGCCGCTTAATGCAGACCCGGATGCATACTGGGGTGCAGATTGTGCTTCCACCTGTTTGTCCATCCTTTGGTTCGTTAACGGCACATCCTTGTGCCACTGCTCCATCCTTTGGTTCGTTAACGGCACATCCTTGTGGCTCTGCTCTGACACTGCGACAGGTTCTATAATAGCCGGCTCTGCATAAGCCGTTTCTGTTATCGCATCTCTTACCGTATTTAAAATGGAGCTGCCTACAGCTGGTTTATCTACAGCAGGCTCAGTTTGCCTGCTTACATTAATGCTCTGAGCATTGCTTTGTGCGGATGCCTGCTGCTGACTTTTATTCTGAATCGGCGCCTGTGTCGACGCTGCTGACTGTGCCGATATTTGTAGAGCAGAAGCCGCATCGACTGCTGCAGGTCTAAACGCCAGCATCCGTAGCATAATCATCTCAAAACCATTTCTTGCATCGGGTGACAAAGGTAGATCCCGGCGGCCAATCAGTGCAATTTGATAAAACAGGTGTAAATCTTCAGCCGATACCTGCTCGGTTAATTTTAGTAAAGTCTCACGCGCACTGACAAACTCATCCAGTGCTTCAGGCACTGTTTTTGCCAGGCTCATGTGATGCAACAAACTTAATAATTCGGCCAGTACATTTTCAAAATCGGGTGAAAACTCAGTCAGAGCTGCCACTGCCTGCATGGTTGTCGCCGCATCACGCTGTAAAATAGCGGTTAATAACCCCAACACTTTACCCCGTGACACACTGCCCAGCATGTCACGCACTTCCTGTTCCAGAACACTGCCAGCACCAAAGGCAAGTGCCTGATCTAACAGACTCAGTGCATCACGCATACTACCATCCGCCGCTTCAGCAATAAGCTGTAGTGCAGAGACATTATGCTCAACCTTTTCCGAGCTTAAAACATGCTGCAAATGGCTGATGATCAGACTCACTGGCAAGCGCTTCAGGTTAAATTGCAAACAACGCGAAAGCACGGTGACTGGCAGTTTTTGCGGGTCAGTGGTTGCCAGCAGAAACTTCACATGAGGTGGCGGCTCTTCCAGGGTTTTTAATAAAGCATTAAAACTGCTTTTGGAAAACATATGCACCTCGTCAATCAGGTACACTTTATAACGTCCGCGTGTTGGCGCGTATTGCACGTTTTCCAGTAATTCACGGGTATCATCAACACCGGTACGTGAGGCAGCATCCACTTCAATTAAGTCAACATAACGGCCTTCAGCAATTTCCACACAGGTTGAACATTTACCACAGGGTGTGGCAGTGATGCCGGTCTCGCAATTTAAAGATTTTGAAAAAATGCGAGCAATGGTGGTTTTACCGACACCGCGTGTGCCGGTAAACAGGTAGGCATGGTGCAGACGATCATCATTCAGGGCATTAACCAATGCACGCTGAACATGCTCCTGGCCAACCAGCTCCGAGAAGTTTTGCGGCCGCCACTTTCGCGCCAGGACTTGATAACTCATGTGGGGTAGCTCATGCGGAATAACTTACGCTGGAGAATTCATAAAAAATTTTCGCAAGATGAAACATCAGCAAAGTTTATCTAAGATAGTAGCAAGAAGATAGTAGCAAGAAGAAAACTGCAGGATTATAGAGAGAAAAACAGTTGTAAGGTGGCAACCTGCCCCAGCCACACCTCGGCACCCGAGATCACTGTTACCGTTGCTTCCTTCCGGACCTGGCGGAGTTCACAGTTTATCGTCGCGAGGGAACCAGAACAGGTCACCATAAGCCGCGCATTATACATTTTTCAACTAAACATTCATCTATAATTTTCCATTCTTTTCATAATTATCCTGTTAAATTTTCAGAACGCTGTATAATTCATCTTCTTTTTACATGCCACAAAACATTAGCCGTTTTAAATGAAATCAATTTTACGCATAGCTACCCGAAAAAGCCCACTCGCACTGTGGCAGGCAGAGCACGTTAAAACACGTTTAATGCAAGCACATGAAAACCTGCAAGTTGAGCTGGTCACTTTCACCACCCAGGGCGACAAAATCCTGGATACGCCACTAGCAAAAATCGGTGGTAAAGGTCTGTTTGTTAAAGAGCTGGAAATAGCAATACTTGAAGGCAAAGCTGATATTGCCGCACATTCTATTAAAGATGTACCGATGGATTTTCCAGAGGGTTTGTTTCTTTCTACCATTTTAGAGCGCGAAGAACCCTGCGATGCCTTTGTCTCTAATCAATATAATTCAGTGCAAACGCTACCGCAAGGCGCGGTTGTTGGCACCTGTAGCTTACGTAGAAAATGCCAGTTACTCAGCAAACGTCCTGATATAAAAATCAAAGATTTGCGCGGCAACGTCAATTCAAGATTAGAAAAACTTGATAACGGTGATTATGATGCCATCATCCTTGCCTGCGCAGGTCTGGTTCGACTTGACATGGCAAAACGCATAAAACAGCGTATCTCATCCTCATGGATATTACCCGCTGTTGGTCAGGGTGCTGTCGGGCTGGAAGCACGCATTGATGATGAAGAAACACTCGACCTGATATCCGTATTAAACGATACTGACACCGCAGACCGCATCACCGCCGAACGTGCTTTAAACAAACGTCTTCAAGGTGGCTGCCAGGTACCTATTGCCAGTTACGCAATGCTGGATGGCGACACACTGCATTTACAAGCTTTAGTTGGTGAGCCGGATGGCAGCTTAATTGTGCAAAGTGATATTAGCGGACATCGCAGTGAAGGTGAGCAGCTAGGCACTAAACTGGCTGATGAATTGCTATCTCGTGGTGCGAAAGAAATACTGGAAAAATTATATAACGCAAAAGATTAAAACAAATTTAGAGAGATGACCGAGTGGTTGACTAAAATTGCCAGGAGCAATTTTGAACATAGCCAATGCTTTTCTGGCTATGGACCCGAAGGGCGAGGTGCAGGACGCACCGAGTAACGAGCATGCTTTGTTCAAACTTCGCTCAGAAACATGCCTACATCGACAATACCATACAATTTAAAGAGTTTTAGAGAGGTGTCCGAGTGGCTGAAGGAGCACGCCTGGAAAGCGTGTAAACCGAAAGGTTTCGAGGGTTCGAATCCCTTCCTCTCTGCCATATATAGCAATAAATTCAATAAGTTATAAGCTTATTTGTAATTTACCCACGGATTTACCCACGGTTACAACACAAAAAGATCATATGCATTTTGCTTGTAGGAGAGAATGGGGTCTAAGTTAACCAAGACATTATCTCCGATGGTGCGGCTTAGTGAACTAACGTCCATTTATCGAGCACCATCACGGATGTTCAACGGTTTTTAGGCAGCCGCTTGCCAGAGACCTTCAGCATTCTCTTCAAAGTTCATCTGGCGCTCATCTTCTGCTATCTCACGGCTCAAACGTGCAATATCTTCAACTATCTGACGTAGATCACCATTACCATCTACATGCTCAACATAGAACCCACGAATTAACCTGTCTTCTGGCCCACCAACGGCAACCCTGCCTTTTTCCCAGTTACGGACGGTGTCTTCGCTGACACCAATAATTCGTGCGAAGCTACTCTGGGTCAGACCCATCTCTTTACGTAGGAACCGAACCTCGTCGCCGGTTAAAGTAGGTGATTTACGGATGATGTCCTGTGCTATCACTCTATGCAGACCAGCCAGGTCATGGATAGACACAGCCTCCTCACCGTCTATTTCACGCACAATAATACCACCGCGTAAAAATACGTTTGGTAAACCGCTTTCTGTATAGTGATACATTGTTATTCCCCTTTAAATATCAATTACTGTAATAATCAATATGTAGTTGTCTTTACCATCATCGGCATCGGTATCATTGTTTAAACTCAAGCCGATACGCAATAGGCTATCGGTCGCCCAACCTTCTATTGTCATTCGGAACCCACCGTGATGAGAGGCAGACCAGGTCGGTTCCTCAAAGAACGTAAAACGATCTAAACAGTCGACAACCTCTTTACGAGTAACGCTACGTTCAATCATCCTCTCTTTGGCGTGCTTGCTAAAAAACACACGGCTAGAATCACGCGCAATCTCCTGAATGTACTGCGTCGCTTCTTTTCTCGATAAACCGTGTAATTGGATAACGTTATCAGATGTCATATTTGATTGTCCTCTACCATGAAAGTTTCACGGTTATAGCTCTTATTGTCAAGTGTAGGAAATAAACGGTAAAACACCAGTTAATCAGTAACCCCCCCCCCTTAAAAACTGGTCATTAAAAATAGTGGCCGTTCATTACTTTATACCGCGATTTTTAAACGCGAAAAAATCCTTAAAATCAGCATTTAACGAAAGTGGTACGAGGATATACCGTAATGAGCAATACAAGACTAATAAGACTCGAATCTGTCATGAACAAAACCGGCCTGTCCCGCACCGGTGTTTATTCAGGCATGAAAAAAGGCACGTTCCCTGCGGGAATAAAAATATCAAAAAGATGCGTGGCCTGGGATGAGACAAAGGTAAATAGCTGGATTTCAGAAAAAATTAATCAGGCGAAAAGAGCTTAGCATGGCTGCTTCTATTTCAACCGACCCAACCACCATCACCGAGCGCAATCGGCAACAACACTGGTCGCATGCCTATCATCTGGTTACGGTCTTGCGATATTCCCAGTTACACCGAGCCCACAAAAACTGTGTCTACCCCACACTAGTTAAACACATCCAGGCGGCATTAGCACAGCGGTGACATTGATGCCTGATATTCACCTTTTCGTATCTGAAGGTAAGCGCCATGACCTGTTCGCTAAGTTCGATTACATGGGAGTGCTGCCAACAAAGTTAGCTTTGGACTCCTTTATGCGCTTATGCGATTTAGCACGCTCCTACAACATAAAACTACCACCAAAATTCTTGGCAGTTGAAAGGCGAGCCTATGACGCAATACATGACCGCCAATATGTAACCACCAAATACCCATGGAAGAACGCAATCACAAACTGTTGGTATACACCACTAAATAACGAGAATAAAAAATGAAATGGTTTAAGCACGACAGCAACGCGAACACTGATGCCAAACTAGAAAAACTGATGATTCGTTATGGATTAGAAGGGTATGGGTTGTATTGGTTCTGCTTAGAATTAATTGCTGCACAAGTTGAAAAATACAATTTAACCTTCGAGCTTGAACATGATTCAGAGATTATTTCACATCGAACTGGGCTGCATATAGAACAAGTTCAAGAGATTATGTCTTTCATAATTGACCTGAAGTTATTCGAGAATGATAGAGGGATAATTACCTGTTTAAAAATGGCAACAAGGACAGACGAGTACACTCAAAAAATCTTAAAAACTGACATTATTAACAAAGTCCCGACAGTGTCCCGACAAAGTCCCGACAGTGTCGGGATAAAGTCCGCTCTAATAGAAGAGAAAGAAGAGAAAGAAGAGAAAGAAAGATTAACCGCTCAAGCGATAGAGGTAATCAAACACTTAAATAATAAAACCGGTAAAAAATTCAAACCTGTAGATAGTAATTTAAAGCTAGTCGTGGCCAGATTAAAAGAAGGAAATAGTGTTGGTGACATTACCTGGGTTATTGATCACAAAATATCTGAATGGAAAGGCAACGATTACGAAAAGTATTTGCGGCCATCAACATTGTTCAACGCTGAAAAATTTAATCAGTATATCGGCGAAAAAACGAAGCAATCAAGTTATGGAGCAAACGGCATATGAACAAACTTGATGACATAGATTTCATGAGTTTCATTGGCAAGCAAGAGAGCCAATTTATCACCAACTTATCAGAATTTTCCGATGACATAAAAAACAGGTTCAAACACGGTACCAATATCTTTGGTGACGAACTTCCCTGGTCAAAAACACACGACC
Organism: Gammaproteobacteria bacterium; assembly: GCA_022712755.1. Lineage (GTDB taxonomy): Bacteria > Pseudomonadota > Gammaproteobacteria > SZUA-229 > SZUA-229. The sequence goes on from JAFLJY010000022.1 coordinate 6,905, forward strand.
ATTTCAGGATGCGACCGTCTGAAGTAACGATATGGGCCGGAATAAATGGACACGGGAAATCGCTGGTGTTGTCGCACGTCATGGCTCACCTGATGAAAACCACCACCTGCTTAATTGCATCACTGGAAATGCCAATCGTATCTACTGGCAACCGTTTACTACGTCAGATCGGTGGACTTGATAATCCAACAGAACGATATATCCAGCAGATGCTTGACTGGACTAATGGCCGGCTATGGATTTATGACGAACTCGATACAGTGAAATCGGAGCGTATTTTAGGCATGTGCATTTATGCAATGACTGAATTAAATATCAAACATATCGTAATTGATTCACTAATGAAATGCGGAATTAATGGGGACGATTATAACAAACAGAAATCATTTGTAGATCGTCTTTGCTGGGCTGCTAAAACCCATGGCGGTCATATCCACCTTGTCCATCACATGCGGAAGGGTCGCAGTGAGCACGAAGCACCTGATAAATTCGATGTTAAAGGTGCAGGTGAGATTACTGACTTAGTTGATAATCTGGTCATTGTTCATCGTAACAAAGACAAAGAAATGCAAATCCAAAAAGGCGAACAGATAAATGAAGGGGAGCCTGATACCACCCTTACTATTGCGAAACAGCGCCATGGTGAATGGGAAGGAAAAATAAACCTATGGTTCCACAAAGTTAGCAACCAGTTTTTACCGGGACCGAACACGAAACCTGAATGGTTTGACACTAAAAAGGTAGATCCCGCATGACAAAAAACAACAAAGCAGAAGATAAAGTAGCTGTAGATTATTTATTAAAAGAACTAACAGTTTTGTTGAACGATACTGATAGAGAAATTCTCGTAGATATGCTTTTACGGCTGGCGACCCTGGCCGCAGCTGCAGAACAACCGGAAACGACTGATGACTTTTATGCGCATATCGGCTCAAAACTCATTGCTGTTTTTTATGCGGCACATGAATCAATAACAGGTGCCCGACCCAGTGCCGCAGTGCTCAAAGAGTTATTCGATGAGCAATGAATAACGACACTCTCGACTATGACGGCCTGGATAAAGAAATACTTAATACGGTTTTAAAGGATCATGCCATCAGCAAACAAATAATAGAACATATAGCGGGTTAGATTATGAATAAAACAATAATATATCTATATAAATCAATAGGTTGCATACACTCATGAGTATTAGCCTCTACGAAATTAACAGCCTTGATCCAGAGATTATTCACGCGCTTTATGAAATCAAATCGTTAATGAAATCACTGGACCCTGAGCGGTTATCAGACCTATGTTGGATGGAGTGTATAGGTAGAATTTTACTGCTAATCAACGAGCAAGATACCAGTGGTAATTTTATTGACCGTAGGCACTGAAAATCATCTTGACAATCATTGAATCGTTAAACAACGATTAAGAAAACACAGAGGATAATGATCATGTATATAAGTAATTTTCGACGATTGGTTAATACGATAAATGCAGAAATAAACAGCCGAAGACGCGGAACGACCATAAGCAAAAGTCTGAGCAATACCCGCAAAAGAGGGCCAACTTTGAATAGCCTCTGTAAATCAGCGGAAGCCATTGGTAGAGGTCTTGATAAGATTAAGTACCCGCCTCCCTTATCCAAAAGTCAGAGACGAATAATTAACCGTGTGAATATGCGTAGCCTGCGCGAGTCACTTCGTCAAGCCTGCCTGAATAAATCGCTCACTGCTAACGAGGTGTGCCTTCTAGAAACCAAAGCCAATCATCTATCAACATTCTTAACCAGTAAAGGTTTACTTTAACGGGAGCACTATCGCATGAATAACCAACTACAAACACAAGTGGACATTGCACAGACAGAATTAGACGATCTGCTAACCAGCGGTGAAGAAACTTTTACTGCCCGCAAGAAATTAAAGCAGGCTCAGGATGAATTTAACCTTGCCGAACAAAAAGAAAATCAGAAACGCGCTGCAAATGAATCAAAAAAAACAGCATCACGTCAGCGCCAGGCTAGTGAGATGATCGATGAAGTGACGAGCGAGCTTAACACCACACTTGCTAACCTTGCTCAGATTAAAACGCAGGCCATTAATCTACCTAACCACCTGTCTGAAAATGTAATCATCGCAAAAGAGAAACTTTCAGCCGCACAGGAAATGAAGAGCACTGAAGATGCCGGTGTATCCATCTTGCGCCAGCAACTAACTAAGCTTGAGGCTAAGCGCAAAGATATAATTCAACGCCGGGCTTTAGGTAATCGGAATGACGTTGAGGACTCACAGGCTTTAGTATTGCTTGATGCTGACATTGAAGGGCTTATCGAACTCGTAAACAAAAAGGCTGTAGAGATACCAACAGTTACTACCCACGTTGAAGAAAAAGCAGTTGCAGAGTCCATGCAAGCTTTAAACTTTGAACTTAATGCTGCATATACCCAATGCCTTCAACAACTAGCCAGTCAGCTTGAAAGCGAACTGGTCAAAACCGCTCAACTGCTTGCCTCTGGTTCTGGTTCCAGACTTAGCGTTGGCCAGCGCTACCGCCCTTGTGAAGAAATAAAGCTTGCCGTGCAAACTGGCGTGTTTTAGGAGGCAATAGCCATGCTGCCAGCATATAAGCATAAACACGAATACCTGCAACCAGCGGAATCAAAAAAGCCTGAATTGCGGCTGATTCCAGGTGGTGCACTTGATCTGTTTACTTGCCCGAACATAAGCGGCAACCTGAGGCTAACCAAGGCAGGGTGCGCTACACAGTTTATTTCAGCACAGAAGGCAAACATTGAAACCTCTCTTCAGTTAATGCATTGTCAAAGCTGTTCGATAGGCGAAGTAAATGCAGGGATAAAAGCAACACCTGTTTTACCTAAAATTTGCGTTCGTTGCGAACATAATAGCTTTCGTAGGCTATGTGGCAAATTACTCTGCTTAAGCTGCTATAACCGCGCTCGTGAAAAAGTTATCGGTAGGAATGCAAGAGGCAGTACCCCAATACGCTTCATCCCTTTACATATTTTTGATTACGCAGATAGCCTTATCGTAGTTGGCCGAGACAAACCTGAAGCCCTTCGAGTGGTAAATGCCATGACTGGTAATAATTCACTAAAACCGGAAAAATTAATCGATTATGGAGTCGCTACCCCCAGTGAAATAAACCACTGGTGGAGAGCTATCGTTTTACCCTGGAGCGCTAAACGTACGAACCGCGCAAGCATAAAAATATGACAAGATCAGCTTTCAATATTACTATTTTTCTGCCTGAACTGCCTCTGCAAGATGGGATAAGCGAAAAATCATTTCCAAGATTAGCGCAGGCGATTGACCGTGTTTCAATTGATGCACTTGGTCGATGGAAAACCTACGCCATGGGTGGCGCACCGCTTCCTAATGGCAAGACAGTCAAAGTCTATGGCGGCAACCGTTATGCTGAATCCATTTCCATTCGACGTACCGGGATGTTTGCTCGTGAGGTTTACAGTGATTTACCGATAGCCGACCAGGTGGAGAACGGCTTTCCTGTGCGTGACTTAAAACGTATGCTGCAAACCTCTCGCAAAGTTCGTATGAGCAAAAAAGGCAAACGCTATCTTATTATTCCCTTTCGTCATGGCACACCGGGCACCAACACGAACCCTATGCCGCAAAGTGTATACCGTATGGCAAAACGCCTAAGCCATTCAAGTGTTATTGGTTCAAGACAAGAAATGTCGATTAACCCTGACAGGAAAGGCATTCATAGAAAAATGACCCGACTCAAATATTCATGGGGTGATCGACTGCCACCGGGAACAGCAAACAAATTAAACGCTCATCATAAATCAGACCCGTTTGCAGGCATGCTGAAATTTCAGAATCCAAAACGTGGTGGCAGCAAAGATACCCAATATTTAACCTTTCGGGTCATGCATGAAGATTCAAGCGGCTGGATTGTCCCTGCACGACCAGGCTATCACGTTGCCAGACAGGTCTCCCAAGAAATCAGACCGGAAGCGCAGCGTGAACTATCGAGAGCCTACATAACAGACGTGAACGAGCGCACTAAGCGCATGTTCTTAACACGCTAACGGAGATTTAATCATGAGTACTGGCATACCTATCAGCGCAGATTCATCAATGGCCGTTGCAGCCATTGAACAAATTAGTGCAGCAATACGAAAATCAGGACAGGAAGGCCTTAAATTTTCTAAGCTGGATTTATCGCACCCTGAACTGGAAGGCATGGCAGATGACCTAAAGCGATTGCAGTCCAACTTCACCACAATGAAAAGTTTCAAGGGTGTTAGTGGCACGGCGAAAAAGGTTGATGAGGGCAACTACTCGGACGTGATGGACTGGCTGAAAAACCACGGACGCCAGTTCAGTAACGAGGATGCACGCCGTCAGCACTTTGCCACAGTCGGTAATTACTTCACTCATGGCAGTCGCTGGAATCCTGCCCCACCTGGAGGCTCACCCCCTGGTGGTAATCAATCAGGTGGTGGCCTAGGCTCTAGCGGTATTCCTCTACCTGGCATTGGTAAACTACCTGGCATTGGTAAACTACTTGGCATAGGTCTAGGCCTTGCCGGTATCGGCAAAGTCACTTCCATGGTGTCAGAGGGTGTATCTAACGCAACACAGGAAGCCATCCAGCTTGACACCTTCAAGCGCATGATTGGCGATACCTCTACTGAATTTGATGCACTGCGTGATTCACTACGTGAGGCTGGCGAAGGCCTTCAATTAACCCATGGCGAAACAATTAAGCTTGCACAGTCCTTTGCCAAAGCGTCGGCATACACGGATCCAATGCGGATAAACGAAGAAGTGAGAACCAGTGCCGGTTTTGCGCGTTCTTTTGGTCTTGATCCTAATCAGGTAACACAGTCATTTGGAAAGGCTCGGTTTCTGCAGGCGGGTGGAGATAGTGATACCAGCCCTAAAGAAATAGCGGTGATGTTCGCTGATGCTATTGCAGCCGGTGGTATGTGGTCTAAAGCCGATGAAGTTATAGCAGCTATCATCAACTGGACACAGCAACAGGAACGGGTATCGGTGGACGCGCCTAATGTTCGCGCCTATGCAGACCTATCCTCTACTATGAATGCCTCTGACCGCCCCGGCCTCCAAAGTGAAGCGGGCGCTTCGTTGTTGCAAATGATTAACCAGGCAATGCAAAAAGGCGGCGGAGCAGGTACTGCCGGACAAAACTTCATGTGGCGCGCATTAAACCCAGAAGGAGCAATGGGACCATTCCAGATGCGAATGCAACAGGAAAAAGGCATGTTCGGAAAACTGCCAGATGGTCGAACCAATTTTGAGGCGGTTAATCAATTCGCGGTGAAAATGTATGACAACCCACTACAGCGTGCCGACGCATTAAGTAACCTATTCAACACCTCCATGACTCAGATGCACGCAATGATGGATCTTAAGCCTGGCAGTCATGGCAAATTGGGCGAGATGATAAAGCGTTACGGCATCGATCCTGAATCAATCAATGCAACGTCATACCAGGGGCTTGCTGATGTTGCTACCGCAAATGACTCAAGACTTGAAGTCATACGCGACGACTTACTTAAACGTGAAGACTTAACCGACACCCAGAAAGAAACCTTAAATAAATCTGGTGGCGACGACCTACGCAAGAGCCTGGCACTTACCATAAAGGATGTGGGTCGAGAAACAAACACCGGAACTAAAATGCTGGGTTCACTTACTGGGATACAAAACGCATTGACCAACATAGGCGACAACTTGTTACCGGCTGTTTATTCAATTAGGGATGCGGTCACAGGTGGTATAAATATTACGGATGAAATGATCAATTCCCCTCAGTTATCTTTAGGAATGGCCGGTGGCCCAGGTGGCATCAC
>JAFLJY010000023.1 GCA_022712755.1 Gammaproteobacteria bacterium
GGAGCATAAAACGATGGCAAAATTCTCAATTACGATGTCGGATGACCTTGGTGCCTATGTGCATGACACCATGAAAGATCACAAATTTGATAATACCAGTGAGTATTTCCGTCACTTGGTGCGCCAGGATTTTGAGAAACAGCGTGCTGACGCTGAATTACGCAAGCTCATTGATGCTGGCCTGCAAAGCGGTGTCAGCGATGAAACTGTAGACAGCATTTGGGCCGATGCCATTGCTGAGGATGATGCGTAGAATGGCGGATTATACGCTTTCCAAAGAAGCTGTTGACGATTTGCGAGGGATTGCGCGATATACCGTCAAAACCTTCGGCAAACAGCAAGCCGAGATATACAGGGATGGCTTTCGCGATTGTTTTCTCAATATTTCAGAAAATCCGCGTATAGGCCGCATCTATGATCACATCCGCCTCGGCCTGCGCCGTTTCGAGCATCAAAGCCATTCTGTCTATTACCTGATCCAGGGTGATGGGCCGCTGATTGTCCGCGTGTTGCACAACCGCCAGGAAGCGATTGGGAACTTATAGAGTGTTTATTGTTTGCTGGCCTAACAAATGCTGAGTAGGTCTGTTTGACAATTATGAAGGACTGGGGTCATTAGTCTCAATTCTGCGCCTATTTATGTCGTGAGCCCACGCCTCCTCCATTTGAAGAGATATGTCTACGCCTCCTTTTAATGCTGCAGCTCTCTCCTTGATGAGTAGCAGGCGAGCAACTGACGACCCTGAATCCAAATCAATTGCTCTCATTGAAGGGTAAAAACCTTCATTGTCGCGCGCAAGATAGTCAAGATCTGGCCTCTTAATGAGAGCCCTTAGGCAGGTTCTATTGAGTGCTAGCGCACACAAGTGAAGAAGTGTGCCTCCCCCTCGGGGAAGGGGATCATTTATGCTTGCGCCCGCCTCTACCAAGGCTTCAAATCGATCGAAGTCAATATTTTCGGGGTCTTTGAAGCAATTATATAATTCTAAAAATGATGTATTTTCCAATTTCACAGGCGATCTTAGTAGTTTAATATTTTTACCAATTATCTTATAAGTGGTATTATACATATATCTTTTTATAAAAACAAGAAAAGAATCAATAGTACTGTGGTATTCTGTGTTTTTAACGCAAGGTATACTGTTATTGCTGGTGCTTAATACAGAAAACATGACCTTTTCAGCAGCGTCTTTATCGGAGTTTTGAAGCCGCTTGTACTCACGCCAAACCGGAAATTGTACAGATTTGGAATTTAGATATACACAAAAATAATGATGAGATAGAACCCCCCAGCCTGACAGGTGAAAGATATTATCAGGACGCTCCAAATTAATATGAGCAGGAGTAGAAGATGCGCCACGCCCCCACTTTTTGAAAACCGTGGTTCGTTCAGTGACCTCAAAAATATTCGTCAAATTTGATTTTGTTACAGAAAGGCGGCGAACTTGAATTTGGTCACCATCATTGCCAAAAGCATAATACTCTCCCGAAACAGAATTTTGAGTAGAAGCTGCAGGGGCGGTAACGGTCGCCCCGTTCATATACCGCAGAAAATCTGTCGCAAGAGATGCATAGGGCCAATCCTCAACTACTAGGTCAGCGTCGGATATAAGCTTTTTGTCTTTCAAAAACTCATATATGGCCATCATGTTTCGATCACAGGGGCTCGTGAAGTGCCGCACCTTCATTTTTTGATCGCCTCTGCCTCGAACAACGATTTCACCATTCAGCCATTTTTGTAAAACATTCATTGTCATAGGTAGGCCCTTGTCAGTACGCTCTGGAGAGCGTAATTCGTGAGTTGGAGCATCGATTTCATCGTCATTTTGATGGTCTGAATATATGTCATCAAACAGATATGGCTGTGCGGATTCGCATTGAGCAATCTGATCAATTAGCTGTTGAAAGGTAAATTCACCAGAAGGTCTTTTCCTCGTCAATTTGAATATGATGAGTTGCCTTTTCAATATATCTTCCTGACGGCCCGAGAATTTCATATGTGATCCACGAAAATTAAAATTTGAAGCTGTTTAGGGTAGATAAAGCGGTGTTGTGAATAAAGTATATCTGCTCAATAAAATATATGGGTAATACATCGCTATAGCAGTGCGATAAAATAACGGTAGGAAGAGCGGTTGGTAAACAAATCTGACTCAGAGCCGATTTTAACCCTTCTTGATCAACTGGATGAAGCTTCTTATGTCGAGGTGGAAGCTGTGTTCTTTGAGCTGAGTTCCCTTATTCGGAATCATCGGGCGCGCGATTTATTAAAAGCAATAACATCTGAAGAGCAGAGCAAAATGGGTGCGTTTTGGGTCAATGCCATTCTAGATGGAGCTGGTGAGCGCAAGTCTTTTTATGAGTTACCACATTTGCTGAAACGATATGCTCAACTTCAAGAGAAAATAGCAGTTGAATTCTGGGGTAAGGGAAAGCTGATTGATGCTGCCAAGGCATTTCAAAACGCAGGTTACGCATACAAGGCTGCAAATAAGCCAATCAAATGGCGGAATTGCTGGAAAAATTTTGCAACGTCTACAGCCCTTGTTGGTCAAGCAACGGGAGCGATAAAAACTCTTGGTGTGGCTATATCAGCTTACAAGGAATGCCTCGATAGCTTGAGTTCGCACGATGTAGATTCGATAAAGGCTGAGCTTTTTACAGATATTGGCTATGCACTACTTGGTATCGGCCAGATTAACAACGATCATAAGATATTGCGGTCAGCGGCTCTCAACTATGAAAACGCCTTATCGCTCCTCGATGAAAATGATGAGCAGGCCCTTTGGGGAAGGGCAAAAAATAGCCTTGGTGCGGTGAACTCAAAACTTGGAGACATAACTTCTGACGCCAATTTGATACGCCACTCGATCTCGTTGTACACGGATGCTTTGCGTGTCAGAAAGGTTGAAACAGAACCATCTATGTGGTTGAATACAATGACAAATATATTGCATTGTGAGTTTTTATTATGTGGTTTGACAGGTGTAATTGATCGATTGAGAGAAAAAACCGTTCTTCTCGTAAATACACTTTCGGAAGACTTAAATACGCCATTTGACAGAACTCAAATGGCTCATACTCATCGCCAGGTTGCTTCCAATTATCATTGGATCGGAGAGCGCAGTAATTCGGCAAGTGATTTACGGCAGGCTATTTTCTTCTATAGAAAATCCATAAAAATCTTTACGCGCCAGAAGCACTCATACTCTTGGGCGCAAATAACCTCGCATATCGCCACGGCGCTGTTTCGGGTCGGTGTGCTTGACGACGACACGGATATGCTTAAGCAATCCCTGTCTATACACAAAGATATCCAAGATATTTTTGATCGAAAATCCAAGCCATTTTGGTGGGCGAACTGGCATCGAGCAGTTGGAGATCTGAATACGGAGCTTTATAAAAGAGAAAACCATCATAAATATCTTCTGTTGGCAATTGAGGCCTACGAAGAAGCTCTGAAGGAATATAAAAAAGACATCTATCCGCTTCAGTGGGCGCAGACGACGAGAAGACTCTGTCTACGGCTTTCCCGAAAACCAGCTTTTCTTCGCGATTGGAAAAAGATTGCTCAATTAAGCTCAGAGCTGATTTCAAGCGTTCATGGTATGGCTCTGGTATCCAGTTCAAAACTGCAACAACGTGCTTTGCTTTCGTCTCTATCGGGAGTAGGGGATCTGTCAGCCGCAACATATTGTCATCTAAAAGAGTATGAGAAAGCGTTTCAATATTTATCATTATCCAGAGCTGTAAGTACCGATCTAGCCTTGCGGTTAAATGAAGTACAAGGTCATGGAGATGATTTTTCAACATCAAATTGGCAGCGTATTCGTGCAAAGTTTGATGAGCGTTTGAGTAGTGGCTTGAGCGGCTCTGGCGATGTGCAGATACTGAATGTGGAAGAGCTGCTTGAGTTGGAGTGCGAACACAATAAATTCCTCGAGGAAATGAATGTCAAGGGCATCTCTGAGCCTGACTATTTAGAGATTTATCAACTCACTCAGAATATGACATCAGATGAGACTTTCTTGGCGGTTTTCGTCTCGGAATGTGGTGGCGGAGTGATATTTCTCGAAAAGGGCATTTGTGTAATACCCGATGATAACGTTATTTTTATCAGTAATCTGACAACGACAACGGTGTTGAATTTACTAAACGGGCCTTTGCAAGATGGTCGGGCAGGCTGGCAGCAAGCATATGAAAAATATCGTCAAGAATCTGGGGCTGATAATCTAACAGTTCGCGAAAATGCGATAATCGAATGGAATGGCTATATTGAGCTATTTCTACCCGAAT
>JAFLJY010000279.1 GCA_022712755.1 Gammaproteobacteria bacterium
GAAAACACCGATGCAAGCCATTGGCGCTGCTATGCGAAAATTAATTCAAATTGGTTTTGGCGTTATTAAACACCAAAGCGAATACCAACCACAAGTGGTTTAATAACACTTGCGATTGGTTTTGAGAGATGGTATCTACCAGCCTTTGTCATCTCGAATGCCTTTTTGTGAAAGATCTTGTACCCAATAAAGCTGGCCATGCACTATATTGGTGCGATACAATGGTTTCTTTTCTTAATGTTTACATTTTTTTGCTAATCGCCTTACGCAAGCAATTGAAAAATATAAAAATAAAATAAATAACCGGCCTCATACAAACTGGTTCAGTTATTGCATTAACCCTGTTATGGCCACATCACAATACAGCTCAGCACAAACCGTTATTGATAACCTGCATTCTGCGATTATTATCATTGGTGAAAATCTGCAAATTATCTGCATCAACCCAGCAGCTGAATTATTATTTCATATCAGCAATACAAGAGCAGCGAAAAAAAACATTCGTCAGCTTATTATCAATGAACATGAGTTTTTTGACCGCCTGGAGCGATCTTTAATTTCTTCACATCCCTACACTGTTTATGAGGACCAGCTGCGTCTGCACCATCACAAAATTATTGATGTGGATTATTCCGTTTCACCCATTCCATACAAGCAAGAAGGCAAATATTTATTACTGGAATTTATTCGTTTAAAAACACAACACAAAATCTCACATGAAGAAAGCATACTCAGTCAATATGAAGCCGGTAAAACGCTATTACGCGGACTGGCACATGAAATAAAAAACCCCTTAGGTGGCATTCGAGGGGCCGCACAGTTGCTTGAAAGAGAACTTGAAAAGAGTCCCAGCAGTAATCTCAACAACAGTAATATCGGCTGCGACCACAAACAATTCACCCAAATCATTATCAATGAAGCCGATCGTTTAAAAAACTTGCTCGACCGCATGGTCGGACCCAAAGATATACCAACAAAAAGCGAAGTCAACATACACAAAATCCTGGAACATGTACGGCAACTTGTACTGGCAGAAAACGATAAAATTATAATAAAAGCAGATTATGATCCCAGCGTCCCTGAGTTACATGCCGATGAATCCATGTTAATTCAGGTGATATTAAACATTACACGTAATGCCGTAACCGCATCACTTGTCACACCTATTCCTGCTACGACTTCTGAAAACGATAAAGCCACCATCATTTTTAAAACACGCACACAAAGAAATTGTAAGGTTGGTTTACACAGTTACCCACTGGTCGCCAGAATAGATATTGAAGACAGTGGCAGTGGCGTAAAAAAAGAATTACAGGAAAAAATATTTATGCCAATGATTACCGGTCGCGCCGAAGGTACCGGGCTGGGTCTATCAATCGCACAATCATTAGTACAACAACATAACGGTATAATCGAATTTACCAGCAAACCGGGTAAAACCATTTTTACACTTTTATTGCCCCTGAATTTACAAACTGACCCGCACAATGAAGCCACAGAGTGAAGCGTATAAATGACCGCAGCCATAACCGAAACCACAACATATCAAGGGCATATCTGGATTATTGATGATGATGACTCCATACGCTGGGTGTTACAAAAAGCACTTGAAGGCGCAAATTTTACTGTTACCAGTTTTGACAATGCCAACACTATTTTAGACAGGTTACAGGCAGATAAATTAAGCTCGACTAAATTAAAGCTGGAACAACCCGATGCCATCATTACCGATGTGCGTATGCCGGGCATTGATGGCCTGGAATTACTGTCCCGGCTGTCATCAGATTACCCGGATTTACCGGTTATTATTATGACCGCCCACACCGATTTAGACAGTGCCGTTTCCGCTTATAAAGGCGGTGCATTTGAATACCTGCCTAAACCGTTTGACATTGATGATGCTGTTGAAGTCACGCAACGCGCCTGCCAACTTGCCAGCAAGAAAAAGTCGTCACATGAAAGTCTGTTAACCACAGAAAACAATACACCAGAAATTATTGGTGCGGCACCCGCCATGCAGGAAGTTTTCCGCACCATTGGGCGATTATCAAAGTCTGTCATCAGCGTGTTAATTACCGGAGAATCCGGCACTGGCAAGGAACTGGTCGCACTCTCACTGCACAAACACAGCCCACGTACCGATAATGCTTTTATTGCATTAAACACCGCCGCCATTCCAAAAGAATTATTAGAGTCCGAGTTATTTGGCCATGAAAAAGGTGCTTTTACCGGTGCACAGGCACTACGAAAAGGCCGCTTTGAACAGGCCGATGGCGGCACCTTATTTCTTGATGAAATTGGCGACATGCCCGCTGAACTACAAACCCGTTTATTACGCGTGCTGGCAGAAGGGGTATTTTACCGCGTAGGCGGACACACGCCGATCAAAGTCAATGTGCGCGTCATCGCTGCCACTCACCAAAACCTTGATGCCCACGTTAAAAAAGGATTATTCCGTGAAGACTTATTTCATCGTTTAAATGTCATTCGCATTCACCTGCCTGCGCTGCGAGAACGCAGAGAAGATATCCCGGCTTTATTTAACTTATTTTTACAGCGTGCGGTAAAAGAACTCGCCATTGATGATGAATCAAGCGAAACCAAAATCATAACAAATGAAACCATGAACTACCTGAGCTCACTTAACTGGCCGGGCAATGTAAGACAGGTCGAAAACACCTGCCACTGGCTAGCGGTGATGACACCCGGTCAGGTGGTACATCTATCTGACTTGCCCACAGAGCTGCTTACTGACAATCGCGCTGAAAACCAGGCTGAAAATAATAATGCAACTTTTGAATCGAACGAAAATTGGCAAGAAAAACTTAAGTCTAAAGTGCAGCAACAATTACTCTCCGGCGAAACAGATATTTCGACACAAATTATTTGTGATGTTGAGAGGGTTTTAATAAACGAGGCATTAAAAAAAACCGGCGGCAGAAAAAACGATGCCGCAAAATTGCTTGGCTGGGGCAGGAATACCTTGACGCGGAAAATTAAGGAGTTGGGGGTTTAAGTTTTAAGTTTTAAGTTTTAAGTTTTAAGTTTTAAGTTTTAAGTTTTAAGTTTTAAGTTTACAAAAAACTTAACTGCCTGGCGGTATCAATCAAGGGGAAATATTAAACTTATAAAACAGGTAGTTCGTAGGTTGGGGTGAGGCACGAACCCCAACAATACCGGCGCGGCTGTTACCAATGTTGGGGTTCGTGCCTCACCCCAACCTACTTTCCTACGAGCCGTATCTTCTTAAATAGAGCGGCATGACTTAAAACTTATAACTCAATCACCAATACAACTCATATAAGCCTGCTCAACATCTTCAGCTTGATATTGTTTTTTAAAATCTTCCGGTGAGCCAGAAAAATAAATCTTGCTGTTATGCAACACTGCCATAGTATCCGCCATCTCTTCTACGTCAGCCAGTACATGTGAACTAAAGAACACGGTAACACCCTGTTGTTTTAACTGTGCCAACTGCTTTTTAAATAACACACGGGCGCGGGGATCTAAACCACTCATGGGTTCATCTAAAATCAGTAATGATTTACCGCTTAACAAACACGATGCCAAACCCAGTTTTTGCGTCATGCCTTTTGACAGCTTATTGACCGATTCGCGCATGATGGATTTATCCAGATCCAGTGCATCCAGAACCTGTTCTATTTTTTGCTGGTTACAATCATTGCCATGCAGACGTAACATGTAGTGAATAAAATCCAACGCTTTTAAATGTGCGGGGGGTAAAAATCGGTCGGGGAGATAGGCTATGTTTTCACGCGACTCCACCTTTCGGTGTGAGTAACCATGGATGCTTATATTGCCTGTATTGATAGCAATTAAATCCAGAATAGCTTTAATCAGGGTGGATTTGCCGCTGCCGTTCATGCCGACTAAACCAAAAAATTCACCCTGTTTTACTGACAGGTTGATTTTGTCCAGGACTACTTTGTTGGCGTAGTATTTGACGACTTGTTTGCAATTAATAAGCATATTTTAATGATAAAAAAAGAGCCCAAATGGACTCTTTTTATATTAACTTAACCTAGGCAACTATTTTTCAAATTAGAAATTTCTAAACACTGCCGCACAATTAGAACTTGGTGCCTGTAACCCGTACAAATTATTGTCAGTTGTATTCTGGCAGGCAGTTACATCTCCAGTTACCCAGCCAGTACCTGCAAGGCCTAACTGCATCGCCCCTGAACCCGCATTGCCATCATCAACTTTTCTATCTAACTCTGCCAGCACTTCAACAGGGATACCTCTACCGGTAATCAATTCATGTGCATTAATTCCGCCTTCTTGTCGTAGTGCACCATAATTTAGATTCATGCCAGCACCGAAACCATTATCAGGACAAGTCGTAGGCAAACAACCATAGTCATCTGCAGCAACTGTTGCCACAACAAAATTTCCGGTTATGTATCCAGCTGCTTGCAAATGGATCCATACATTAGGCCGCTCCGCAGCCTCGCCACTTGCAGCGCCAACCAGACCATTACCATTACCATTAGCAGGCGTACCCGGCAAATTAACAGCCGCTTGTGAATAGTCTCCAGGAAACCCACGGTAACGATCCTGAAAACTAAACCAGGCCGCAGTAATCCCATCAACAGTATTGTTTAAGGCCCTAACCCTGGCAGTATTAATCAACTCCTGTCCTTTTAATACACCGCCTAGTAACAAACCAATGATCACTAAAACAATAGCAATTTCAATTAAGGTGAAGCCGCCTTGCCTGGCACCGACAAGCCTTTCGCAGGGTGGGCGACTAGTCCAGTTTGCCAGCATTTTTTGTTTATTTACTTTTTTCATAACATTCGTCTCTGCCTTCATAGCATAAAACTTATTATTTTTATTTTCTTTTTAAGGTTGTTGCATTATAGGGTAAAAGCTCAATACTATTGCCATCTTCCCCCACATAAACAAAGGGAATTGCCGGTACGTAGGCCTGCATAAGGAACGTTGCAGGCAAACTACAACTACAGTGTGCGATACTTGCCTGCAACGTTCCTTATGCAGGCCTACAGCTGTCATTTCCATCCTTAGGTTCGTTAATCGCACCGCCTTCCTGGCTCTTTGTGCCATAATTGCAAACATGGCCGTCCATCCATGGACATAACAGCACGTTCCTGTGCCACTATTCAACCAACGGGAGAAATTTTATTCAGCGATAGTACAAGATCTCTCCTGTTGATCGAGATAACAGTAACGAAAAAATGTGTTGTGCAAAGCACCACTATCACACTAATTAAATGCAATCACTATACCAATATTCTATAGCCCATTAAAGCTGAATTTACAGAAATAACCCTTCTTTTTTTGATTTAAATCTGTTTATTTTTCAACACTTTGTCGAGTTTTCGACAATTTTTCTTCAAGTACAATAATTTTTTGTGTGAGGAATTTTAATTCATAGGGATCGGTTATCACTTTGCTGTCTATCAAGGCGCCAACAAGGATTTTAGCTGCCTGCAACTGCCCCATGTCTTCTAATACGATAATCCTCATGTCTTTTGCCCAACGCGGCACATGTTTAGCCGTGGCTTTTTCTGCCAGCGCATCGGCGTACTTTAATGCCAAATCCAAATCCTTGAGTTCGTGTTTTGCAGTAATGATCACGTGCGCCAGCCAGCGCCAGTACTTATTCGGGTTTTCATTAAATTTCTGGAAAATGTAATCCATCATAATGCGTTGTTTTTCCGGGTTTTGCACACTGCCATAAACACGAGCCGCCACCAGCATCGGATAATGCCCACGTGGATCCAATTCCAGGATGGTGTCAAGCCATTGCGTTAGCCGTACATAATCCAGCTGGTGAAAAGAAATGCTGATGCCGGGCTGGTTATCAAATGCCTGCAGCCAGAGATTTAAAAATTTGGAGGCAGCTATGGGTTCTCCCAGAGAACTCAATACATAAGCATGTGCAGATAAAGGTGGTGGCAGATCTTCTGCCCTGACCGCAACTGGAGGCTGCATATTGTGCCAGACTAGCTGCATAATAAGCGCTAACACCAGCAGCACTTTTACCGATGCGGGAACATCACGCACGGGTCTGTCTTTGTCTATAAAGGGGTAAGAAATCACGGGGAATATTTAAAAATTTTTCCGGTAAAAATCAAACAGCGCAATAAAAGACAGGAACACAAGATAAATCAGAGTTTGCCCTAACAGCGGCAATAGTGTGACCCAGTCAGCGGTGTTGTAGGCTAACCATTCGGTTTGCGTAAAACGATGTAAGTCCGGCAGTAACCAGGTGATTAATTCAATCACCCCATCCATAAACTTTTGCGCCATCGAGGTGCTCACCATCACAGGAAACTGTGACATTAAAAAAATTGAGGTGACAATGCGTGACGCGCCATAAATAATAAACACGGCGGTTAATGCCGCCGGTATCTGGTTAAATGTAAACAGCATCACCAGGCTTAACGCGACCACGATGGTCAGCTCTAAAAAAAGGGAGATTGCCCAGATTAAAACCTGCTGTGAGTCTGCGTACCACAATAACAGCAGCGCAAAGATGATGGACACCAATAAAGCAATATAAAAATAGCCAATAAGTTTACCAAGATAATAACTGGCTCGATGTATGGGCATCGCCATGATCATTTCCAGGGTTTTATCCTGTAACTCTCGAAGGCTGCTGGTAACCACAAACAGCGTTACCATAACAACAGCGCTTATTCGCAAAAAAGCACCGAGAATAGCGACCTGTGTTACCCGGTGTTCGGTAATAGTTAGATCGCCGATAAATTCAACCAACGCAAAGCTGATGGCGATAATAAGAAATGACAGTAGTAATAGCCGATTGCGCAATGACTCAATGATGGTGAAGCGGGCAATTGTCAGAATTTGAGTGATCATTTAGATATAGTTGTGTAATTCTTAATTATTATAGATGGAAACAATAGGTTTAAGTTAAAAGTTTTATGTTGAGAATGCTGCACGACATGGTGAAGGTTTAGTACCATTGTCATATCGACTAAAGGGTGAGATCTTGTGTCTCAGTGGTGCAATATCTCTACACACCCAAGATTGCAATTTTTTTACTTAAAACATACAACATAAAACTTAAACACATATAACTGCATACGAATGTTCTACAATCTTAACCAGTTACCAAAATAATAAAAATGCCATCAAATAATCAATTCCTGCTCAACAACGAACACCGCTTATTAGGCTTAATGCTGTCCAGTTTGCTGGCTGCCATTTATCTGGGCGATAGCGACATGATTTCGCTCAGTTTTTTAATTGCGCATTTTGGCTTTTTTCTGCTGTGGCAGCCGGTGGTTAAAAAGCAGGCGACCTTTAGTACTAAGCAGATTATTACTTTATCGGTTTTAATCTTTGCATTTATTTACTGGTTTAATCCCTGGCTGAATGTTTTCTGGTCTTTGCTGCTGCTCACCCTGTTAACCGGACGTATTTTTGCTCGCGGCCTTTCCCGTGCGGCTTACGGCTTCGCCGTCATCATTCTGTTTATTCAACTTATATTAATTACTACCCCTGAACTGTTTAACCTTAACGCACTTTCATCATCAATGCAGTCAACGTTCAGCATGGTATTAATGCTACTGCCGTTAGCCTTACTGTTCATGCCGGTAACAGACACTGCCTCAAAGCAGATTGATTTTATTCGTGGATTTTTTGTGGTATTGCTGGTTATCTTTTTATGTATGAGCAGTGTATTAATCAGTCTAACTGCTAACCAGCCCTACATTGAATCATTAGCCATCAGCGTTTTTATCTTAAGTCTGTTTTTACTGCTAACCGCAGTATTATGGACACCGCGTAGCGGCTTTGCCGGGTTGGCGCAATTATGGGAAAAATACATTTTGGATATTGGCGGGCCTTTTGAGGAATGGGTGACGCATGTATCAAGCCTGGAAACCAACACCAGCCTCAGAGCTGAAAACTTTCTTGCCGCAAGCTTACGCTATCTGATGCAGCAACACTGGATTTGCGGTGTTCATTGGCATACAAAAACAAATGATGGTTTTGAAGGTGAAAAATCATCGTATCAGGTTAGTATCAATGATGAAAAACTGAAATTAACGCTGCATACCTATACCCCAGTCGGTCCTTCATTAATGTTACATGCAAAATTACTACTCAGTGTTTTAACCTTTTACTATCGAGCCAAATTACAGGAACAGCAACTCATTAAACAGGCGCATCTACAGGCTATTCATGAAACTGGCTCCAAGCTTACTCATGATATGAAAAATATTTTGCAATCGACCCATACCATGACACAAATCATTAATGATGACGACTCACAACTGTCAGAGATTATTGATTCGCTAAAAAAACAAATGCCTTTATTAACTCAGCGTCTAAACACGACCCTGGAAAAATTACGAGCACCACAAAAAACAGAGCAGGTAACAAAAAGTTTAAGCGGCTCATTACTGCAATGGTGGAACCAGCTTCAGCATCGCTACACCGAAGGTCACCTACAGTTTTCCACTGACATAAATAAAGATATAGAAATACCTGTTGATGTTTTTACTACGGTAATTGAAAACCTGCTCGACAACGCCCGCAGTAAACGAAGCAGGGAACCTGAGCTTAAAATAGTGGTGCGACTTGCCAATAACAATGGACAGTTATGCTTGTCTGTGTGCGATACCGGTAGTGCGATTGACTCACAGATAGCAGAGCAGTTATTTAAAGAAGTAGTTTCGTCGCACGATGGTTATGGCATTGGCCTTTACCAGTGTTATGAGCTTGCCAGGAATCATGGCTATGAATTGAGTGTTAAGGACAATATTGACAGGCGTGTTTGTTTTGCTTTAAAGCAAAAAATAAAATAACAAGCTCGTCAGGGTAGCTGATCTGCTTCCATCATTCGGCTGTATAAAATATATGGTGAGACCCAGATTATCAGGTCATCAAATAATCCAGCTGCTGAATCTGCACTGCTATAACTCTTACTTACAAAGGCATTGCCATCGGTCACGGTGTACGCCAGGTTCTCACCTGCTGAATTTGCGCTAACGCTTGTTTCACCTGCATTTTCAATCTGATCAGCACTGGACACCACACCTGTTACAAAAGCGCTGCCATCTTTGCCTAATGCCAGTACTACAAAAGGAGCATTATCAATTAAGGTGGTAGCATTAGTTTCACAATCATCCGTTAAAGTGCTATCACCACTACAGATATGTAAATTCGGGCTTAATAAATCCATACCAACATCCTCCATGCCACCAGAGCCAGCTAATGAGGTAAACGCATTCGAGTTACTATCAGTTACGCTGTATCTAATGGGATTGCCCCAAACATCAATAAGTAAATTATCACGATTATAGGCACCATCTATACCTAATGTTTTACCAGGTATAAAACCATGCTGCCGAGTACAAGTACCACCCACACCAGGATCTTCCTCCCCATCACTCGTTGCTATTGCGGGGCACGGCAAACGGCCTTTTGCACTGGCAAAACCTAAAAGTGCTGTCTTAATATCTTCAAGTTGGTCTTTTGTATTATTTCGCTGTGTGGTTTCAATTCTTTGTGTAAGAGAGCCAATAAAACTACCTAACAATATACCGACAATAACCAAAACCACGGCTATTTCTATTAATGTGAATCCCTTTTGTTTTTTTATGTTTTTTATAGACATTCGGCAACACTCATGTCCGAGTTAATGCAAAACATAATGTCATTACTCGTTAAAACATCTACGGGAGAATAGTTTTTATCGCCATTGGCATCTGGGAAATTCACGTCATTGTTATTCTCAATATAATTAGCAATATCATCTTTATCATCTACACCATCTATTGCCATCGTGCCATCAAGTGGTGGCGCATAACGCTGTTGTGCACCCTGTTTTTCCCCTGAAAAAAAAACAATACCTGCTTTATCACCATTTAACTGAATACAACCCGCTGTACAATCACTACCCGTATTATCCGGATTATAACTTTTTGAAAGGGCATAAAAAAAATATTCCTTCCAGTTAGACCATAAATTCCAATACTCGCCATTTTTATCAGTCAAGTTAATTGTCGTGCCATCAGAAACAAGAAGTGAACTACAAAATCCATATTCAAAAAATCCAGCATAAGGAGTAGGCGATTGTGTCAGGCTATTACCAATTGTCAAATTGGAATTTAATACTTGATAGGGTAACCTGCCAGCATGCCCATTAGTATCATTGGCATTATCATCATAACTGTAGTTATTTCTGTATTCATTACCATTCAAATTCATTGCTGCTGGCCAGGGCAGTGATTTTTTTCCCACAGTATTATCATTATCTTTTGCATATTCAGCCAGACACATAGCCATTGCTTCTGCCAGATTCCTCATTTTATTATTAAACATGGTGCCTGTAATGCTTGCTTTTATCACTTCCCAAAATTCTTGATGGCTAATAGTAATCAATCGATCATTCAGTGGATTATTACCGTCCTCTGATCCGGCATAAACTGCGATAAAATCTTCTATGACATTATTAACAGAGGGGTCGATGGCAGCATTATTGGTACTACCATCATCATCCAGATAGGCAGCAATTAATGTTGCAATATCATTACCATAATAAGAACCACATGTAATCGCCGCATCATTCTCTCTTGTCTGACCCTGCAAAGTAGTTTCTGGCGCAATAATAACTACCACTGGGCGATCCTCAGGTAAAGTACCCTGTACCGTTGCACCTGCACTATCAACCACTCTAAATTGCCCATAACTATCGGGGTTCAATCCAGCAAACGGGCTATTTTTATATGCAGGAGAAACGCCATACAATAAACAATTGCCGCTACTGTCTTTTGTTATATCAATACCAAGTGTACGCCATGGGAAGTAACCGATGGCATTAGAGTATGCAGTACCACAACTACCATCCTGTTCGCCATCAGGATTATTACTGTTATAATCTGGACAGGGCAACTTTCCTATTCTTCCAGCATGACTACCATCCGATTGCCACTTTATTAACGCATAATCCAGCAACGCCTGTTTCGCATGTTTAAGCACAGCCTGTGTGCTTTCAGCCTTATCAACCTTAATCTTAACAATCGAAATAGTAGAAAAATAATAACTGGAAACAGCTATAAAAATGACAACAACCATAACCAGCAAGGCCAGACCCTGCTGTTTTTTTTTACCTTTTGGTTGATAATTGATATTCACCGCTCGCCTATTTTTTGTACCAGGTTTCACCCGGTTTAAGCTGTTTTCTTTTACCGTCCACACTAACCGTTACTTGCTGGTTTTTACCAACACTGCCATGATGAACTTTTATACTGCCTATGCTTGAACTGTCCAGCGTGTTTTTATTATTTATCCACACCACACTTTTACCATCACTGCGCGTCATGAAACCGGTGACTTCTATTTTTTTTGTGCGTTTTTTGGTGACCGTCTGGGTAACAGCCTGAGTGACTTTACCTGAACGCGCGGCATCAATTAGTGCGCGTTGCTTTTTATCAGTAAAAAGTTTCTGCAAATCAGCCACGTCATATTCTGCATAAGATGCATTACTGCAAAGCAAACAAAACAGACCCGCTATAACTAATTTAATTTTTACGGGTTTAATTTTTATTGGTGTGTGTCTCATGTTTTTTAACGCGAGTTGTTACGACTGCTATTCGCTTTTGAACTTTTAAAAGTGTACCAGCCAAGCTCACAATAAGCTTTCAGGCTGCTATTAATTATGCCGTTATTAATGTCGACACCTTCTTTGCTTATTTTTTCTATATTACAGCGCTCTACTGCAAACAGGCCATCTGCCTTTCTCAAATCGTTTAATAAGGCAAACAGGTCACCTTCATGCGCCATTTTTGTATCCAGCGTCATGACGCTCTTAAACACATCGATGCCACGGTACTGATTTTTTAAGTTATTTTCATTTAATAGTTTTTGCGCAGAAATGCTGTATTTAACCGAAGGCATACCGCGTTCTTTAGCTGTACTCTGAATGGTTTCAAACCAGCTCAGGCGATCTTCAGAACCCACTACGCCCTGCTTAACTAACTTTAAAAAATTACTCTCAAACTCATCAATAATCTGATTATTTTCTACCGAACTATTTATTTTGCCCTGCCATAAACGCATTGCACGTTTTGCTGCCTGCTCATCCTGATAAACATTATCCATATAGGCAAAAGAAACAGATACAACAATTATGCTTAATACCAGCATGACAGTAAAAACGCCAGCTGCACGAATGAATACCGGGGTCGTATTGTTAGATACGCCGTCAAACATGGCCGGGAGCCTTCATGGTTATTTTTAGGCTAAAAAGTCCGGAGGTCTGTTTTTTATTAGCTTGTCTTATCTCCACACCAGACTCAGAAGAAAATTTACTCGCTGAGCGAAGATCAACTGGCATCTTTATCACTTCAGCATTATCAACTCGCCCACTGGCTTTTAAGGTATCAACGATTGTCTGTATCTGCTTTATTGATTCACGATAATTATGTTCTGGCTGATCGATACGCCCGGTCACTATTGCACTATGTTTAACGGCTAAGCTGTCAGTAAAGTTTGCTTTGTCTGCATCAAGGGTTTTATCAACAAGGTTTACTGCCTGCCATTCAATTTTGTCTATGTGTACTGCACCCAGTTTTTTTTTGCTGATAATATGACTTAAACTTATTAAAAAATCCAGCGGCGAAGTCGCACTGTTTGTTTTTATTTGCTGAGCCAGTTCAACTGCTGAATTCATCACCCCGGCGTTTTCAAAAACTTCTTCAAAATCTTTAAACTTATTCGCATATAACGCCTGATAGTTTTTTTCCTCCTGCACCAATAATACAATGGACTTTTCATATTCCAGCGCATTAGATAGATTAGATTGCGCGAATAATACAGCGATAATCACCACTAACAAACTTGCCGAATACAGCGCTGTCGCCGCTAATATGTTGTAATAACGATTAAAGGACTGCCGCTGTCCGTAATGACTAACGGATAAATGCTGACTCACACATAACCAGGAAAAAATATTATCTGAAAACTTTGTCGTTATGCCTTTTAAACTTAATTTATTTTGTATGTCTTCGACAGAATGAATAGTAACGGTTTGTTTATTGCCTGACTGCTCATTGTCTTTAAAAAACCGCTGCAATGACTGTAACTGCTCATTACTACCAAGAATGTGAAGATTTATTATTTCATCGCTAGCAACCAGGTTTTGTACGCGCAAGAATTCTATCGTGCGATTAACTTCTGGTGCGGCAAACTTACCAATATCAGATATATCGCTTATGTCCTGATTGATGATGGATTGACGACTTGAAATTAATTTGCCGTTTCTAAACAATGTCTGTCTGACATTACTGTTTACCTGTTGACTCACCAGCAAAACAACGCCTGTTGTGGCTTTTAGGGTCTTTAGCAGTTTTTTACTAATAAGAGGTAGCGTCCATATGCCTGACAGGGGAACTTCACATTCATCCAGCACACTGAGCCATGGTTGAACTATCTGCGGATTGGTCATTGCAGCAATAAACACAATGTCATCTTTTCTTCCACTTTTTACTCTTCCTATGATCTCACTATAACAATAATCCTGACTTGAGCGGTAATACCGGTCAATCAATCTGTTAATAACTGATTTTCTATCATTGTGGCCAACATGGGGTATCTTTTCGTTTCTGAAGTCTTCTTCAATAACATCAACAAGAAATTTCCCGGGAATATTTATCGTTTGTATCAGGTACTGACGGAAACTATCCAGCCCGGATCTAGTTGACTCAAAGGAGAAACTTCCCACTAACTCCTTGCCCTTCCAGTGCAGTACAGTTAAACGATAACCGGTAAAATAAAATAATCGTTTCATTAGTGCTATATTTTCACTCCGGCAACCGCGTCATACACTGGACCCAATACTGCCATCATTATCCACATCATAATGCCGCCCAATATAACGGTAAGTATTGGCAATATTGCCGGTTCGATTTTATCAATCGATTCTTTCACTTCCCGGTTATAAAAATAACTAACATTCAATAAAGCATCATCCATCGCACCGGTGTCTTCGCCCACTTTTAACATACGCACAATCATTGATGGGAACACACCAACTGCCTCAAAACTTTTGCTTATGATCGTGCCTTCTGAAATGCTGGCTCTGGCTTCTTTGATTGAGGCTTCAAGCACCAGGTTATCAACCATATCTTCTGATATTTTTAATGCATCTAACACTGTTATGCCTGCGCTATACATCATGGCAAAGTAATTAGCGAACCGTGCCAGTTTTATTTTTGTCATTAAGGGGCCAAAAATCCAAAAATTTAACTTTAGCCCGTCAAAATAATATTTAACCCGACTGTTGTTTTTTGCCAGCATTTTTAAACCAAATATCAGTACAAAAGGCAGGCTAAAAATTATGTACCAGTAGTCTACAAATATGTCTGAGACCACAATAAGAACTTTTGTGTGCGTTGGAATTTCTGTACCCAGGTTTTTAATAAACGGCAACATCTGCGGCATTAAATACATCATTAAAAAAGAAACCACCAGCAAAACAATGACAGAGACAATTGCCGGATATATCATTATTTTTTTTGTCTGTGAAACCAGCTCGTCCTGCCAGCGTATGGTTTCAGCAAGGTCGTTTAATACCACCGCTAATTGTCCTGTCTCCTCACCAACGCGAACCAGGGTGACATACACTTTATCGAATATTTCCGGATGTTCGGCCAGTGCTAATGACAAAGTTTTACCGCCTTCAATATCATCAATAACGGTTTGTAACACATCGGTAAAATGACTGTATTCAATGCTGTCGCGAATATCTTTCAAACTGTCAATTAATGGTACGCCTGATTTTATTAGTTGCTCTATATGAAAGGTAAAGTTGATCAACTCTCGCCGGCTGATACTTTTGCTGCGAAAACTTATTTTTGCCGCTTTATGTTGTTCTTTATAACTTAATAAATCAAAACCCATGGTGCTCAGGCGTTTTTCCAGCTCCATGGGGTTACTTGCAACCATAGTATCGTTGCGAATTTTGCCTTTAGCATCAATCGTTCTGAATTTATAATCTGGCACGGGGCTTTCCTAAATAGGACTTTCCTAAGTAATGCATCCCAATCACATTAATCGCTGTGTTAAATCAATGACGCGGGTGACTTCAGTTAATGATGTCCTGCCCTCAAGTACACAACGAACCGCATCATCTGCCAGTGTTTTATAACCGGTTTTTTTTGCGGTCGCTCTTAACTCACCCAGGGTCGCTCGTTTTGCAATTTGTTCATCCAGTTCATCATTAATTCTTAGTGCTTCAATAATGGCGACTCGACCTTTGTAACCGGTATTGTCACAATGTTTGCAACCAGCAGATTCATATATACGATGTTTCCTGCTTTCTATTTCGCTGTCAATTTCAATGCCAAGTAGTTTGCTTTCTACCTCGTCGGGAATCGATTTTACTTTGCATTTTGCACACAGTAATCGAATTAGACGTTGGCTAATCACGCCAATAATGTTACCGGTCATAATATCGGGCAAGATACCAATATCAAGCAATCGTGGAAATGTACCAATGGCTGAATTGGTATGCAGTGTGGAAAGCACCTGATGCCCCGTCATGGCTGCACGAAACGCCATGTCTGCAGTATCTTCATCGCGTATCTCACCGATAAGAATAATATCCGGATCCTGGCGCATCATGGAGCGAATGCCGTTGGCAAAATCCATGCGGGCAACTTCATTAACTGAGGTTTGCCGGATCATATCCATTGGGTATTCCACAGGGTCTTCCAGCGTCATGATGTTCACCTGCTCTGACTTCACATAATTTAATAGTGAATAAAGGGTGGTGGTTTTACCACTTCCTGTCGGCCCGGTAACCAGAATAATGCCCTCTGGCCTTGCCATCATCATTTTTAAGTCATTTAGGGTGTCTTCATGAATACCCAGCTGATCCATCGGCACGATGCCTTTAGCACGATCAAGCACCCGTAAAACGATATTTTCACCATGGGTTGTTGGTTGTGCAGAGACTCGAAAATCGACCCTGTGCCCCTGCACCTGCAAACTTAAACGCCCATCCTGCGGTATGCGGGTTTCTGCAATATTCATTTTGCACATGACTTTTAAGCGCACCACAATAGCCGACCAATAGTCTTTATGTAAGCTGCGAATTTGTCTTAGCACACCATCAATGCGGTAACGCAGACGCAGGAAACCTTCCTCAGGTTCAAAATGAATATCCGATGCTTCTCGTTTTACCGCGTCGGCTAAAATTGCATCCACCAGACGCACTAGTGGCTGGCTGTACTCATCTTCCGTTGCATCAAGGCTGTGGTAATCAATTTCCCCGGTTTCGATTTCATGCAATATGCCGTCAACCGATAATTCGTATCCATAAAACTGGTCAACCGCTTTTTTAATCTCACTCTCACTTGCCACCATGGGGATAATTTCAATTTTTCGCCCAACCAGTGCATGCACTCTATCGAGTATTATTAAGTCAGAGGCGTTTTTCATCGCAATGCTTAATTGTTTGCGTGCTTCATCAAAACTTACCGGTACGATGGTGTAACGTACAGCTGTTTCTTTTTTAATCAGGTCTATTGCTATTTTATCGGGAATCATACTGCTCAGATCGACACTGGCTATGCCCAACACCTGACTAATCGCATCACGCATAACGGATTCAGAAACAAATCCTAATGTAACCAGCACCTCACCTAGCAGGCGGTGTTTCTTTTTTTGCTCGGTTAAAGCAATATCAAGCTGGTCTATCGATATTAAACCCTTGTCCAGCAATTGCTGGCCCAGCTTTTTTTTCACATTAATTATGGCAGGTGCTTTCATTGGCTCGCTTTTATCGGCTTGCTTTTATCGGCTAATAGCCTGGACAATTCACTAATGCGCTTTTTCACAGCTTCACGTGAGAAACTACTCTGATTGCTTTTAGACTTAAGCAAACTCGCTTCATAAAATTTAACTGCTTGCTGTTGTTTGCCCAACTGATCCAAACTCACCGCAAGATTAAAAACATAATCTGCACTTTCATTATTATGTTGCCAGGCATTAAAATAATATTGTTGTGCAGATTTCCAGTTATTCTGCTGCGCATAAATATTACCCAGTGCAAAATTAAGGTGATGCGCATTCGGGTTCTTCTGTAGTACAGATAGTAAATATTCTTTATCAGCAGGCGAAGATTGCTTATCAGGCAAATTTGACAGTGCTGCCAGTGCAGCTATCGCAATGGAATCACGAGGATCCAGTTCTAATAGTGTTAAATAAATATTCTGTGCTAGCTGATGATTTTTTTCGATAACCGCTATCGCAGCCAACCCTAGCAATGCGTCCCGGTTGTTTTCTTCGAGTAATAAAACAGATTGATATAATGTTGCGGCTTCACCATAGCGGGCATTTTCATAAGCCAACCAGGCTGTGTCGAGCTGTTCTCCAACAGGATCAGCCTTTTTTGTTTTTTGTATTGAGACTGCGGATGCTGTGGCTTTTGATGCTGAGACTATTGGTGTTGCGGCTTTATCGCTTGCTAATTTATTTTTGGCGATCGTATCGGCGTGACTATCTGCCTGCTGTTTCGGGATCGAAGTTGCCTGACTCACCACCGAGTTATCCGCCTGGTTAGTCGCTTGAGTAATAGATTGTTCTGCAATAAGTTGCTGCTTTGCAAGCAATACTTTTTCTTCAAGATCGGCATCACTCACCAGGTTACGAATAATTTCTGATTTTACAGGTATTGTTTCATCGTTTGTTTTAGAACGCATAGCCTGCATTGCAATCTGGTGCTTGCGTTCTAACAGTCTAATTTCTTCCTGCATGTCTTTATAATAAAACATGCCGCCAGAAACCAGTACGCCGAGGCTAATAATTAAAATGCTGAAAACCAGGGCTCTTCTACCTTTTTTTACTTCACGGTTGGTTTTATATATCAGCATTGATAAGGCTTCGTCTGACAGGCTTTCGCCACTGTAGCCGTTGCCGTTATTTTTTTTCTCTAAACTTAATCCTTCTGTTTCTATGCTTTTACCGTCATTAAAATGAGCCTTTTCTAAATGACTATGATTATAGATTTCATCCTCATCAAGCATTAACTCTTCATTGCCATCCTGTCTATCATCCATGCCCTGCAAACTTAATTCTGCAGTCGCCAGAATCGCTTCATCACTTGCCCGGGTTTTATCATTTGCATCCTTAGGTTCGTTAATCGCACCGTCTTCCTGGCTCTTTGCGAAATACCGTCCATCCATGGACATAACCGCACCGCCTTCCTGGCTCTTTGCGCCACTATGTAAACATCGCCGTCCATCCATGGACATAATCGCACCGCCATCCGTGGCTCCTTGCGAAATACCGTCCTTCCTGGACATAATCGCACCGCCATCCGTGGCTCCTTGCGAAATACCGTCCTTCCTGGACATAACAGCACGTCCGTGTGTCACTGCTCTCTGCTCAGACATTGATGAAATTTCGTTTATTTCATCCGAACCTGCCTGTTCAAGCTGCAACGCTTTTTGTTTATCGTCCGCCGCTTTTTTCAGGGCATCCAGTAGTAAACTCACTATAATAAACTCATGATTTTGTCTTATGCCTTATTTTAGGGCGAGTCTACGGCAAGATTATTTGATGTTTCCTGCTGCAGGTCTTCTAACAAATATTTTTTATAATCTGCTAAATCGCCATCAAGACTGGCATCTTGCATAACCACCGGACGAATAAAAATAACCAGTTCAGATTTAATATATTCTTCATCAGTAAAAGAAAACAAAGCACCTAAAAATGGAATGCTGGATAAAATGGGCACACCACGATTTTCTTTATTGATTTGATCCTGCATCAAACCACCGATAACAGCGGTTTCTCCATTATTGATTTTTAACATGGTTTCAATTTCCCTAACCTGAATAACGGGTATCTGGCTAACCACGCCCTGCTCCGCCAGTAGCGGATTCGGGTCATTTACAAAACGTATAATTCTTGAAATAGTGGGTCGTACATTCATGGTTACGACTTGCTCTTCATCAATATAGGGCGTGACCGCCATAACAAAACCAACTGGGACTGTATTTACCGTTGTGTCTACCGTAGTCAATGCATCTGTGTTCTGATTACCGGGAACAACATTGACATCGATATTGAAATATACTTCATTATCGACCACTTTTAGTATTGCGGTCTGGTTGTTTAATGCCATTACTTTCGGGCTTGATAACACTTTGACGTCGCCAAAGGTTTCTAATGCTTTTAAAGTAATATTCAGTGGGTTGCCATTAATGCTTCCGGTTGTTGCCAGCTGAAAGAAGGGTGAAGCACCCAGAGCGCCTCCGATAACATCCTGTATACCCCCCTTTGCTAATACCGTCTGACCACCGACAGTTGTGGTTTCACTAATTAGAGACCAGTCGATACCGGCCTGGTAATGATCACTTAAACGCACTTCGGCAACGGTAGCTTCTATTAATACCTGACGCTGTACATTACCAACAACCCGGTCAATAAAGTTTTTAATGGTTTTATGCATCTTTGCTGTGGCGCGCACGGCAATAACGCCGGCTTCACGGTTGACGATAATATTGTTACCCGTTGCCATACGAGAACCTGAGCCACCCTTTATTTCCTCGCCTAATAAACCCGCTATATTGCGCGACAGGGTTGTCCAGAATTCATTAACACTCTTGTTTTCAATTTCTGAACTGGCTTTATTGTCACTACCGCTGCTGCCACCACCACCTTTCTTTTGTATGCCTGTACTGGTGGCGCCGATCTCTGTTGATACACTTACGCTACCGCTACTGGAGCGGTCGATATTTAAATAATTGATATTGTAGCTGTGCAGATACGGCTTATCTGCCATCACTTTCAGCGTATTACCTTCAACAAAATAGACAATATCAGTCTGCGACGCAATTCGGTCTAAAATTTTCGGCAAGGTCTGATCTATCGCATTCATCGTGATCTTGCCTTTGATATTGTTATCAATATCCAGATTCAGTTCGGCATCTCTTGCCATGGAAAATAATAATTCACGAATCGGCACCTGATTGACGACAACGGTATAGGTTTCCAGTTTTTCGCGTTTTCCGGGGCGCGGCAAAACCGGCACCCGGGTTACTGGCAATGGGATATTTGTTTTTTTCTCTGCTGCTTCATCAACTTTTGATTTGATATGCCCTTCTGAAATTGTCGGTGGATTGGTAGCACCACAGGCGACAACAAGAACGGCTGTCGCTACCGCGAAACTATATTGTAAGATTTGTTTACTAAATTCAGGTTTTTTTATTTTTATCATTTTATGGGTTTGCTAAATTCAGGTTTAACCAACGTAGTCGAAATTTTATTGTGTTGCTGCGGTCATTTTCACCTGGTCTTTTTTTAATGTGCTGATGCGACGTAAATAAGGATCACTTGCTTTTAAAGAAGAAGGTAGCGTTCTCAGCGTTTCAATAGCCTTATCGCGAGTGTCAAAATCGTTGTACAGTACGCCGTACCATGCACGCCCGTTTATTACTGTTTCATAGAGGTAAACCCGGGTAAAATCAAGCGTTGCGGGGGTATCGCGTAGAAATGCTTCGACTTTATCCGCATCAATGGTTCGCGCCAAAAATAGCTGAATGCTATAGTGATTGCCTGCCGTCTCATGCAGCCATTGTCTGGTTATTTCCAGGCGCTCGGTTATGCTGTCAGGTGCAACTTTTTTCTGCTCATTATTATTTTTTACTGGCGGATGTTGAATACTCACTGCCGGCGAAACCGCTGCTTGTTGTGCGTTAGTCACAGGCATCTGTTTTAATGGTTGCAGCGCTACTGAGTCCGGCTTTTTCGGGTCATTATTTATTCGCTCTGACTTTACTGATGCCGGCTTTATTAATGTTGGCTTTATTAAGGCTGTCTCCGCCTGGCTGAAAATACCCAGATGGTTACTTCCCATATAATAACCGCTAGTTAACGCAAGGATGACTAAAATAAAACCACCAGCAAGGTATAAGTTATTCTTATTCTGGCTAACTTTGTGGCCGATTTTATTAAATTCGCTATCCAGCGCAGCTGACTTTATGTGTGACGGGGTGACGGTATGACTGCCTTCTGAATATGCCGCCATTAATGATTTGTCGGCAATAATATTTATTCGCCGTGTTAACCCATCAGAATATTTTTTTACTACACCTGCCGTTTTTTTATTAAATATATCCGGACCTTTATAGCCGACTGCACGTAAGCGGAAATTCAGATACTGCAAGGTATCCTCCGGCGCAAACGGTGATAAATTAAAGCTATGGGTAATACGTTCTTTTAGCTGGCGTATATGTGGCTGGGCAAGTTTTTCATCCAGTTCAGGCTGACCAAACAATACCATCTGTAATAATTTGTTTTCATCTGTTTCCAGATTGCTTAACAGCCGAATCTCTTCCAGCGTTTCTATCGGCATGCTCTGCGCTTCTTCAACAAACAGGACCACCTGTCGATTGTCAGCATGTTTTTTTAACAGATACGTCTGTATCTGCTGCATGATAGTTACTTTATTCGTCTCACCCTTTACATCGAGATGTAATTCATGTGCGATGACTTGCAGAATATTGTCGGGGGACAGGCTTGGATTGGCGATGTAAATGACATCAACATTACCGGATAATCTGACTTCCAGCATGCGGCACAACATGGTTTTACCACTACCCACTTCACCGACAACTTTAATGATACCTTCGCCGCTGTTAATGGCATACATTAATGCCTCTAACGCCGCACCGCGCTGACTGCCTTCAAAAAACAGACTGGTATCCGGGGTAATTTTAAAAGGCGGGCGACTTAGGCCAAAAAACTCCTGGTACATTAGCTATCCATCAATTTGATTCTGCCAGGCATCATGAGACTGACTGCGGACAATCTCCTGGGAGCTTGTCCGCGAATAGAAATCGTAGCGAGGGGAAGCTGATTTGAGTCAGATTTTTTCATTATTTGAGGAGAATATAGGTATATTTAACGAAAATAATGGAAAAATCTGGCCAAATTCAGCTTTTCCGCAGTAGGTTCTCTATTCTCGGACAAGCTCCTAGGTTCCATGTTTTTGCACACGACTATATAATGTTGTACGATTAATCTTTAATGCACTTGCCGCTTTACTAACATTGTTGTCGTGCATTTCCAGGGCGATTCGAATGCAGCGACTTTCAATCTCGTCGATAAGTTTATCCAGATCAAATTCATCTGCACGTATTTTCTGCATAATCATTTCATCACTCACTGAAGTCGCATTTTCTACCAGTTTGGTGGCCGACAACTGAGTCTCCAGCTCATCCATTAATTGTGCTTTATTAACACTTTGCCCTGGGTATTTTGTACCCAGACGGATAACGATATTCCTTAACTCGCGCACGTTGCCCGGATAATCATATTGCTGCCAAAGTTCTCTGGCACTTTCATCAAGGACAAAAGGCGAAACCGTATCTGCATACATTTCAATAAAGGTGTTTAACAACAGAAAAACATCATCACCTCTTAAACTGAGTGATGGCAGCTGAATATTCAGGATGCTTAGCCGATGATATAAATCATTTCTGAAGTTGCCGTTTTTCACTTCTTCAGACAGGTTTTTGTTGGTTGCCGCCAGTATTCTTGCCTGCGAATGCAGCTCTCTGGTTTCACCAACGCGATAAAACTCGCCACTCTCTATAACACGCAGGAGTTTACCCTGTAACGGCAACGGTAACTCACCAATTTCATCCAGTAGCAAGGTGCCTTTGCCAACCTCCATAAAAAAGCCCTTATGCGCCTGTGTCGCACCGGTAAACGCACCTTTGGCATGACCAAATAATTGTGCCTCCAGTAAATCCGGCGCTATCGCTGCACAGTTAATCGCCATATAAGGCTCACCACTGCGTTTACTGTTCTCGTGTAAAGCGCGGGCAACCAGCTCTTTTCCAGTGCCGGATGCGCCTTCAAGCAACACTGGGAAAGGGGAGTCGGCAAATTGTGAAATCTGATTGTTCACCATTTGCATAGCAATACTATCGCCAATAATCGAAACCGTTTTTTGCGCATCACGCTGCTGGTCAATTTCGTGTAGACGCTGATGATGCTGCAAACGTGCCAGCAACAGCTCAGGTTCTGCCGGTTTGGCAATAAAATCAACCGCACCGATTGTAAGTGCGTGCTGGATATTTACGTCATTATCCTGACCCGATAATACCAGGACTTTCATGTTCGGCTGCAATGACAATAACTCACGGATAAGGGCAAAACCTTCATCCGGTTTATGTGGATAGGGCGGCAGGCCAAGATCTATCAAAGCCAAACCGGGCAGACCCTTATTGTCATTAATTTTCTGGATTGCCTGGTGGCGTGACTC
This sequence comes from Gammaproteobacteria bacterium, assembly GCA_022712755.1. Classification (GTDB taxonomy): domain Bacteria; phylum Pseudomonadota; class Gammaproteobacteria; order SZUA-229; family SZUA-229. The sequence continues at coordinate 23,300 of JAFLJY010000279.1, forward strand.
AGCAGTGATGAGATTATATTGTTTGCGCAGCATAAAACCCAAACCTTCAATAATCAAAGGATCATCATCTACCAGTAATAAACAGGCGGGTGTTTTTACTGAAGCGCCAGCATCGGCCGCTATGTCTTGTTGCTCATTTTCTTGCATCCAATTTCCCCAAAAAACTTTGTCATAATTATGACACTTTATATAGCAGAAATGTTGGCATGTTTTATCATGTCGCACTGAATTAACGGATTATTTACAAACTTGTATGCTTAAATAGGCGATATGTTTAATATTGTTCTCTACCAGCCTGAAATCCCACCCAATACCGGCAACATTATTCGCCTTTGCGCCAATACCGGCTGTTATTTACATTTAATTGAACCGCTGGGGTTTAAGCTTGAGGATAAACAACTGCGCCGTGCCGGCCTGGACTACCACGAGTGGGCGGACATTAAAACCTACAACAGTATTGAAGAGCTTAAACCTAAACAAAGTCTTTATGCGCTGGAAACAAAAGGTAAAAAACACTACCATCAGGCACATTTTAATGCGGGTGATTATCTTTTATTTGGACCGGAAACACGCGGGCTGCCTGAAGAATATCTAAATTGGCTAGATGTTGATCATGTTCTACGCCTGCCCATGCTGGAACATAGTCGCAGTCTAAACCTTTCAAACACTGTCGCCATCGTAACCTATGAGGCATTACGGCAGAATCAGTTTGGCAGATTATATTAAATTGTTTCGCTTGAAGAGCTACGGCTTAACAGTGTCTGCACTGCTTCATCTATTGGGCAGTTTTCATATAGAACACGGTAAACCTGCTCAGAAATTGGCACTTCAACATGATATTTTCGCGCCAGCTCAACCACCTCTTTTGTGGTTTTTATGCCCTCAATTGCCTGACCTATCTCTTTATGCACCTGCTCCAGCGTTTTTCCCTGCGCCAGTAACAAGCCGGTTTGTCGGTTGCGTGACTGGTTATCGGTGCAGGTCAATATTAAATCACCCATGCCGGCCAACCCCATGAAGGTTTCACGTTTGCCGCCCATGGCTTCACCCAGGCGCATCATTTCTGCCAGGCCGCGGGTTATTAACGCAGCACGGGTATTGGCACCAAAACCCAAACCATCCGCTGCCCCTGCAGCAATGGCCAGTACATTTTTAAAGGAGCCACCCAGCTCAACACCGATAAGATCAGTGCTTAAATACACACGAAAACGACCGCTGTGCAAATCATCACTAATCTGACTGGAAAATGATTCTGAGGTCGAGGCAACGGTAATAGAGGTGGGTAAATTTCGTGCAACCTCACCGGCAAATGTCGGCCCTGACATCACCGCCAATTTTTTACAATGTGGCAATTCTTCGGTTATTACCTGATGAATCAGTTTGCCACTGCCCTGCTCCAGACCTTTGCTGGCCCAGGCTATGCCGATGTTTTCAGCAAACAAATATTTATTTTTTCGTAAAAAAGAACGGTAAGCATGGCTGGGGATCGCCATCAGAATCCACGCTGGCGATGCCAGTGCCTGCTCTATATCAGCAGTTAGTTGCAGCAGATCAGGAAAGGTGACATCGGGTAAAAACTGTTGATTGCAGCGTTGCTCTTTTAAAAGCTGAACATGATCAGCTTCATTCCCCCACAATAATACCTGATGTTCAGCCCTGGCCAGATGAACTGCCAGTGCCGTCCCCCAGGAACCCGCGCCCAGCACTACAATAGGGTGTTTTTGATCAACAAGTGACATGTTTTGTAACTACTCAGCGAATATTAAAAATTAACAGCAACAGCTCAGATTACCCTGTTTTTATGTGGCATCCCAGGACATACCGTCCAACTATTTACAAGTAACTTTTACAGGGCTTTATCATACAAACAATTAATTATTTACATGGATTCACAGGATAAATAAAATAAAAAATCCTGTTTATCCTGTCCATCCATGTAAAGTTTTTTCTAAATTGAAGTTACTTAGAAGTGACAGGTAACTACAGCAACCTCTTAGTGTGCTACATCCTTGTCAGTCGGTGCTTCTATTGGCGCGTCTGCTTGCGCTGTGGCCTGTTGCTGCATTTGTTGGCTATACAATGCATTAAAGTTAACTGGGGCAAGCAATAATTGCGGAAAACCGCCTTTTGAGATTAACTCAGAAACCGCTTCTCTGGCATAAGGAAACAAGGTTTCAGGGCAATAGGCACCTAGCATTCCAGCCAGATTCTCCTTTGGAAACCCAGACATGGTAAAAATGCCAGCCTGTTTTACTTCGGCAAGAAAAGCCGTTTTTTCTTTGTGTTTTGCCGTTACTGTAACTTCTAGCAGCACTTCGTAGATATTATCAGTAATAACTTGATGACTACTGTTTAACTGCACATTGATTTGCGGTTGCCAGTCACCATCGGTAAACGCCTGTGGCGAATTGGGCGACTCAAAAGAAACGTCTTTTAAATAAATTTTCTGAATAGCAAACTGCTGCTCTTCACTTATGTGCTCTTCGCTCATGATTTTTCCTGATTCGGTGAATGTTATCCCTGGTTCCCTGTAAACTTAGGAACTGGAACGGTAAACTTTCTTAAAAACTTGCAGATTGAGGTTATTTTTTAGACAGGGGCATATTCGCCTCTTTCCATGCTGCAATGCCGCCTTCCAGATTATTTATATTTTCAAAACCCGCTTTTTTTAACAATTTTAACGCACGCGTAGCTGTTGTGCCTGAATTACAATAAATTAAAACCGGCTTGTCTTTGAATTTAGCATAACCATCCAGGCCTGCGGCAAACTCATTTAAAGGGGTATTTTTAGCCCCTTTAATGTGACCATTTTTGTATTCAGACACAGTGCGAATATCAATTATTAGCGCATCATCATTGTTATTCATTAAACGAATTGCCATTGTCGCTGACAACAGCCTTCCTTTATTGACCTGATGATCTAATTCGGCTTTTATCAACATCACCAATACCCCGACCAGGGCAGCGAATAATATTAAATTGTTTGATACAAATTCAGAGAGTTGCTCCACAATGATACCTAATGAAATTGTCCCGTTAGGACATAATTAAAGAAGAAAATTAGTAATAGATTATAACGCTTTGACTGATGTGCAGGCAAAATAAGGCGATAGAGTTATCTAATAAAGCAGAATATTATTAAGGGGCTGAACAGAAAACTTCCTGCATCATGCCTATTAAACGTAAGGTACGTGTATCGCCGACACGATAATACACTTTATTGGCATCTTTCCTGGAAGCAAGAATACCTTTATCACGCAAAATGGCAAGATGTTGAGAGATATTACTTTGTGAGGTGCCCACAGCTTCGACGATATCCTGTACACTCACTTCCTGATCGCCTAAAGTACATAAAATCTTTAGCCGCAGAGGATGAGACATTGCTTTAAGAGAACGTGAGGCACGGCTGATATCTTCATCTCGTGACATTAAATCAGGGTCATTGGGTCGTATAGCCATGTTTTTTCCTCGAGGCATAAGCAAATTTAATAAACATTATTAATAATATAATTAATAAATCATACATTAATACACTTTTTTTTGAATTGAAATAGCTAAATTAAAAAGTTTGAGTAAATTTTTTACTCGACTCTCACATATCGGCCAAAAATCAATAGAATATTCACATAACCCTATTTAACACAAACACTGAATTGCGTACTTATTATTCAATATTTTTATTTTTAAGTCTTTTTTTCTGTTGTAATACGGCTTATGCATCAAAAAATGACGATAAGGCGCACTATCAAGCCAAACTCGAAAAGCTGCAAAAAAGCATCACTAAAATACAGCAACACCTTAAAGGCAGCAAAAAACAACGTAGCCATATACTCATTGAACTTCAAAAACTTGAGTCTGAAATAAGCAAAAATGCCTTATCACTCAAAAATTTAGTCAAAGAAGTACGGGTAATACAGCAGCAAAAAACTAAGCTGGAACGGGATTTAACGCAGCTCAATAAACAAGTAAACAGACAACAGATCGCTTTATCGCAGCAGATGCGCTCAGCCTATAGCATAGGGCACCAGCAAAACCTGAAAATGCTGTTAAATCAACAAAATCCAGCACAGACCGGCAGAGCGCAGGAATATTTCAACTATTTTAATCGTGCCCGCACACAACAAATTAAAAGCTTCGCCGAAACCATTAAGATAAAGGAGCAAACGGAAGCCGCTCTTCAACAAACCCTGATGACGCAAAACGCATTGCTACGGGCACAAAAAGATAAGGAAAGAAAACGCCAAAGACAACGGTTACAACGAAAAAACTTACTGGCCGAACTGAGCAGTAAAATTAAAAACCAGGAAAACACTTTATCCAGCCTGGAAGATAGCCGTGGTCGTATCGAAAACCTGCTCAAATCACTTGGCGAATTACTCGCAGATATTCCCACCAACCCATCAGAAAACCGGCCTTTTGTAGCACAAAAAGGCAAACTGCCCTGGCCAGCAAAAGGTACCTTTCTTAGCAAATTTGGTCAGTCCAAAGCTCGTGGCGATTTAAAATGGAACGGGGTATTAATTAAAGCGCCTTTTGGCACGCCTGTCCATGTTATCAGCCACGGTCGCGTTGCTTTCTCGGACTGGCTACAGGGCTTCGGCTTTATTACTGTTATTGATCACGGTAACGGCTACATGAGCCTATATGGCAACAGCGAATCTTTATTCAAACAAACCGGTGACTGGGTCGCTGCGGGTGACGTAATTGCAACCGCCGGTGACAGTGGTGGACAGCCACAAAGCGGTGTTTATTTCGAAATTCGCTCCCGTGGTAAACCGGTCAACCCTGCTAAATGGTGCAGATCTAAATAATTACGAGTAGTGGTGCATGGATGTACCACTACTCGTAATTATTTAATAGTGGAACAAGCTGGCATTAATGCTCTCTAAGCACTATCATTTACCTATTAACCGATTTGCGCTTAAACCATTATTCAAGCGGAGATCATTTAACATTTTATAGTGGCATTAATTTTATAATGGTATAAGTAGTTATATTTATTGGAGTTATTTATGAGTAAGCAATATAAGACCTTTCTGGTTCTGGTCTTTGGTATATTTGTTGGTGTATCAGTGTCAATAACCAGCAGTGTGCTGGCAGAGAAAAAAGTTGAAGAATCTACCACTATTCCACTTGAGGAGCTGCGGAATTTTTCAGATATTTTTGCTCGCATTAAAACCGATTATGTAGAATATGTTGATGATAAAACCCTGCTAGAAAACGCTATTCGCGGCATGTTAACCGGGCTCGACCCGCACTCCACATACCTTGGTCCTGATGAATACAAAGAATTAAAAATCGGTACTACCGGCAAATTCGGTGGTCTTGGCATTCAGGTTTCCATGGAAAATGGCTTCGTTAAAGTTATTTCCCCGATTGACGACACGCCCGCATATCGTGCAGGACTGGAAGCAGGGGACCTGATTATCCGGCTTAATGATAAATCAGTTAAAGGCATGACATTAAACGATGCTGTTAAAATCATGCGCGGCGAACCTGGCTCTGATATCAAGTTAATCGTAATTCGTGAAGGCGCAGACAAGCCCCTTCCCTTTACTATCACCCGCGATATCATCGCAGTGAAAAGCGTAAAAAGCCGCATTCTTGAACCTGGCTTTGGCTACATACGCATCAGTAACTTCCAGTCAAAAACAGGACGTGACCTGGTGAGTGAAGTTAGCAAACTTAAAAAAGATAATGAAAACGAATTAAAGGGGCTGGTTCTCGACTTGCGCAATAATCCTGGCGGTGTTTTAAGCGCAGCCGCTGATGTTTCTGATGCATTTATTGACAATGGTAAACTGGTTTACACAAAAGGTCGCATCGACAATTCTGATTTTAAATTCCACGCCAAACCCGGTGACATTATGAATGGCCTGCCAATGGTTGTTTTAATTAATGGCGGCTCTGCCTCGGCATCAGAAATTGTTGCTGGCGCATTACAGGATCATAAACGTGCTGTCGTTATGGGTAGTAAATCCTTTGGCAAGGGCTCAGTACAAACTATACAGGAGTTACGTAGTGGCGGCGCAGTCAAAATGACAACGGCACGTTATTACACGCCAAAAGGTCGCTCCATACAGGGCGAAGGTATTACCCCTGACATTATACTTGGCCGATATGAAATTAAAAAAGTAGATGACGATGACACCTTACGCATTAAGGAAGCTGATCTAAACCACAGCATCAGTAACCCGACCAAATCACAGGAAGCCATAAAAAAAGCAGAAGAAGAAGGTGAAAAAGCAGAAGAAGAGCATCCAAGCTTAAGCCCTTCTGAAGATTTCCAGTTGTATGAAGCATTATTATTATTAAAAGGCATGAGTATTCTGAGCAGGTCCTGAATTTGAATAATAAGCACATACTTTTAAAACTAATGCTGACAAAATCTACAACTCAAACAGGGACGTTGACTTACCCCGTAAAAATAAATTCATGTGCCGGTTCGTGTTATTAGCCATACGTTCACCCGTATTTGTATTCATTCTTTTTGCATTAACAAATGCACCCGCAAATGCTGAAAAATTTGTCAGTATCATTATTGACGATATAGGCAATAATTTAAAAAATGGGCAGGACATCATTAACCTGCCCGCAGCATTAACCATTGCCATTCTTCCGAGAACAGTCCACGCTAAACAACTCGCTCAGATGGCAAAAGAAAACCATAAAGAAGTCATGCTGCACCTGCCCATGCAATCAGTAGCACATCATAAACATTCACCCGGCACCCTTAATTTACACATGACACAAAGCGAATTTAATAAGCAGTTACAGCTAAATTTAAGTTCCGTGCCTTATGTGCGTGGTGTAAACAATCACATGGGGAGCCTGCTAACCCGGCATCCCGGTCATATGAGCTGGCTGATGGATGGACTTTCACAGCAAGGCAATTTATATTTCATTGACAGTAAAACCAGCAGCAAAACAGTCGCTGAAAAAATTGCAACTGAATACAACATACCTAACATGACACGTGATATTTTTCTTGATCCCGATAACAACGAAAATACTCTGCGCCAGCAATTTGATCGATTTATAAAAAAAACAAAACAACAGGGTTACGCTCTGGCTATTGCACATCCATACCCGAAGACGATAAAGTTTCTGCAAAATCATTTAACAGAACTAAACCGGCAGGGCATTACATTGCTGCCGGTTTCACAATTAATTAACCACGTAAATCAGATAAATGCAAAACGGGAGAACAATCATGTCGCATGTACTGGTACCCCTTGCACAGGGCTGTGAAGAACTTGAAGCAATAACCATAACCGATTTGCTAGTACGAGCAGGCATCACTGTAACCACCTGCGGCCTTGACGAGCAACCGGTAAAAGCTTCTCGCGGTATCACCATTATCCCGGATACCAGTATTGATAAAGTGCTAAACGACGCATTCGACCTTATCGTCCTTCCCGGCGGCTTGCCCGGAGCAGACCACCTTCGTGACAACGAACATTTGCAAACATTGATAAAAAAGCAGGCTGCAGATAATAAATATGTCGCCGCCATCTGCGCTGCACCCAAGGCACTGGCTCAAGCAGGAATATTAGAAGGCAAAACAGCAACAGCCTATCCCGGCGTGCTAAACGCGCTCGACAATACCAGCATCACCATCTCAGAAAACGCCGTTGAAATCGATGGCAACATTGTTACATCTCGCGGCCCCGGCACTGCGATGGATTTTGCTTTATGTTTAATTGAGCTACTGGAAGGCAAAGTGAAACGTGAAGAGGTGAACGAGCAGCTTGTGAGATAAAAAAATACCAATAAAATCAAATGGTTATAGAAACAAATACCCCTGCCAAAACTGGTGTTTATAATTTTACTAACTTTCGCTATAATACCTGATCAAATTACTAGGTTATTATTTAAGAGGCAGGTGAAACCAATGCAAGCAGAAGTTAACGGACAAATTATTCAGCTCAGCGAAGCTGGCTGGTTAGAAAATCTTGATGAATGGAGCGAGGAACTCGCTGTAGAAGTCGCTAAAAATGAGAAAATTGTCGATGGATTGACTGAGGAACACTGGGATATAATAAGAGAAGCACGTGACTATTTCCATGATAACGGCAGCGTCTGCGAACCACGCTCATTTTCAAAAATAATGAAGAAAAAATACGGCAAAGATCGCAGTGATCAAAAGTATATTTATTCTTTATTTCCCACCGGCCTGATCAAGTGTGCGAATAAAATAGCTGGATTACCACGACCAAAGGGTTGTAGTTAACAACAGTCCTTAATATACGTAAATTTATCCAAATCACACCATGGCATACGGATGTGCCTGATGGTGAATATCCGCCTTCGGTCAGTTAGCGGACATACAAAAAACAATATTTTTCCGCAAATGCACGCGAATAAACGCAAAGAAAAACCTTTTAAATTTTTATACCGTAGCCTGTAGGTTGGGGTGAGGTACGAACCCCAACGGGTTGTGTGTGGTTATTTGTTGGGGTTCGTACCTCACCCCAACCTACATGAAAAAGTTTTCATTTGCGTTTATTCGCGTGCATTTGCGGAAAAATTAAAAAGTTTTTGACTGTCCGCTATGTGTCGAAAGCAGTCACCCCATATCTGACACTCTCTGTCAGATGGTCACTCTTACGCATTCATGCGTTCGCGACATGACGTACAGGGACGTACTAATGCCGAGGTGGCATGGATGCCAATGAGCGGCGAATGCTTCCATGCACGTCAATGCAAACCTATCCATTTCATTTGTTTTTATTGATCTGCGAGCTTATGGCAGAATCAGTGGCGGGGTTTAAGTCTTGTTGTGGTGTTAGCCTGTTTTTTATCTTCTTGTTACTAACGTCGGCAACTTCAACTTTTTTCCCGGTACGTAAACCTAAAAAACCTCGGCTCACAATCCGGTCACCTGGGTTAAGCCCTGATAAGATCTCTGCCTTTGAGGCAAATTGTTGTCCCTGCTCAAAATAAACCTTTTCAGCAATGGTGTCGCCTTTTTTATCTTTAATCACACGAAATACATAAGCCCCTGCTGGTTCATAGTGTATGGTATGGACAGGAATAATCAGACGGTTTGTTGCACTAAGCTTAATGTTAGCACGGCTAAACTGTCCAACAGTGGCACCCTTTGGTACTGGACTAAGCAGAATTTCAATAATGCCTTTATGCGTGCTGGCGTTAATGGTTGGGTGAATACGTGACACTTTTGCAACAAAGCCGGTATTGCCCAGGGCATCAATACGCAGTGTTACCTGCTGACCTTTTTTAACCAGTGGTAACCAGCGCTCAGCAAGGCTGGCTTTAAGGCGTAAAGCGCTGGGGTCAATAATAGTGTGAATGTGTGATTGCGGTGCAAGCATATCGCCGGGTTCATACAGTCGTTTGGTGATAAGCCCATCAATCGGTGCTTTGATACTGGATCGTTGCAGGCGAATATGCTGGCGTTTTTCTTCGGCAATGGCTAAATCAAGTTCAGTAGCGGCCTGGGCAAGTTCTTCTTCAGTAGAGAGGTTTTTTTGTAATAATTTTTTCAGCCGTGAAAGATCCAGCTTTGCCTGCTGTTTTGTGGCGACGGTTTTTGCGACATCGGTTTTTAATAGTGCGTTATCCAGTTGCACCAGTAGTGTGCCTTTTTTTACAGTATCACCTTCATGGTAAGGTAATTTGGTAATGCGACCACTTTCTTCATTGTATAAGCGTATTTTTGTGACCGCGATCAGTGCACCAGAAACAGTCTGGGTCAAAGAAACTGCTTTGTTTTCGACGGTAATGACTTCAACGCGGTGCAAAGTTTGTTGCACTCGGGGGGGGCTTATATTGGCTTCACCTGCATTATCACAGGATGGCAACATTAAGCCAAAAATCAGCAGACTAACAATCAGGCGGAAAAAAGCACTTAAAAATAACCACGAAATAGGGTGATGTTTTTTCGATATAATCATGCCTAGAACTTTACATTAATTGCTTAAAAAGCGTAACTATTTAATAAGTTGTGAAAAAATTTGATTTTGTGATCATGCACTCCGAGCTTGTCCTCTCGACCAGCGGAAGAGGTCTTATACAGCGGTAGTGTAAGATCTCCAGAAACTAACAAGATATAACATAATGATGATAGACAGACCCACTGCAGACCCACACAGCGATCGTAAAGATTTTAACAATATTAAACGCCTGCTTCCCTATGTCTGGGATTTTAAAGGCCGCGTCATTTTAGCCTTATCCTGTTTGATTTTATCCAAAGTCGCTATTGTTGGCATGCCGTTGCTATTAAAAGAAATTGTTGATGCGCTTGACGGCAAGCAGCTACTGGCAGTAGATAGCCCGGAAAAGGTTATGTTGACGCTGCCTCTGCTGTTTTTGCTGGCATATGGTGTATTGCGTTTAATGGCAAGCCTGTTTAATGAATTACGTGATGTGATATTTGCTCGGGTACGTTATCACGCAATGCGCAGCATCTCGAAACGGGTACTCAATCATTTATATTCGCTGTCACTGTCTTATCATCTGGACAGAAAAACTGGTGGCATAACACGTGATCTTGAACGAGGCACTAATAGCCTGAGTTCAATATTAAACTATCTGGTGTTTAATATATTTCCTACTGCGGCAGAGTTTATTTTTGTTGCCATTATTTTACTGGGAAAGTACCAGCCACATTTCGCGCTTATTACATTCTCCACCGTGATCATTTATATTGTTTTTACCTTTCTGGTGTCTAACTGGCGCATGCACTATCGCCATGAAATGAATCAACATGAATCACAGGCTAATACCTATGCGGTAGATGGTATGCTGAATTACGAAACCGTTAAATATTTTACCAATGAAGCCTATGAGTTAAATCAGTACGATAACACCCTGAATAAATGGGAAAGAGCGGCGGTAAAAAGTCAGGCTTCGATGTCATTACTCAACTTTGGTCAGGGCATAATTATTACTATCGGGGTAACACTAATGATGGTTTTTGCCGCACAGGGTGTGGTTGATGGCAACATGACCATAGGCGACCTGGTGCTGGTTAATGTCATGATGTTGCAATTATTTATTCCCTTAGGCCTGCTTGGTATTATTTATCGTTCATTAAAGTATTCACTTGCCGACATGGATATGATGCTTAAACTTCTAGATACCAGACAGGAAGTCAAAGACATCGAAAATGCGAAAGTTTTACAGGTAAGCGAGTCGGTTATTCGTTTTGATAATGTTTGTTTTGATTACAACAAAGATAGAAAAATACTGGAGATGGTCAGTTTTGACATTCCGTCAGGACAAAAGGTGGCAGTGGTAGGCCCATCTGGTGCAGGCAAATCTACACTGGCACGATTGTTATTTCGATTTTATGATGTTGATTCAGGAAGCATCTCAATAGACGGGCAGAATATTAATAGTGTTACTCAAACCAGTTTGCGTGATAATGTGGGCATTGTACCGCAGGATACCGTGCTGTTTAATTATACTATCGAGCACAATATCCGGTATGCTAATCTCGATGCCAGCGAAACAGAAATACAGCAGGCAGCAAAACATGCCAACATCCACGACTTTATCGACAGCTTGCCAGATGGGTATCAGACCGTTGTGGGTGAACGTGGTTTAAAACTCTCGGGTGGTGAAAAACAACGCATCGCCATCGCCCGTGTCATTCTTAAAAATCCCCGCATTCTGGTTTTTGATGAAGCAACATCATCACTGGACTCTCATTCGGAACAATTGATTTTAGAGTCACTAAAAGAAGTGGCAGAAAAACACACAACCCTGGTCATCGCACACCGTCTTTCAACCATTATTGATGCTGATAATATCATCGTACTGGATAAAGGAAAGGTGGTAGAGCAGGGTACACATCAACAGTTACTGGAGCTAGACGGCCTGTACGCACACTTATGGCAATTACAACAGGAAGAAGAATCGGCAGCAGCAGAAGAAGAAGAAGGGGCAGCGATATAATTATGCGTGACGTTATTTTAAAAAAACAGCCGGTTGAACTTCATAAAATTCTGAAATTTGAAGGTCTGGTGCATAGCGGTGGGGTGGCAAAGTTAGCTATCGAATCCGGTGATGTTAAGGTCAATGATAAAATTGAAACCCGCAAACGAAAAAAGATAGTTGCTGGTGATGTTATTGAGTTTAATGGTGAAATAATTCGTCTTGTTATTTAAGTATTATTTTTTTCTGATATAGCATTGGTGCATCTGGTAATTTCTGGCCTGCCAGTTGTTGCTGAAAATATGAGGTGGTTATTTCTAATAATAAAATAAATAGCTGTCACCTGGCTTATCTGCTTCAGTTTTATATTGTTAACATCCAGAAGAAAATCATCCAATCAAATAAAGGAGATAGAGAATGATAATAGATCACATTGGATTTGCCATATCAAATTATGAGAACAGCAAATCGTTTTATTCAAAAGCCTTAGAGCCACTCGGTATAGAGTTAATCACTGAAATTCAAGGCTGGGCAGGTTATGGAAAAAATGGAAAACCAGAGTTTTGGTTTGGTGTAAATGATAAAATCCAACACCCAATGCACATTGCGTTTCTAGCTGAAACCCGAGAACAGGTAAATAAGTTTTATGATGCTGCTATGGCAGCTGGTGCTAAAAATAATGGAAAACCAGGTATAAGAGACATTTATCATCCAGATTATTATGGCGCTTTTGTGATTGATCCTGATGGTCATAACATTGAAGCCGTGTGCCACAATAAAGAAAATATCTGACAATTTTTTGTAAAAGGACGGTCATAAACGCAACGTTTTTACTATTCGAAAAAAAGTAATGTTTATGAAAGCCGGTGAAGCATGCGTTGAAGCAGTAGAAAACTGCCTATATGTGAGTAGAGGTGCCTGCCGATACTATCGATATTACACAAAGTAAAAGAAATTTTAGCTAAATCAATACCGATCCGTATAATAGAATTTGTATAGATATCTTCGTAACAGTTAGGTTTTTCCTCTTCGAAGATGGTTTAAAAACATCATAATATGACGTGTCATGCTTACCAGAGAATGTTGCGTATTAATACCATGGTTATCAGTATCAAAGAAGGCGAAATAATAGCTAAATCGGCATTTGATAGTGACGATGACTCATTAAGTGGATTTAATGAAAGCGATCGCTCAATCTTTGGTGGTTCAGATATTCACACAAACGAAAAGAATACTATCAATGTTGTTTATATTAATACACCCATTGGTTCTATGTTTGCCTGTGCCACAAAAAAAGGACTTTGCCTGTTAGATTTTACTGACAGAAAAATGTTAGAAACAGAATTTAACGATTTATGTAAAAGGCTTAATGCTGTTATTTTACCTGGTTCAAACCCTTATCTAGAGGAGGTTCAATCGGAGTTAGTAGAATATTTTTCTGGAGAAAGAAAAATATTTAGCATTCCACTAGATACCCCGGGAACTTATTTTCAAAAGTCAGTATGGAAAATTCTACAAGACATTCCTTATGGGAAAACACGAAGTTATAAAGAACAGGCCATTGCCATTGGTAATCCAAAAGCTGTTCGCGCAGTGGCATCAGCTAATGGACATAATCGTGTCAGTATTATTATACCTTGTCATCGGGTTATCGGCTCAGACGGTAGCCTGGTAGGTTATGGTGGAGGCTTGCAACGAAAGCAGTGGTTGCTTGATCTAGAGTCATGAAATATTAATATTGTTGATAAATTGTTTTTCATAGCACTATATAACATGTAGTTCAGAAGGGTTTTTTACTCATCTTAATTAAGTCGTGAATGAAAAGCTTACGTCAGGAATCACTTGGCTACCCCGGCAAGTGCTTGTAATAGTCAACTCACAAGTACATACCCACTGATCATAAATGATTTATCTACTTTTACAGATAAAATGAATCTTTTTTCACCCTATTGACGTATATATTTGTATGGACGCGCAGACGCTCGCAATATATGCTTGTATCTTATTGAATTTAAGTAACAAATAAATATTTGTTAAAAGTGTCAAATGAAATATTCGGATGCCGATTATGGCTGAACTACTTTTAAAACCACGAAAAACATACTCAGCGGCGTGTATATCGCGGTTTTCTGTAAAAGACATCTGCGATATAATTTCAGTTATGCCTGCCATTGAAGAAAATCGTGAACTGCGAAATTTGCAATCAGAATCGATGCAATTGAACCAGCAACTGCGTGTATTCCTGAACAGGATTGTAAACAAAGACAAGCCGGCGTTTGAGCGGTTTTACGATAGCACCATCCAGTTATGTTTTAGTCAGGCACTCAGGGTTACAAAAAAACAGGATATTGCAGAAGAAGTTGTTAGTGATGTCTATATGCAAGTCTGGAACAGAGCAGCAAGTTACGATGACACGCGCAGTAGTGTCATGACATGGCTGATGATGATATGCCGAAGTCGGGCACTGGATGCATTAAGACAGCGTAAAAATCAGCAGGTGAAAGAATCGGTAAACATTGATGCGATCGTTGAACCCTCTAGCGATGATAATCCGCAGGATATCTTGAGTGCGATACAGGAAGGGTGTTTTTTACACGACGTGGTTTCCCAGTTAAAACCACAGCAACAACAGTTGTTATCGTTGGCTTATTTTAAAGGGCTGACACATAGTGAAATTGCTAACCACACAAATATGCCTTTAGGGACTGTTAAATCACAGATTCGCAGGGCGATTATCATGCTAAAAAAATTAATAGATGAACAGGGATTACTTGCTAGCGATAAAAACGGTGGCGGAGAATCTTATGACTAAAAACGATAGCAAAATAATTATTCAGGACGTTGTGCTCAGCGAGGACGAGCTGATGTTGTTAAGTACAGAACCCGCTGTTATGGATGAAATCGATGTGAATTCGAAACAGATGAAATCACTACGTTCACGTGTGATGTCGCAGGTCGATGAGCAGTTATCAGCGGATACTAGTGATTTGCTAACGGTCAGAGCAGATAATGGTGACTGGCAACAGATCGGTGAATCTATAAGAAAAAAAATATTGTATGTCGATAAGCAAAAAGGGGTGGTGTCTTACCTGTTACGGGTCGATCCGGGTGCTGAAGACGCTTCACATTTGCATTCTTCAGATGAATATTGTCTGGTACTCGAGGGTGATATTTCATTTGGTGATATCCACCTGTATGCGGGCGATTTTCATCTCGCACCTAAAGGCAGTCGGCATGATAGAGCTTATACCGAGCATGGTGCATTGCTTTATATTCAGACAGGTATCCAGCAGCAGATGAGTCTTTAATAATTTTAATCGTTTCTAACTTAAGGGCATCTCTAAAAATAGCTTGCGACCTCTGCGCGATCTGAAACTTAGCATTTACCAGTCATAGTTAATCATAGCATGTGGGCTTTATTTTCAAGCGTTGCAAAACGCAAGATTTTGTTTCAGGCTGCGCCCTACTGGGCTTTACCCCTTGCCCAGACTCGGCGTTATGTTTTTTTACCGTACAATAAGTATGCTTTCAAAAACATGCCTTGATTCTGAACAAGGGGTAAAGCCAGAGGACACAACCTATTTTTAGAGATGACCTTAATTATTTATTTATCAATTTTTCACGGTGGCTTAGGCCGCCGTTTTTTTTCTCTAAAAATTAGTTGGTTTTGCTTCCTTTTGAATACTGCGCCCGGATTATTTTTTTAAAAATATGAATCCGTTCTCATAATATTTTCGTAAATAAGATTGACAGAAAAACATTGTTAATTGTTTTACATACGCAGGAGAATATTATGAAGAAAAAAATTTTCACCACAAGTATATTGGCGACAGCCATCGCATGTTCGACCTTTGCCTTTTCCCTAAGTGTAGATGCATCGAGTCATAGAGAAGCGCCTTTTATCACGCAAAATCCTAAGGTTGATGGCACTGATTTTTATATGTTTCGTAGTTATGAAACCGGACGTGAAGAATATGTAACTTTGGTTGCAAACTATAACCCACTGCAGGCAAGTTATGGTGGTCCAAACTATTTCACCATGGATCCAAATGCGTTGTATGAGATCCATGTCGATAATAATGGTGATGCTATCGAAGATATTACTTTCCAGTTCCAGTTTAAAAACACATTGTCAAATAACGGCAAAGGCATCACTGTGCAGGTAAATGGAAAAGACGTGGCGGTATCGTTACGTAATATTACCGAGGTCACTTCGCTTACTCCAGAAAGTGTTAATGATGCCGAATCATATAGCCTGACAGTGGTAAATGGTGATAGACGTAGCGGAATAAAAAGCTCTGCGATCAACATCAACAGCGGCGGTTCTACAATCTTTGCAAAGCCTTTTGATAATGTCGGTAACAAAACTTTCAATAGTGAGAGTTATGATGTTTATGCAAATACTTTTATCTATGATGTGAATTTTCCTTCATGTCCCGCAGATGCGCAGCAGGGTAAGGTTTTTGTTGGCCAACGCAAAGAATCATTTGCCGTGAACCTGGGTGAGGTATTTGATCTGTTTAATTCAAATCCTTTAGGTGCTGTTGATGCAGAGATAAATATTATTGGTGATGAAAATATCACAACATTTGCGCTCGAGATCCCTATTGCCTGTCTAACCAATAACGGCGCTGTGGATGTTATTGGTGCCTGGACAACTGCGAGCAAACGCCAGGTGCAGATACTTGACCCTACGCCAGACTATGATCAGCCTGCACTAGAAAGAGGAGCATGGACACAGGTATCACGTCTTGGTATGCCGCTGGTTAACGAGCTGGTTATCGGTTTACCTGACAAAAATCTGTTTAACAGCAGTGAGCCAAAAGGTGATGCTCAGTTTCTTGATTATGTCACTAACCCGACCTTTCCTGTTATTTTGAATGCATTGTTTGGTGTTAGCCCACCAACAGTTGCTGGTCGTCCTGATCTAGTTGCAACATTTCTTACCGGTTTGAGCGTAGTGAATAACAATGGCAGTGTTGGTGAGATGCAACGATTGAATGTAACTGTCGCGCCTACAGCTAAAGCAAGTCAGAACAATATCGGTGTTGCTGCCGGTGATAACGCAGGCTTCCCAAATGGTCGTCGCCCGGGTGATGATGTGGTTGATATAACCACCCGTGTTGCGATGGGAGTTTTATGCCATCTAAATTTGGGCTTATGTGATCCTGCGGATGCAGAGAGTGGCACATTGGAGTATACCGATGGAGCGATACAAAACGCTACACAGTTTGATGATGTGTTTCCGTACCTGACAACACCAGTTGCCGGTTCACCAGCTAATTAACCTGGAGAGTAATCATGAACTCTAAATACTCATTTATTATAATTGTTTGCAGCGGTCTTATGCTTAGTGCATGCCATGATAACAACAGTGCAGGTGGGGATGGTGTGACAACACAGCCAGAAAATGAACTGACCGTGTTTGGCAACTTGTCAGCAGATGATGAGCCACTAGCGATCACTAACAAACTGGAACAGGACATACAGGCTGTATTTGGCGATGCTGATAATAAGGCTGTTGATGTTATCGTAGGTGATAATGTTCAAAGTGTTATCGACAGAGCCGGTTTAAATTGAAACGGATGTACGGAGCAAGGGTAAAAAGTATGAAAATTAATCATGCTAAATCTACTCAGGACGAAAAGTGGGGAAGGCGTCGCCTTCTCCATTACCTGTTACTTTTTTATATAGTAACTTTGATGATTTTTTTTCTGCTGGTTAAAGGGGCAATGGCTGAACCGTATCTGCCAAAGAGCGAAACTCAGATCCTGGCCTACCTGCCAACAAAATTAACACCCTTGTCAAATCGGATAAAAAAACTTGAGAGCAGACTGATATCCTATTCAGCTGATAACAGACAGATGGAAGAATTACAGGAAGCCTTGCTTAAGGCATATCTGCAACAGGCAAGAGTGGCAGCCGACATGCGTTATCTCAGTTATGCTCAAAAACGACTGGATCAATGGTTACAGAAAACACCTGATTCAGAAAAAGCCAGGTTATTAGATGCACAGATAAAACAATACAATCACCATTTCGACGATGCCATAGTGGTGCTGACTGCATTGTTGAAAGATTATCCTAATAACAGTGAAGCCTGGTCGCTACTGTCAAATCTGCAATTGTTAACAGGTAATTATGTTGCAGCAAGTGCAAGCTGTAAACAACTGTCATTAAGCAGCAACCTGGCAGAGTTAGTTATTTGTCAGAGCAATATCAAAATAAGAACCGGATTGTTAAATGAAGCCTACACGTTGTTAAGTGTGTTATTACCCGTTATTGATAATATGCCGATTGAACAACAATTATGGCTGGTTACAAGCCTGGCAGAAATAACTATACAACAGGACAAAAAAAACCTTGCCGAGCGTTATCTAAAACAGGCGGTTACATTGGCTGCTAATAATGATATCAATGATGCTTACCTGACACGTGTTTACACCGATTTTCTAATTCAACATAGCAGATTCAAACTGGCGTTTGAATTAACTAAAAATAATAAAGGGGATGCTGGGTTGATGATACGCTCAGCAGTACTCGCAAAAAAAACGGGTGATGACCAGCTGTATTATGATAACAAAGCGGCATTAATACAAATATTTGATGTAGAAAAAAGACGACAGAAAAACCGGCACCTACGTGAGCTAGCATTGTTTACATTGTTACTACTTGATGATGCGACTGCAGCGTTAACTATTGCGAAACAGAACTGGCTTCTTCAAAAAGAACCCGAGGATGCGCGAATCTTGATGAAATCGGCGCTAACTGTCGGTGATCATGAACAAATACACTGGGTGGAAGCCGCTATTGAAAGGACAGGCCTGATCGATCTTCGTCTGGATAAAGTACGATTAGGCGAATCAATAATATGAGAAATATTATTATATTAATTCTATGTTTTTATAGTCAGTCGATCCTGGCACACAAAACTAGTGACAGTTATTTGAATATTGTTACATCAAACCAACACAACAGTATCACCTGGTCGATAGCAGTGATTGATTTAGAAGTTGCTGTCGGTTTGGATATGGATGCAGATAACAGGATAACCTGGGCAGAAGTCATTAATAGAAGATCGGCTATAGAAGCTTATGTGCTCAGCCGTTTTTCTTTGTACCATATGAAAGACCAGCAGAAACACATTTGCGCTGTCGATAATGAAAGTTTACTTGTCGATGATAAGAGAGATGGAAGTTATCTTGTTTTTAATCTGGCCACTCCCTGTCTTAATGATCTAGCCGTAAATGATTTTATTCTGGAGTATCAATTGTTATTTGATATTGACAGCAATCATCGAGGATTGATATTAATCGAGTCAGAAGAAAGTACGATAACACGGGTAGCAAGCCCAAAAAACCACATATTTAAAGTACAAAATAGCAATGTTTCAGTGATGTTGATATTGTATGATTATGTACTTGAAGGAATTTGGCATATTCTAATTGGTCTGGACCATATACTTTTTCTTTTGGCATTATTACTTCCAGCAGTGTTACTTTATAAAGATGGATTGTGGCAACGCCGTGAAAATATTCGCAGTTGCTTGTTACCGATATTGAAGATCGTCACCGCGTTTACCGTTGCACACTCTGTCACTTTAACATTGTCTGTCTTAGAAATAGTGCAATTGCCGCCGCAACTGGTAGAAACCATCATTGCTATCACCGTGCTGCTTACCTGTCTGCATAGTATCAAACCGGTTCTTCAGGATTCTATGTGGCAAATTGCTTTCTTCTTCGGCCTGATTCACGGTTTTGGTTTTGCCAATGTCTTACTTGATCTTGGCCTGGCAGAAACGGCGTTACTGGTGTCGCTGCTAGGTTTTAATGTCGGCGTCGAAATTGGTCAATTATTTATCGTCTGTGTATTTATGGTTTTTGCGACAGTAGTTCATCGTTACTGGTGGTATCGCACAATAATATTTAAAGGTGGAATTTCGGCTACGGCGGCGCTTTCCTGTATCTGGATAATCGAACGGATGCTCAATTATGAGATCCTTGTCATTTAGCTTAAAAGTGAACAACGAATATGATATCACTTAGTTATTTTAGCGGTTCATCTGCTTTTTAGTCTTACTAGTCGCCTGTGCAGTAAACGGATCATCCGGCCAGTAGTGTCTTTTGTATTTTCCACGTAGTTCTTTTTTTACATCATGGTAGGTGGTTTTCCAGAAGCTGTGTAAATCTTGTGTTACCTGCATAGGACGGCGAGCGGGTGATAATAAATGCATCATTAATTTAAAGTGTCCATTTAATACTGTTGGAGTTTCATATAGACCAAATACTTCCTGTAATCTAACTGCAAGAACGGGTGTGAGAGGATCGCTGTAATCAATACGAATACTTGAACCACTGGGTACGGTTATTTTTTCTGGAGCCAGTTTGTCTATGCATTGCTGTTGTTGCCAGCTAAGCTGGTTTAATAACAATTTGTACATATCCAGTTTCTGACATTGTTTGATACTGTTTTCGTTGGTTAGATAAGGTTGTAACCATTCAGATAATTTATTCAACAGAACATCGTCAGAAAAGTCAGGCAGTTCTAATTTATTCACTGATTTTTTTAAAGCCTGATTATTATTAATCTGTTGGTTGATGAATTGTATGCGTTGTTTAAGATTGATAGCCGGTGGTGTCCAGTTAAAACTATTTAGCCCGATTGTTTTTATCGCCTGCAGCAGACATTGCTGTATCACTTCTTTTTTCTCAGGTGTCACCAGTGTTTCTTTCAGGATAATCTTTCCAATATTTGTTGTTTGCTTAGCTTCAACACGTTGTAGCGTGTTATTCCATTGTACAGACTCGGTTAGTTGTATCTGTTCAGGAAAATAATCCTCTAACTGCTGCTGGCTAATTTCTGCTGCCAGGTAAATGCTGGCTTCAGAACGACTGGTTTTGTTATGTTTAGCGTTAAGATTGGCGATAACAAGAAACTCGGTAGCATGTTGTTGTAAATGTGGCGGTATTATTGCGCCTTTGCCATTGCTGAGTAAATATCGTGATTCATTTTTATGGCGTTGTTTTGCAATTCTGTCGGGGTATGCGTGTGCCAGCAGTATGCCGCTAAAATGATTATTTATTGACTGCTTATAGAGAGATTTATTTTGATCTATACTGGGATCTTTTTTCTTTAAGCGTTTAAAAAATTCATCAGCCGTTTTTATTATGCGCCTGCATTGTTGAATATCAATATCCTGTAGCTGGCGTTTTTTATTATGCTTGTGTGGTAAAGACTGTAAAACATGTAACCTATCCTGAATGTCGGCACTTTTTTGTGCGTTATACAGATAAAACTCTTTCTCGGTAAGAATACTGGCAATAAGACAGGCATGGTATACCTGTTCTAATTTATTGGCTGACAACATCATGTGAGCCAGACGTGGATGGGTACCGAGTCTGAGCATCTCCTTTCCATGCCGGGTTATTTTTCCATCATTATTTAAAGCATTAAGCTGTTGCAATAATTGTCTCGCTTGTGCGATAGAACTTGCTGGTGGTGTGTCCAGCCATTGCAGTTCATTTACCTGCTGAATTCCCCAGTTTGCCAGTTCTAATACCAGGTTTGATAAATCACTGTGCAGAATTTCAGCGACTGTATGTTTAATTAAGCGTTGCTGTTGTTGCGCTGTCCACAAACGGTAACAAATACCAGCAGATAATCGTCCAGCACGACCGCTACGCTGCTCGGCAGAATCCTTAGAGATGAACTGTGTTTTCAAACGATTCATGCCAGATGAAGGGCTGTACTCTGCTACGCGCTCCAGCCCCGAGTCGATTACACAGTTAATGCCTTCAATGGTTAAACTGGTTTCAGCAATATTTGTCGCTAACACAATTTTTCGCATATTAGCCGGCGGTGCTGAAATGGCCTGATCCTGCTCTTGTTTATTTAAGCTTCCGTGTAAAGTGGCAACAAAAACAGGGTGGATATTTTCTGTTTTAAGGTAGTGTTTTATTTGGCTGCAAAGCTGATTGATTTCTTTAACACCGGGCAAAAACACCTGACAGTTGCCTTCATGTTTTTGAATAACCTTTTTTACTGACTTGAATAAACTTGAAATTAATTGCAGGGACTGGTTTTGTGTTGTTTGTTGTAGCC
>JAFLJY010000266.1 GCA_022712755.1 Gammaproteobacteria bacterium
CGCTTGACAGGATTATTCAGGCCGGAGGCTATACCTCTGTGAACACGGGAGGAACACCAGACGGAAATTCAACACCAGCGTCAACTGCATCTTTAATAAATAACTCAAGACCATAATGATAAACTGGATTGTAATATCCCATCAAAATTATTGGAGTTGTATCATCTTCTTTTCTAAACTCACGAACCATTTGAATAGTTTTTTTGGTGGAGGCGCCAGCCGCTAAAGCGCGATTTGCAGCCTCTTGAATCGTTGGACCATCAGCCATTGGATCAGAAAAAGGCATGCCAAGCTCAATAATATCCGCGCCAGATTTAGGTAGAGTTTTCAGTATCTTAGTCGAAGTTTCTAAATCAGGATCATAAGCCATTATATATGACACAAGCCCTGCTCTGTTTTCCAGCTTTAATTGCTCAAATTTTTCATCTATACGCTTTGTCATTCGAATTAAAGCTCCTCACCAAGTTTTTCAGCAACATTGAATATATCTTTGTCTCCGCGACCACACAGATTCATAATCATAACATGATCTTTTGGCAAAGTTGGAGCTGTGCGGATAACATAAGCAAGCGCGTGGCTTGGCTCTAACGCTGGAATTATCCCTTCCGTTCTCGCGCAGTCTTGGAATGCCGCAAGTGCCTCAACATCTGTTGCGGATTCATATCTCACGCGACCAATATCGTTTAAATATGAATGTTCAGGACCTATCCCTGGATAGTCTAACCCTGCTGAAATCGAATGAGTTTCATTTATTTGACCATCATCATTTTGAAGAATATATGTGCGGTTGCCATGTAAAACACCAACCTCACCTTTTGCGATTGATGCGGCTGTTTTGTTAGTTTCAACACCCTCACCTGCCGCTTCAACGGCGACCATTTCCACAGATTTATCACCCATAAACGGATAAAATAACCCAAGAGCATTTGACCCGCCACCAATGCAAGCGACTAAACTATCTGGCAAACGCCCTTCAGCTTCTAAAATTTGTTCTTTGGTTTCGCGCCCAATTATCGATTGGAAATCGCGCACCATCATAGGGAATGGGTGCGGCCCTGCGGCTGTCCCGATTAGATAATATGTATCATCAACATTTGTCACCCAATCGCGCATAGCCTCGTTCATCGCGTCTTTCAGCGTTTGTGAACCTGCTGTAACTGGCACAACTTTTGCCCCAAGAAGTTTCATACGGAAAAGATTCGGCTTTTGACGCTCAACATCTTTTGCGCCCATATAAATCACACATTCCATATCGAAAAGAGCGCAAACAGTCGCCGTTGCAACGCCATGCTGCCCTGCACCAGTTTCAGCAATTATACGCTTTTTCCCCATACGTTTTGCGAGCAGAATTTGCCCTAAACAATGGTTTATTTTATGTGCGCCAGTGTGGTTTAGCTCATCACGTTTGAAATATATTTTCGCTCCACCAAGTTTTCCTGTGAAACTTTTTGCAAAATATAACGGAGATGGGCGACCAGTATAATGTTTATTATAATAATCTAGCTCTTTTAAAAATTCAGGGTCTTTTGAGCATCGGTCATATTCTTTTCCGACTTCTAAAATAAGTGGCATAAGGGTTTCGGCGACAAAACGTCCGCCATATATGCCGAAATGCCCATTATCATCTGGATTATTATATTTTAAATCAGCCATAAATTCCTTGTTATTTACAATGCGCAATATAGATTTAACCCCTTGCCACATCTAAAAATTCTTTGATAAGTGCTGGGTCTTTCGTCCCTGGTTCACTTTCTAAACTTGATGAAGCATCTACCATTTTTGCACCTGATATGTCAAGTGCGCTCCTGACATTTGCCGCATTTAGACCACCAGAAAGCATCCAAGGGATAGAAAATTCACGATTCGCAAGTAAATTCCAGTCAAATGATAAACCATTCCCACCCGGTAAGATACTTTCTTTTGGAGCTTTAGCATCAAATAAAAACATATCCGTAACTTCCTGATATGGCAGTGATGCGGCTATATCATCGCCATCACGTACTGAAAAAGCCTTAATTATCGGGATATTATATCGAAGTTTAATTTCCCAAACACGTCCAACAGACTCTTTTCCATGAAGCTGCAAATAATCAGGCTCAAACTTGCGTAAAATATCCCGAATAAGGTCGTCAGATGGATCAACAAGAACCGCAACTTTTTTGATATGAGATGGTATAGGGGAAGATAATTCTTTAGCCATTTTCGGGGTAACATTGCGAGGAGATTTATCAAAAAACACGAATCCAATAAAATCTGCAAAATTATCAATTGCCGCGGAAACAGCTTCACTATCCGTCAATCCGCATATCTTAACATCAACGGACATTATTTATTTCCACCAGCTTTTAAGCCTTCAACTTCTTTCTCAAGACCGTTAATACGCTTATTTAGTTTACGATTTTTACAAACCGAACTAACTCGCAAAAAAATAGAAAAAACCATACTAACTATCACACCGAGAATCAGCGTTATAAAGAAAAATACATATAAAGGTAATTCGAACGAATATTCAGAAAGGGGTAAACTCACAGAAATATCATGATTATTGACCATTGCAAAAGCCACCACAACAGCGCTGACAAAAAGAATAACAATTAACTTTATAAGCCTCACAAGTTTTTTACTTATCTGCTTTTGCTATTCTAATTATTATTTAAACGATCACGAAGCTCTTTTCCTGCACGGAAATATGTCGCATATCTCTCGCCAAGCTCAACCTGCTCACCTGTTTTTGGGTTGCGAGCCTTTCTTGGAGCGCGTTTTCTTGTGGAAAATGAACCAAAACCACGAAGCTCAACTCTACCACCTGAAGCAAGAGAACTTGAGATTTCATCAAAGAAAGTGTCAACAATCATCTGAATGTCTTTCACATAAAGATTATCGTATTTATCTTTTAGTTTTTTTACTAACTCTGATTTTGTCATGATATTTTCTCCCTACGGCATTCTCAATATTGATATAATCAAGATTATCATAACATTTTTTTATCGAATAGACAAGATC
>JAFLJY010000024.1 GCA_022712755.1 Gammaproteobacteria bacterium
GGCAGCGAATACGGTAATGTCTTACGGTTATGACTCAGTGACACAGATGCAGGAAACAAAATGCAGCCTGTGCCGTATCATCAAAGCTTAATAACGGGAGATAACAATGGCACGTATGAAATTTTATTGTGATGCCGAACGTTGCATTGAATGTAACGCCTGTATAACGGCCTGTAAAAATGAGAACGAGGTTCCATGGGGCATTCATCGACGACGGGTGGTAACGATTAGAGACGGTGAACCCGGTGAGCGTTCGTTATCCGTTGCCTGTATGCATTGTTCCGATGCGCCCTGTGCAGCGGTTTGTCCGGTTAACTGTTTTTATACAACAGATGATGGCGTGGTTTTACATGACAAAGATATCTGTATCGGTTGCGGTTATTGTTTCTATGCCTGTCCTTTTGGCGCGCCACAGTTCCCGGCGCTAGCTGCATTTTCATCACGCGGAAAAATGGACAAGTGTACCTTCTGCGCGGGTGGCCCAGAAGAAACACACAGTGCTACAGAACGCACTAAATACGGTGCTAATCGTCTGGCGGAAGGCAAGTTGCCATTGTGTGCAGAAATGTGTTCAACCAAAGCATTGCTGGCTGGTGATGCCAACGTGTTGTCGGATATTTACCGTAAACGTGTGATTAATCGTGGAGCCAGCGTTCTCAACTGGGGCGTGCAATATAAAAAAGCGGGCATAGATAGCTAAACAGTGAATGGTAAACCTTGACTGGCTCAGGGTTTTCCGGGGGTATGTTGACTCGTCAATTGAGTGTTGCGAGTTTAGGGCGCCTCTATTAATTGCTTGTGCCATCTGGCTTTAAGCCCCGTAGGGCGCGGCCTGAAGCATGCATCTGCGGCGTTATGAGTCTTGAAAATGGAATAACCATTATACTGCGGCTCATGCCTTGCAGCTACATACTTCAGGTCACGCAGAGGGCGCAATAAATTAATAGAGGTGCCCTTAACTTATCAATGCGAGGTTGTGTGATGACGATTTTAACAAAGAAAAAATCAGGTCGAATGCGCAAAGCCATTTACTTTTGTCTGCTGGCTTTATTGTTTGTGGTCGCGGTACCTTTGATTCCTTATGCCATTAATGCGCAAGCAGAGGATGTGCCCACTAGCAAGGCAGATAAAGTTGTTGCCCTGCCAAACCCCGCTATCAATCTATGGAATAACGTAAGGCAGCGTCAAGGAAAAGTCGACAGTTCCACCCAGGCAAGGGGAATTGATACCGATATCCTTATTTCTGAAACCGGTGAACAATGGCGACAATATCGAATGAATTCATTGATACCGGTGAGTGCCGCAGTTTTAGCTGCGACTTTTCTGCTGATTGTTTTGTTCCGCTTATGGCGAGGGAAAATATTAATCCAGGCCGGTCGTTCCGGTAAAAAAATCCTGCGTTTCACCTTGAATCAACGTACCGCCCACTGGCTGTCAGCAATCATGTTTGTTTTATTGGGACTGACCGGCATGGTTTTATTGTATGGCCGATTTGTTTTGATCCCGTTGCTGGGTGCAGAAGGTTTTAGTGCTACCGCCGTGGTGGCCAAAAACATTCACGATTATATAGGCCCTGCTTTTGCGGTTGTTTTAATTATTCAGTTTTTTCTGTTTGTTAAAGGCAATGCCATTAAATGGAAAGAGGATGTGGCATGGTTTCGTAATGCGGGCGGGCTAATGGGTAAACATGCCAGTGCCCAGTGTTACAACGCCGGGGAAAAAGCCTGGTTCTGGCTGGTAATGATCGGCGGTGTGGTTGTTATCGTTAGCGGTTTTATTCTGGACTTTCCGATATTCGAGCAAGGTCGTCAGACCATGGCGCTGTTTCATGTAATTCACACCATTGCAGCGGCTTCAATCCTTGCGGCTTCATTTGGTCATATCTACATGGGAACTATTGCAATGGAAGGTACATTTGAAGTGATGGCAACCGGTTACTGTGATGAAAACTGGGCCAAAGAGCACCATGACCTATGGTATAAAAACAAACTTGCTGAGCAGCAGGCAGGACGGAGTGCTGCTGAAAAAGCAGAAGGTATAACGCAGACACCAACGCATTCTGGTTAATAGGAGATTGGTATGAATATTCAGGTGTTATTTTTTGCGAGCCTAAAAGAACATTTAGGTAAAGCTGAAATGCAACTGGAAGTGCCGCCATCACAAACGGTTGCAGCATTATGGCAGGCGCTTAGTATGGGGGTGGATGCGGTGCCAGAACAGATTCTAGTTGCGGTCAACCAGGAATATGTACATGCGGATTATCAATTGAAGAATGGTGATGAAGTGGCATTTTTCCCGCCGGTAACTGGTGGTTAGAACATATAGAGCTACATAAGTATTCGCAGTTACATACTGTTGAGACTGTGAATACTTATGCAGCGACTAATAGCTTAATCAGAAATCCCCTGGTTACCAAATAAGGCATCAATGATCGCACAATCCTCGACCTTGTAATTTCTGCCTTTGCAGCGAACGGCCATGTCGTTCAGCGCTTTCTGCAGTCGCTGCAGATCTTTGATTTTTTTCTGCACTGCACGTGAATGCAGCATTGCCATGGCTTTAACCTCACCGCAGGTGTGGCCGGATTCATCAATGAAACGCAATAATTCAGTGATCTGTTTAATGGTAAAACCCAAATCACGGCTACGCCGGATAAATACCAGGCGTTTCAGGTGGTCGAGTGAATAGAGCCGGTGGCCGCCCATGGTTCTCGGCGGGTTTGGCATCAGCCCGGTTTTTTCATAGTAACGAACTGTCTCGACCTTGCAGCCACAGGCGGCGGCAAGTTCTCCCATGCTGTAACTGGTTTTTTTTGAAATATTCATGTGAACCCTCTTGAACCTGTAGTTACTACAGGTTTTATAATAGCTTATAAGCAACCATATGAGGTATCAAATGGATGTGTGAACTTGTTTCAGAACTGACCTGCCCGTTATGTGGATACCAATCCAGCGAGACCATGCCTACGGATAGCTGTCTGTATTATTATGAATGTCCGGGCTGTGGTGTATTGCTCAAACCCCTGTCAGGTGATTGCTGTGTGTTCTGTTCTTACGGTAGCGTAGCCTGTCCACCTATACAGCAAGCACGGCTGGATGGCGCTTCTAAAAAAACCACAGTTGGAGGTTGTTGCCAATGAGCATAGAAAACCGTACTGATCATACTCTGCCAGGCTGGTTGGCATTATTTGCTGCCACCGGCACCCTGATTTGCTGTGCATTGCCCATTCTGCTGGTTGTTTTGGGGTTTGGTTCGGTGGTGGCAGCATTAACCAGTCAATTTCCGGTGCTGGTGATGCTGTCAGAATATGAAGGCTGGATGTTTGGTATTTCTGCTGCTTTGCTTGCACTGGCAGCCTGGTTCATCTGGCCTCGCCAGGAAAATTGCCCAACAGACCCTGGTCTTGCGGTGCGCTGCAAACAGGCTCGGTTGATAAACCGGCGTGTACTCTGGTTGGCTGTGATTATCTGGTTAATCGGTTTTAGTGCACGGTTTCTGCTGCTGCCACTGCGTAACCTGCTTGGACTATGAGGTGTTTATTATGAAATATTTATATATATTGACCGCCGTGGTTGCATTATTCTATTCAAGTCAGCTGTTTGCCGAGCAAATTGAAATTGATATTCACGGTATGACCTGTGCATTCTGCGTCGATAGTTTACAACGCAACCTGGGCAAATTAGAGGATGTTAAATCTGCTGAAGTCAGTCTTAAGTTAAAGAAAGTACGTATTGAAACCCATACTGAAAAGGCAGACATCGAACGCATCAGGCAAACCATTCTGGATTCCGGTTTTACGCCGCTTAAGATAATACCTGAGATAAGACCTGTTTCTAATGTGCAATAGAATCCATCAGTGTTTTGTTTTTTTATTGATAAGCCTGTTCGTTAGTTCAGTACAGTCCATGGGGCTGCGCTCATTTGTTGCGCTGCCGGTGGACAAGGGAGGCACCGTTGTCCGCGCTCAGTATCAGCATAACCTCGATACGGATACCGATATATTACTTACCAGTGTCGCCTACGGTCTTAGTGGTAAACAAACCTTGTTATTTGGTTTGCCATACCGCTTGTCACCCGGCGGCACAGATCGAACTGGCGATTTAAGTACCCTGTACCGCCATATCGTCTGGCAGGAAGATTCAACACAAGGAACACGCCGTCTTGGTCTGCTTGGTGGTTTAGTAATACCAACTAAAGGTGAGCGTGAAACACGGATACAGGTCGGTGCAGTAGCCACTTTTTTTAAGGGGCGTACGGAGTGGGATCTGGATGCATTATGGATAGAAGGATTGAATGATGGCAAAAACCAGAATAGCGCAAACCAGGCACGTTACGACATCGCCTGGCAATACCGGTTAAGCCCGGCGATTTATCCTGAATGGGGCATAGGCCATGAATGGCATATCGATCTGGAACTGGGTGGGAGATGGAGTGAAGGCAATACCATGGTGCATCAGGCAACCTTTGCTCTGCAGTCAATTCACCGACAATGGGTTTTTGAAGGCGGTATTGTGCAAGACCTTAATGGGCCAGATGAAATGCGTTTTATTTTAAGCACCCGGTTTCATTTTTAACTGGCTGGATCGCGTGCTAGCACATAACCCAGCCAGGTTGGTGTGAGGCACGAACCCCAACAGGTCATTATGGCGTTTTTTTTGGTTCATGAAAAACGTTCGTCCCAACCTACATGCTGTCAATTTGCATAAATGCCTTATAAAGTGATAATAAGTTATGGCAAACAGCATTGACCCTGTGTGCGGTATGACTGTATCGCAACCGAATGAACACCAGCATCAGCATGATGGCAAGGAATATGCTTTCTGTAGTTCCGGCTGTCTGCAAAAATTTAAATTATCTCCTGATCAATATTTGAACCGTGCTACACGAAGCGGTAAAGAATGTTCAGATCACAGTTGTCATTCAACATCAAAAATATACACCTGCCCGATGCATCCGGAAATCGAACAGCAAGATCCCGGTTCATGCCTTAAATGCGGTATGGCGCTAGAAGCTAAAGGTTTGCCGGTGGTAGAAAGCAAAGTTGAATACACCTGTCCGATGCACCCGGAAGTTGTGCAGGATCATCCGGGAAGTTGTCCAAAATGCGGCATGGCGCTGGAAGCGAAAACAGTTGCCCTGGAAGAAAAAAATGAAGAACTGGTCGATATGACACGGCGCTTCTGGATTAGTGCGGTTCTTGCACTACCGGTTTTTGTTCTGGCAATGACAGCAGACTTGATGCCTGCTTTATTGCCTGATGGATTGTCTATGCAAGCCGTACAATGGATTCAGTTTGTTTTAGCAACACCGGTTGTACTTTGGGGTGGATGGCCATTTTTTGTGCGGGCTGTGCAGTCTGTTATTACCTGGAATTTGAACATGTTTACCCTTATAGGTCTTGGCGTGTCGGTTGCCTGGGTTTATAGCACGGTGGCTTTGCTGGTGCCCGGTATATTTCCACCGGTAATGCAAATGGAAGATGGCCTGGTCGGTGTCTATTTTGAAGCGGCTGCGGTGATTGTCACCCTGGTTCTATTAGGGCAGGTGCTGGAGTTACGTGCGCGCAGTCAGACCAATGCGGCAATAAAGATGTTACTTGGCCTGGCACCGAATACGGCACGAATAGTCCGTGAAAATGGGGTTGAAGAAGATATTCCACTAGAAAATGTCGTGGTTGGCGATGTGTTACGCGTCAGACCCGGTGAAAAAATTCCGGTTGATGGTTTGGTGACTGATGGTAGTAGTCTGGTTGATGAATCCATGGTGACCGGTGAGCCGATTCCAGTCGAAAAGAGTCAGGGTGAGTTGCTTATTGGTGCCACGGTAAATGGCACCGGTAGCCTGTTGATGCGTGCCGAAAAAGTGGGTGCCGACACCTTACTTTCCCAGATAGTGCATATGGTCAGTGAAGCGCAACGTTCACGTGCCCCCATACAGAAACTGGCAGATATTGTTGCCGGTTATTTTGTGCCTGCAGTTGTTCTTATTGCGGTTACTACCATGATCGTTTGGGGTTTCTGGGGTCCTGAACCACGTCTTGCACACGCCATTATTAATGCCGTGGCGGTATTAATTATTGCCTGTCCCTGTGCGTTGGGTCTGGCAACACCCATGTCGATTATGGTGGGAACCGGTAAAGGTGCAACCATGGGGGTGTTGATAAAAAATGCAGAAGCATTGGAAACCCTGGAAAAAGTTGATGTGCTTGTGGTCGATAAAACCGGCACTCTGACCGAAGGTAAACCAAAACTGGTTTCTGTACTGGCAGTACAGAATTTCACAGAAGATGACGTATTACAACTGGCAGCAAGCCTGGAACGCGCCAGTGAACATCCTTTAGCTGAAGCAATCGTACAGGGTGCAAACGAACGCAATGTTAGTCTGTTACCAACCAATGAGTTTGAATCTGTCACCGGTAAAGGAGTAACCGGTACTGTCAACAATCGTAAGGCTGCACTGGGTAACATAAAATTATTGCAAAGTCTTGATGTTGACGTGGCTGACTTACCCGAAAGAGCCGAAGCGGCACGTGCTGAAGGTCAGACGGTTATGTTAATCGCCATTGACGGTAAGGCGGCCGGGCTGATTGGTGTTGCTGACCCAATTAAAGTCTCAACAGCAGAAGCTATTGACGATCTGCATAAGGCGGGTGTTAATGTGGTTATGCTCACTGGTGACAGCAAAACCACGGCGCTGGCTGTCGCCCGAAAATTGAATATTGATCGGGTAGAAGCAGAAATTTTACCAGAGCAGAAAGCCAGCATTGTTAAACAGCTTCAAGCGACAGGTAAAATCGTGGCGATGGCTGGTGATGGTATTAATGATGCACCGGCATTAGCACAGGCGCATGTCGGTATTGCTATGGGCACAGGTACCGATGTTGCGATGGAAAGTGCTGGTGTCACGCTGGTTAAAGGTGATCTTCGTGGCATTGTTCGCGCACGACGGCTTAGTCACGCAGTAATGAATAACATCCGGCAGAATCTGTTTTTTGCCTTTATTTATAACTCACTGGGTGTGCCCGTTGCCGCAGGAGTGTTATACCCGGTGTTTGGTTTATTACTGTCGCCGATGCTAGCGGCAGCAGCGATGAGCTTTAGCTCGGTGTCGGT
>JAFLJY010000025.1 GCA_022712755.1 Gammaproteobacteria bacterium
TGTTTCTCTTGGCCTGAAACAACTCGGTGATGATCCATGGAATGAGATTGCACGTCGTTATCCAGAAGGTTCACGTGTATGGGGTAAAGTTAGCAATATTACTGACTATGGTTGTTTTGTAGAAATCGAAGACGGTGTTGAAGGCCTGGTTCACGTTTCTGAAATGGACTGGACGAACAAAAACGTTAACCCTGCCTCTATCGTGACATTAGGTGAAGAGAAAGAAGTGATGATTCTTGATATAGATGAAGAACGTCGTCGTATTTCACTGGGTATGAAACAGTGTCTGGCTAATCCATGGGATGAATTCTTTGCCACTCATAATAAAGGCGATAAAGTCAGCGGTACCATTAAATCCATTACTGACTTTGGTGTATTCGTTGGTCTTAATGGCGAAATTGATGGCCTTATTCATATGTCAGATATTTCATGGGATGACAACGGTGAAGACGCAGTTCGTAATTACAAGAAAGGCGATTCTATCGAAGCCGTTGTATTATCTATTGATGCGGAACGTGAGCGTATTTCACTTGGCATTAAACAGATGGAGCAGGATCCCATCTCTACCTTTATTGCAGAAAACAAAAAAGGTTCTATTGTTACAGGTACCGTCATATCAGTTGATGCAAAAGCTGCCATTATAGATTTAGGTGATGGCGTTGAAGGAACATTACGTGCTTCAGAGCTATCACGTGACCGTGTTGAAGACGCAAGCACCGTGCTTAAAGTTGGCGATGAAGTTGAAGCTAAACTGATGGGTGTTGATCGTAAAAATCGCGGTATCGCACTGTCGATAAAAGCGAAAGATTATGATGATGAATCAGAAGCGTTAAGAGACTTTTCAGATAATCAGGATGCGACTGTTGGTGCAGCACCTACCTTAGGTGATTTACTGAAAGAGCAGATGAAGTCACGTGACTAGTTTTCATCATAAACGCAAAGTAGCTTCGCAAAGCTGCTAACTGCGGCGAAGCGGTTTTGTTAGCTCGCATTCCCACGCAGAGCGTGGGAATGCGTACTTGAGGCTAACGGCACTACCGTATGCGTTCCAACGCGGGAGCGTGTGAACGAGAAACAACAGAGGAAGATATTGATATGGCTGAAGAAATGCAAACAAGCGCAATGATGAAGTCAGAGTTGATTGAACGTATTGCACGTAAGCAAAGCCATCTTGCTTACAAGGATGTTGAACTGGCGGTTAAAAGTATTCTGGAGCAAATGAGCAATTCATTATCCGGTGGTGATAGAATTGAAATACGCGGTTTTGGAAGTTTCTCATTACATTACCGTCCACCTCGTTCAGGTCGTAATCCTAAAACAGGCGGCTCTGTTGCCTTGCCGGGAAAACACGTACCGCACTTTAAACCAGGAAAAGAATTACGAGAGCGTGTAAATGCCTCAATGTTAAAAAAAGCGAGTTAATTTCTCTGCTTTAATGGAAGTAGTGTTATCTATTTCAACAGCGATTAATTTACCGCATCACCTTTAAAAATATTTTATTCACCCTTAGGTTCGCCTGCCTGTGGCAGACAGGTGAGCAGCACATCCATGTGCTACTACTCCGTCCTATGGTTCGTAAGCAGTGCATCCATGCAATACTACTAGCGTTTATTTGCATGCATTATCGGAAAATAATGATAGCTTGCCAACGCTTTTTTTTACACTACCGTGCAAAGGTCTTTTAAAACAACAACGTGTTTGATTTCTCACAAATGCCGATATGGTCTTTAGCAATAATCCCTGTTGCTATTGGTTTTTTGTGGTTATTATTTCGCACAAAACAATCGCACAAACAACAACAGTCAACATTATCCTCAGAATATTTTAAAGGTTTGAATTACCTGCTAAATGATGAGCAGGGTAAGGCTTTAGATGTTTTTGTAAAACTGGTGGAATCTAACTGGGATACCATTGATACGCACTTCACTTTAGGTAAAATCTATCGTAAAAATGGTGAAATGGATAAAGCAATTAAAATCCATCAGGGTTTAATTGCCAGACCCACCTTGCCGATGCGTTACCGCAGTAAAATATTACTCGAACTAGGTTACGATTATCTGGGGGCAGGCTGGTTTGACCGTGCCGAAGGGCTGTTTAAAGAAGTGTTAATACAGGATGAAAGTTCCAGCGAAGCACGCCATAATCTCATTCTTATTTATCAACAGGAAAAAGACTGGTATAAGGCAATTGATATCGCAGTTGATTTATTTAATGAGAACCCATCAGTGATGGGGTCTATGATTGCGCATTATTATTGTGAGCTTGCTGAAATATCGAAAAATAAAGGTGATATAAGTCAGTTAGAAAATTACGCCCATAAAGCATTAACTTATGATGCAGCGTGCGTGCGTGCTTCAATATTATTAGCCGATCAGATGAAAGCCAGAGGTGATGATAAAAAAGCAATTAAAATATATGAGAGTATTGAAAGACAGGATGCAGAATCACTGATATTAGTACTTGATTCCTTACAGCAATGTTACGAGAATTTATCCTCGCTAAATAAATTGTATGATTATTTGCTGTCACTTCAAAGTCGCCATAAAAATCTTTTTTTACAGAGCGTCATCGCTTCTGTATTAGAAAAATCACAAGGTAAGCAGGCCGCTATTGAATACTTGTCTGATAAAATAAAACATCAGCCGAGTTTGCCTGGTTTACAAAAACTTGTGTCATATAAAGATGCAGATATTGGTGCAGACAAGTTGTTTGCTGATCTGGCTGCCGTACTTTCTGCTATGCAAAAAGACAGTGTGGACTATCGTTGTCAAAAATGCGGTTTTAATACCAATACGCATTATTGGTTGTGTCCGAGCTGTAATCATTGGGGCAGTGTAAAACCCAGCGTTATCGAGCTTTAGGGTATTTAAAAATTATCTTTTTGTCTGATTTCTGTAATCTGCCAGAGATGGCGTTGCCTTAGTTATTGTACCAGACACTGTGGTTTTCGAGCAGTGCCATAAGGATGTGCCGGTTACCTACCTGCAGTAGGCAGGCGAACCAAAGGATGGAAAAACCCCATCCTTCTTAACCTCGAACAAAATCCTGATTTTTAGAGATGCCATTAGGTGTTTAGGTATTAAATAATTTTCTGATTCGTTGCTGAATAGAAATAGCGGCCTCTTCTGGAGTTTTAAATCCATGATGATCTTTAATTGGTCTTCCTACTACAATGTAGTCCGCTCCATTTAAAAAAGCTTCTTCAACATCAACAGTTCTTTTTTGATCATCCGTATTTTTAACAGGTCTTATGCCCGGGGTAACGATAATAAACCTGGCCCCTAAATTATCACGTAATTCAGGTGCTTCAAGTCCTGATGAGATAACACCATCGCAACCAATAGCTAAAGCTCTTTTGGCTCTCGATAAAACTATATCTTTAATATCGACTTTGAAGCCTAAATCTTCTACATCTCCTTGATCCAGGCTGGTAAGCATTGTTACAGCTAGAATTTTCATATCGCCTTTTTGTTCGGCCGCAGCTTTCATTATCTCATCGTTGCCATGTATTGTGGCAAAAGAGGCACCATATTTTCCAAGTTGTTTTATGGCAGAGCCGACAGTCTGAGGAACGTCAAAAAACTTTAAGTCAACAAACACTTTTTTATCTTTAGCTTTTAGCCAACTAATAAAGTCAAGATAGTTTCCTGACATAAATAGCTCTAATCCTATCTTGTAAAAACAGATGGTATCCCCTAGATCGTTAACTAGTTTTTTCGCCTTCTCAATACTTGGAACATCCAGTGCGAAAATAAGCCTTTCTTGTGATGGAATATCTTTACTTGATAATAGGGATAAGGGTTTTGTTTTAGTTATAATTGTCATATATGAATATTTCGTAGACAGGCTTAAATACCAGGTTTATTGAATGAGCCATGGTATTTTTTTACCGGGGCATTTTTTTATAGTTATCGCATTTTATCACAGAGAACGTAGAAAAATCATTAAGGTCATTAGATATCTACGGAGAACCAGTTCTAACGCGGCGTTTATCAAGAGAGTTATCGGCAGACCCATCACCCAGGCTGAAGACCCGTGTAAGGTTTTACGTACAATCAATAGCGAACTGTCTGACGCAGTGGGGACTTGATTGTTGTTTGAATTAGATTAATATTACCGCTCCAATCAAATCTGTCCAGGGAGGACATTCATGAAATACCTTCATACTCTTTTATTAACCACTGTTCTATTATTTTCTACAGCAGCATTTGCTGGCAAAGTTAATATCAATAGCGCCAGTGCGCAGCAGATTGCCACTGCCATGACAGGCATAGGTGAAAGTAAAGCAAAAGCAATAGTGGATTATCGAAAAAGTCACGGCAAATTCAAATCTATTCAGGATCTGGAAAATGTCGATGGCATTGGTAGTAAAACAGTAGCAAAAAACAAAGATAAAATTACTTTGTAATAAGCTTTGTAAACAGGATCAGGGACAGATCTTTTATAGTTTGTCAAATTAGATCTATCCCTGACTTATCCGATTTATCTATTATCCAGCACTTTTTTCACTCGCAGTGCCAGTTCTGACAAGCTGTATGGCTTGCTCAGCAGGTTTGCATCAAAGTGACCCTGGTCGCTGCTAACCATCGCTTTTTCGGTGTATCCTGAGGCTAGCAGTACCTTGATATGTGGATAGTTGTTTTTGGCCTGTTCAGCTAGTTCATAACCGTTTAACCCACCGGGCATAATGACATCGCTGAACAGCAGAGTAATTTCTGGCTCCTGCGCCAGTACCCTTAGTGCCTCCTGGCCATTAGTGGCGGTTAGTACTCGATAACCCAGTTCCTGTAGTGACTCCCCGGCCAGTTCCAGCAAGGCTTCTTCATCATCTACTACCAGAATGGTTGCATTGCCCTTTGGTAAAATTGCCAGTGTTTGTTCTTTTGCTAGCTGCTTTGCTTGCTTCGGTTGATTTTCCCGTGGCAGATATAGCCGGAAGGTGGTGCCGATCCCGATTTCGGAATAGACTTTGATGTGACCGCTGGAGCGTTCGACAAAACCATACACCATGGCCAGTCCCAGACCGGTGCCTTTGCCTACGTCTTTGGTGGTAAAAAAAGGTTCAAAAACATGTTCAAGCTGCTCTGGTGTCATGCCTTTACCTCTGTCACTAATGATTAACTCGACATAATCCCCCGGTTTAGCGGCAAAGTTTCGTGAGCAGTAGCTGGCATCAAGTGTGGTGTTGTTTGTTTCTATGGTCAGATGGCCATTGCCATCCATGGCATCACGGGCGTTTAGAATCAGGTTGAGCAGGGCATCTTCAAAGTCGCCGGAGTTTATCCTGGTTAGCCACAGGTCGGCGGTAAACTGATGTTCAATTTCTACCTGAGGCGTTACTGATCGAATAATCAGGTTCTCCATCTCTTTAATTAGATGGTTGATGTCGCTGGTGGTGGTGTGCTCCCTGTGATGACGGGAGAAGTTAAGCAGTTGGCTGGTCAGGTCGGCAGCACGTTGCGCGGATTTCTGGATAGTCTGGATTCGTTTTTGTGTCTTTTCATCCTTCTGCAGGCACTGTTTTTTGAGTAACTCCAGATTGCCTAGAATGATGGACAGGATGTTGTTAAAGTCGTGAGCAATGCCGCCTGTTAGCTGGCCTATTGCGTCCATCTTCTGCGAGCGACGCAGGGCTTTTTCTGTCTTTTTGTGCTCGGTAATGTCAATAATGCTAACAGGGATACTTTGAAAGCCGCCTTCCGTTTCAGGTATTCGATACGAAATGATGGCGCTGATGTCTTTTCCGTCGAGGCTGCGGAAAGCGGCTTCGGAACGAAACTGCTTGTCTCCATCCCAAATAGCGTAAAGACTTTTTATAAAGACTTCAATCGTCCCTGAGCCAAATGTTTTATCAATCTGATAGAGGAAAGTATCTTCGGTATTCGCGTCAAACAGTTTTAGGGTTGCCTCGTTGACATGTAACACTTTAACCATGGCAACCATGTCCCAGGCTGCCTGCTGGTTAGAATGAAAATATTGGCGAAGATCACTAACGCCATCCAGGCGAAGCTTATTCAGTGCTTTGTGGACATCGGATAGATCCTCATTCCAAACTGAGATTTCAGAATTTTCGAACAGTCCTCTGAAGCGTTCCTCGCTTTCCCGAAGTGCTTTTTCTGCCAGTTTGCGTTCGTCGATTTCAGCTGCAAGTTTATGATTTATAATGTCGACCTGCCTTTCACGCTTTCTGGCGGACTGGGCGAGATAAACTGCCAGGGAAAGCGTACCAGCAAGCACAATACCAACAACCAGCAAGGTATCGTTAATCAGGGGGTGATTCCCGGTATCGCCGTATTTTGCCATTAATTTCGAGCTATGAGATTCAATTGCCTGCCACAGACTGGTCATAATTGTCAGCACACCAATACCAATCGGCACAGGAAGCCAGGATGGTAAACCTGAAATATTGGTGTCACTATGAAACCATGCAAGGCTGGTAACAGCCACGCCGAGAATGACGAAACCGATTGCGGTATGTACCGCCATGCGAGTCAATTCTCCCCAGCCATAGGCGGTTTCCAGGTCGGCTGCGTAACCTGCCATGGCTACAAAACCCAGTCCGAGGGTGAGTGAGCCGAGGATGCCGGCGACCAGAGAATACTGCCAACGTTTTGTTCTGCTTGTTGTAGCGAGTGTAATCAGAGCGGTACCAGTCAGTGAGAAACACAACGCCGTGTTAGGTGCCATGCGCCCCGGGTGCGATGTTTCCACAAAGATGTAGTGTTGCATCAGTAGCTGGTCAATACCGAGATTGAAGCTAAACGGGTATTGGGCAAGTGTCAGCAGTCCTATGAGCATCACGACAATGCCAAAGAATGTGCCAGTACGGATATAACCACGGGTGATAAGAAGAAGCCCCAAACCACTCAACAGAAATCCCAGAGCGGTATTGTATTGCATGGGGACAAACGCTGCCGAAACCTGAATGAGTGTCACATTTTGGGTATACCAGCCGATTAGTACCGATGTGCCGAGGATCGCAGTCAGTACTCCACCTATAATTGCTAGTAGGTATGACGCAGAAGCGGTACTTTTAATATTTGAATTCATCGTAATGTGGTCTAAAGTTCGTGGTGACGTGCATCGATGGTGTTATTGATTTGTTTTAAGATATTCATTTTCGCTCCTGTTTGGCAGGTAACTACTGGTCAATGAGGTTATCATGATCATCGGTGATAATATCCCGTACTTTTAAGGGTTAATTTCTCTGTGGTGTTGTTATGCGTAGATTCTGGCATTAATAAATGGCCCATAAAGATGATATTGTTATATCATTCGATTAATGAAAGAAATCGAAAATAACAATCTATTCGACCATGCTCTTAGCTGTTTATTACTGGACTGCCCTCAGAAAAAAGTTGATGCAACGCTTTTGTTGCAACAAAATTGGCTGGGTGGGAAGTTAGTGACCAGCCCGTTATTAAATATAAAATCTCTCCCTGTGCCGGGGCGTCCTGACAAACCGGAACTGGTTGATCCCAAAGACGTGCCAAGACGTAATTTTTCCAGTCTGAAAGGACGTTTGTCATTAGTCCATGCTATTGTGCATATCGAATTTAATGCCATTAATCTGGCATTAGATGCGGTATATCGTTTTCAAAACATGCCTGAGCAATATTATTCTGACTGGTGTCGCGTAGCTGCTGAAGAAGCGTTGCATTTCACCCTGTTATCGGATTACCTTAAACAACATGGCATGGCTTACGGTGATTTAACGGCACATAATGGACTTTGGGAAATGGCGGTTAAAACCGATTTTGATGTTTTGACCAGAATGGCGCTGGTACCGCGTGTGCTGGAGGCAAGGGGGCTTGATGTCACACCGGGCATGATTAAAAAATTACAATCGACGGGTGATAACCAGTTAATCGCAATTTTACAAAAAATATTTGACGATGAAATTTGCCATGTCAAGATCGGTTCATACTGGTATAAAACCTTGTGTAAAGAGCGCGACCTGGAACCGCAAATAACGTTTCTTGAATTAATAAAAAAATATATGCAGGGAGCCAGGTTTGGACCCTTTGATACTGAGGCACGTCTTCAGGCAGGATTCAGCCATGATGAAATGCAGAGCTTATTAAGCCACTTTTGAATTCGTAAAGGGTAGGGGAAGTTTCAAATTACTGCTATTTTATTGATAGGTTTGCAGTTTAAAATCCGACGAGTCATTAATGCGCAAATAACTGCCGGCTTCATGCCAGTCGCCCAATACAATTCGGGTGGTATCCCTACTATTAATTTTTTTATGATGAATTGCAGGGCGGTGTGTGTGGCCGTGAATGATTAAGTCAATATCGTTTTGTAAAAAAACTTTTTCGGTTTCAGCCTGATTAACATCCATAATGGATTGATCTTTTTCAGTGGTTGCCTGTTTGCTGTTTTCTCTAAGACTTTTCGCAAGTTGATGACGTTGTTCCAGTGTTTTTGCTAATACCTGCTGTTGCCATAACGGGTTTCGTACCATTTGCCGAAATTTTTGGTATTCAATATCATCAGTGCATAAAGTATCACCGTGCAAAAGTAAAATATCACGATTATTAAAGTTGATCTTATGCGGGTCCTGGATTATTTTGAAATGGCATCGTTCTGCAAGTGCTTTACCAATCAAAAAGTCACGATTGCCGTGCATCAGAAATATCTCGGTATGGTATTGCGTTACTAGTGTAGACAAGGCATTAAAGACATCCTGATAATCCGTTGCCGGGTCATCGTCCCCCCACCAGACTTCCAGAAAATCGCCAAGTATATATAAGGTATCGGCTTTAGCGGCAATATCTTCTGAAAAGCGCACAAATAAATCCATTATTTCTGGACGCTCAGGCATCAGATGAAGATCTGATATGAAAACGATGTCTTTCATGGGTAAGGCTAAATAAACTTATGCTACCGTGGCTTTATTAAGGGTAACAGTTTCAACAGGCACATCAGCGTGGCCATTATCATTGCCGGTGCTGACTGCGGCAATGGCATCAACCGTATCCATGCCATCAGTGACTTTACCAAAAACACAATAACCCCAGTCTGCGCCGGAGGGTGCGGTATGGTTTAAAAATACATTGTCATTATGATTGATGAAAAACTGTGCCGTTGCAGAGTGTGGATCATTCGTTCTTGCCATGGCAACAGTGCCGCGATCGTTAGTCAGGCCATTATCTGCTTCGTTTTTAATGGGGTCTTCAGGTCTTTTTTGCACCATGCCCGGCATGAAACCGCCGCCCTGTACCATGAAGTTAGGAATAACACGGTGGAAGATGGTGCCATCATAAAAATCGTCACTTACATAATTTAAAAAGTTTTTTACTGTTTCCGGCGCTTTTTCATCGTTAAGCTCAATAACGATGTCACCGTGTGATGTTTCTAGTGTCACTATAGTCATGGTATTTCCTGAGTTGCTCGTTGCCACGCTCTTGTGTGGAGACGAGGAATGATTAAAAACAGTATGTTACAGACTGTTGGTGATCATTACAATCACCTGTATTCCTCCTGTTCTAATATAAAAATAAGGCACAATCTTTTGCAGTAACTTGAATATTTTATGATAGGGTTT
The DNA here is from genome assembly GCA_022712755.1 of Gammaproteobacteria bacterium. Taxonomy (GTDB): domain Bacteria; phylum Pseudomonadota; class Gammaproteobacteria; order SZUA-229; family SZUA-229. Next base: position 9,551 of record JAFLJY010000025.1, read on the forward strand.
TAGTCATGTAAAACATGGCTGTTCACCAAAGTAAATATATTATGAATAAACTTATTGTTTGCCTGTTACTTACGTTTTTTACCGTTCCCGTCCTTGCTGTTGATGAATCCGTATTAACCAAAGGCTGGCAGCATACTTCTTTAGGGCTTTATTTAACTGCGCAGGAAGCATATGAAATGAAAATGGCCAGCCCCAAAAAAGTGCTTTTTCTGGACGTGCGAAATCAGGCTGAAATTCATTACACGGGAATGGCAGATATGGTCGATGCCAATATACCCTATCGCTTTGATTCAACGAACTGGAAGATGAAAAAAAACGGTATTTACGGCACCTTTAAAAAGCCTAAAAACCCTGACTTTGTTAACGCCGTTGAAATACTTTTACAAAGCAGAGCACTCACTAAAGACGACCCGGTAATTATTATGTGCACATCGGGCAGTCGCGCACCTTTTGCAGCTAGAGTATTAATTAAGGCGGGTTTTACTAAAGTCTATACACAGGTCGAAGGCTTCGAAGGGTTACGTGCTAAAACCGGCCCCAGAAAAGGAGAGCGTATTGTTAGTGGCTGGAAGAATATCGGCTTGCCATGGAGTTACGATTTACTGCCGGAAAAAATGTATTTTAATTTTGACCCGAAAAATATAAAAGAAAAGATTCAGTCGCGGTGAATAGATAATGGGGTTTCTAGATACTATCGGATATAAGGATAACGGTTATTCAAGACACACTGTAAATACATCCTGTGTGCTCGACATCCGCATCCCTGCGGCTGACAGTCTTGTAAAACAACTGTCCTATTCATGCGTCTAAATTAATAAGTAATATTATGCTGAAAAACTAACATAGATTAGTGGCTGAAAAATTATTATTTAATTAAATTTCTGTATTTGATCTATGTCAATTTGTAGTTAACATGTTTCGTAGTAGAGTCGGTCAGAACAAGAATAAAAAAATAAATGTAGCTTGTTAAGGGTGGGTGTATGAAAATGTTTGTTAAAAGAGTGCGCAATTGCTCGCCTGTAAGTCAGTTATTAATTTTAGGACACACTAATTTTCGGGCAATCATAATATGAATCTCTCTGGTATTCTTATTATCACCACAGCATCACAAATCGATGCCCTTATCGAAACCCTTAATGCTATGCCCGATGTCGAGGTTCATCATATTGACCGCGACAACAACAAGCTCATTGTTGTACAGGAAGCCCAAACCATTCGTAACGAAGTTGATGGTCTGAAAAAGATCAAAAAACTGCCCGGTATTGTGCTTGCCGAGATGGTCTACCACTACTTTGCTGAGGACGAAAGCCTCGCCCCTGAAAGCCTGGATGATCTGGATGAGTACACCGGTATGCGGCCCTCTGCAGTGCCCGCCTATCTTAATGATTAAGTCTTAATGATTAAGGCTGTTACACAACACGCAATGCTGAATTCTAGTTATAAGTGCATACTCTTTTGATTCTAAAATTATTTGTTTTGAAACCTATAAAATGCCGGAGTCATTTTCCGGTAAACCTATAATCCTATTGGAGGTCTATGATGGACAAGTTGTCACCCACGTTATCTCAAACGCGCCGTGAATTTCTGAAAACCAGTGTAGCTGCATCAGCCGCTGTCACTGCTGGTGTCTCAATTAGTTCGGCGGCGATAGCAGCCACCAAAGAAGCTGAGGCTGGCTGGCAATGGGACAAAAGTGTTTGTCGATTCTGTGGCGTCGGTTGCGGTATTATGGTTGCCACTAAAGATGACAAAATTGTTGCCACCAAAGGTGATCCCGATGCACCGGTTAATCGTGGATTGAATTGTATCAAGGGCTATTTCAACGGCAAAATTTTATACGGAAAAGATCGACTGACCAAACCGTTGATGCGCATGAAAGACGGCAAGTTCGCCAAAGACGGCAAGTTCCATGAAGTCACCTGGGATCAGGCTTTTGACGAAATGGAAAAACAGTTTAAGAAGACCTACAAGGATATGGGGCCACACGGTGTTTCCGTAATAGGCTCGGGTCAATATACCATTCCTGAAGGCTATGTTATGGCCAAGCTGATGAAGGCCGGTTTCCGCAGTAACAATATCGACCCCAATGCACGTCACTGTATGGCATCTGCAGTAGTTGGTTTTATTCAAACATTCGGTATCGATGAGCCATCCGGTAATTATGATGACATTGAACATGCAGACACAATGGTTACCTGGGGTGCCAATATGGCTGAGTGCCATCCCATCCTGTGGGCGCGTGTGTCTGACCGAAAAATAGCGGATGAGGATAATATTAAGCTCATTAATTTAACTACCTGTTCCAATCAGACATCCGATATTGCTGATATAGAAATCATTTTCAAGCCGGGTACTGATCTGGCGATTTCGAATTACATTGCACGTGAAATCGTTAAGCGTGATGCGATTGACCACGATTTTGTCGATAAACATTGTGTCTATGCTACTGGCCCATACGACATTGGTTATGGTATGCGAGGCACATCCAAGTATGCTTTTGATGCGGAAAAAGATATTCAGGCAAAAGAACTTGAAATCACACTGGACAAGGATGAAGCCATTGCACAACGTCGTACAGCGGGTGAGAAAGTCAAACAAAGCAATCGTGGCAAAGCGATGAAACACTGGCAGATCAGTTTTGATGAGTTCAAAAAAGGTGTGGAGCCTTATACTCTGGAATTTGTTGCTGAGATGTCCAAAGGCGATGTGGATGAATCACTGGAGTCTCACGCAGCGAAACTGAAAGAACTTGCTGATGCCTATATTGCAAAAGGCAAAAAGGTGACCAGCTTCTGGACTATGGGTACTAACCAGCACTACCGTGGTAGCTGGGCGAATGAACAAATGTATACATTACATCTGCTACTGGGTAAACAGGCAATGCCGGGTAATGGCGCATTCTCGCTTACTGGTCAGCCATCCGCTTGCGGCACAGCACGCGAAGTGGGTACTTTTGCGCATCGCCTGCCTGCCGATATGGTGGTATTTAACGGTAAACACCGAGATATTTCTGAAAGACACTGGAATCTACCCGCTAAAACACTCAATCCTAAAGTTGGCGCACACATTACAAAAATTCTGCGCAGCATGGAAGACGGCACCATTAAGTGGGCGTGGGTGCAGGTCAATAATCCATTCCAGGCTTCGGGTAATGCGAATCACTGGATTGCAGCAGCGCGCAAATCTGACAACTTCCTGGTGGTTTCTGATCCTTACCCAACGGTGTCCGCTAAAGTTGCTGACCTGATTTTGCCAACCGCCATGATTTACGAAAAATGGGGTTTGTATGGTAATGCCGAACGTCGCACCCAGGGCTGGCGCCAACAGGTTAACCCACCGGGTGAGGCCATGGGCGATGTCTGGCAGGGTCTGGAGTTTGCCAAGCGTTTCAAATTAAAAGAAGTTTGGGGTGAGCATAAAGTTCCAGGGCTAAAGTCAAAAGGTTTTACTGATGGCGAACTGCCAAGTGTACTGGATGCCGCTGTCAAAATGGGTTACTCACCGGAAGACACTTTATATGATGTGTTGTTCGCAACCGCAAAAAATAAAAAAGTTGCCTGGCCTCATGATAATGCTGTGACCAAAGGTCATGGCAATCATATTGCTGAGAAACTAGGTGATGGCTGGTTCCCGGAAAAGGCGTTGTTTGATGAATACCGTCAGTTCACCCTTGGTAATGCTCATGATCTGGCTGATTTTGATACCTACATCGATGATGGTATACGCGGGCTAAAATGGCCGGTTATAAACGGTAAGGAAACACAGTGGCGCTTTAACGAAAAATACGATTCTTATGTCACTAAAGGCAATGGTTTTGAATTTTATGGTAAGGCGCTTAAAGCGACACCTACAGGCAATCTGGATAAAGTGACCAGTAAGGATAAGAAAAAATTGGCTGGCAGAGCCAAAATTTTCTTCCGTCCTTATGCAGCACCACCGGAGCAGCCAGATGATAACTATGATTTGTGGTTGTCTACCGGTCGCGTGCTTGAGCACTGGCACACTGGCACCATGACACGTCGTGTTCCGGAACTTCATCGCGCTGTTCCCAGTGCGCAGATATGGATGCATCCTACTGATGCGGATAAGCGCGGATTACAGCGTGATGATCTGGTATGGGTTGAAACACGTCGCGGCAAGGTTAAGGCACGTTTGGAAACCTCAGGTCGAAACCGGCCACCAAAAGGTTATACATTTGTGCCATTCTTTGATGAATCGGTGATGATCAATAAATTATGTCTGGATGTAACCTGCCCTATGTCTAAAGAGCAGGACTTCAAGAAAAGTGCTGCCAAGGTTTATAAAGCCTGATTTGTGTAGCCGCCGGGACATGGTGTGAATATGTCCCGGTGTCTTTCAAAGAATCTACAGCATGACAAGTAAATCATCACGTCGAGAGTTTTTGACCCGCTCAGTGCAGGGTGTCGCCCTGACTGCAACAGGTGGCCTGGTCTGGTCTTATCTGTTGCAACAGCAGGCACACGCAGCTCCGCATGCCATTCGTCCACCCGGTGCATATGATGAAGCAGGCTTTAATGCCAAATGTATCAAGTGTGGTCAGTGTGTGCGTGACTGCCCCTACGATACTTTGAAGTTGGCACCGACGGGTGAGATGGTGGCAATTGGTACGCCTTATTTTATTCCACGGGAAATACCGTGTTATATGTGTGAGGATATTCCCTGTGTGAAGGCCTGTCCAACGGGTGCGCTGGATCATTCGCTGGAAAAGATTGAAGAGTCACGCATGGGATTGGCGGTGATTGATATCGAAAACTGTCTGTCGTGGATAGGACTGCGCTGTGAAATTTGTCACCGCGTGTGTCCAATATTAGACAAGGCAATAACCATCGAACATCATCCCCGTAAGCTTAGTAAACATGCCAGGTTCGTACCGCTGGTACACAGCGATGCCTGTACCGGTTGCGGTGTTTGTGAAAAGGCCTGCCCAACTGAGATAGCTGCTATCCGAGTAGTACAGCCGGAACTGGTGCAGGGCAAAATTGGTGAGCATTATCGACTGGGCTGGAAGATTGATACCCCCATTACTCAGGAATTTAAAGCACCAAAACGCAAAGATGGGAAAGACACGCCGGCAACCGGTCTGGATTACCTGAATCAGGGTGAAATCTGATGGCTGTTGACAACAATACTGTCAAACCTGATACAGTAAAACTCGGTCCCAATGGCAAACCGGTCAGACCCTTTGTTATGCCATCCACCTTAGTCGGTAAATTAAAGGTCTGGCGCTATATTATTTATCGACGTATTGTGCAGTTAGGGTCACTGCTCCTGTTTTTGGGCACAGTTCACTGGGGTTGGAGCATTGCTGGTGAACCATTGTTAATAGGCAACCTCAGTTCATCGACCTTGTTTGGCATCGTACCACTGGCAGATCCTTTTGCTGTGCTGCAAATTTTTCTAACACAGCACTTGTTAGAACAGGAAGTTGTTATTGGTGCTGGTATTGTTTTACTGATATACACCCTGCTGGGTGGTCGCGTATGGTGCTCCTGGGCGTGTCCGATCAATATGGTATCGGATCTGGCATCCTGGCTAAGGCGCAAATTATCCATAAAGGACAGTTTTATTCTAAGCCGTAATATTCGATATGTGGTTCTGGCATTAAGCCTAATTCTTTCGGTTATTACCGGTATTGCCGCTTTTGAATGGGTTAGCCCGATCAGCATGTTACATCGTGAACTGATCTTTGGTATTGGCATGGGCTGGATGGCTATTTTGGGTATTTTTATTTTTGACCTGCTCGTCCTGCGTGATGGCTGGTGCGGCCATCTGTGTCCACTAGGTGCTTTTTATGGCGTAGTTGGAAAAGTAGCGCCAATCAGAATTTTATTTGATACACCGACCTGTACGCACTGTAGCGAATGTGTTCGCGTGTGTCCTGAACCGAAGGTATTGAATTTTAAAAAAGCGGCTGAGGTAGGAATGATAGCCTCAGGCGACTGTACTAATTGTGGGCGATGTATCACGGTGTGTCCCGAAAACACCCTTGCATTTGGTCTGCGTGTGCAGAGTAACATAAGTAAAAAATCATCCAATAAACTTGAATCCAATCTTAGGAGAGCAACGTGATGTTCAAAATCCCGAAAATGAAAATCCTGTTAATCGGTACCCTGCTGACCACTATCGGCATAGTTGGCTGTCAAACGGGTGGCGGCTATGGCTATAGCAGTGGCGGTCCTATAGACGAGGCCAGTGTCGGCATTGGCGCGGACGGCGTATTTAATGACCCGTCACCATCGACCTTTGAGTTTCCAACAACAAAGACTGGCGAAAGTGATCGAATTACAAAGTCTTACCATACTGCACCACCAATGGTTGCACACACCTTTGTGGAATATTTGCCTATTACCATGGAGAACAATGAATGTATGGAGTGTCATGACAAACCTAAATTAATTGACAGAGAATATATAAAAGGTAAAAAACTGGCAATGTCTTCTGACCACTATGGTGGTTTTGGTGGTCGCGGCGATAAAGATGAAGTATCGGGTTCACATTATACCTGTACAACATGCCACGCTCCCGCATCAGATGCACAGCCGCTGGTAGATAATACATTTTGATAGCCGGTTGTGATCTGTCTGGTTTTTCTGCTGGTGACTAATATGAAAGAATGGCCTGTAGGTTGGGATGAGGACACGAACCCCAACATTGTATGTGCGATAACTGTTGGGGTTCGTATCCTCATCCCAAGCTACAGGCTGATTTAAATATCTGTTGATGAGCAAAATACAGGAACAACCTGATCCTGGCAGAAGAGGTCTGTTGACGGGTGCTTTTCTGACCAGAAAAGGACGTGAAAGCGTAAAGCGGCAGCAGCAGCCATTAGGATCACGGCCTCCCTGGCATCATCAGGTAATGCAGGACTGTAGTCATTGCGAACAGGAATGCGCAGCCTCCTGCCCGCAGGAAATCATCAAGATACATCTCGATGAACATTCACATGCTGGCACACCATGGCTGGATTTTTCCATCACTGGTTGTACCTTTTGTGGAGACTGTGCAGAAGCCTGTCCATCAATTGAAAGTTATAAAAAGAAGTTGGCACAGACAGGTCATTTGCAACTAGCTAAAACAAGCTGCCTGACATGGAATAATGTATTTTGTATGTCCTGCATCGGCAAATGTAATGCCAGGGCTTTGCGACTGGATGTGCAGCGTAAGCTGATACTGAATGACAGTATATGTACTGGTTGTGGCATGTGTATCCATGCCTGTCCGGTCGATGCACTGAGTGTTTAGTGGTAGACAAATAGTATCAAGGCAATTAAGAATCTATCTAAAAAATAAAGATTGAAGTCAATCTCTATTTGTGGGTATAATTCTGGCTTGTTTAAAACATGTGTGGTCAGTTGGCTATACAAAGAAGAAATACTAATAATTAACAATAATAATTATCTTACCCAATAGGAGGAATTATGAAGAGAAATACTCTATTACAAGCTGCATTATTAACATGTGGTTTGTCATTATCTGCGGCATCTGTTGCCGGTGGTGCCAGTGGTGCCATGCTGGCTTACACCTGTGCAGGCTGTCATGGCACTAATGGTGTAAGCACCGGTCCTGCAGGGCCATCCATTGCTGGTTTTGATTACGACTATCTGGTTGATTCAATGCATCAGTTTAAAGCGGGTGAACGTCGGTCAACCATTATGACACGCATAGCTAAGGGTTACACTGATGCTGATATCGAGGCCATGTCAAAATTCTTTGCTGATCAAAAATACATTTTGGCTGCTCAGGAATATGATAAAGCTGCAGCCAAAAGAGGTGGCAAACTACATAAAAAATACTGTAATAACTGTCATGAAGATGCTGGAACCTTACAGGATCCAGATGAAGATACAGGCATGCTGGGTGGTCAGTGGCGACCTTACCTGAGTTACACCTTTGCTGACTACCAGGCCGGTGAGCGTGAAATGGGTAAGAAAATGAAGAAGAAATTCAAGAGCATGCATAAAAAAGCCGGTGATAAAGGCATTGCAGATTTACTTGAATTCTACGCCAGCCAGAAATAGAGAGGAAAAAACATGAATGATTTTACACGTAGAAAATTTTTAAAGGCTGGCGTTGCGGTAACGGCTGCCGGAGCCACACTGTCCTATGGCAGCTTTGCCATTGGCGGCTCAAATAAGAAAGTTGTCATTGTCGGTGGTGGTATCGGTGGTGCAACAGCGGCTAAATACATCCGTATGATGGATTCATCTGTCGATGTCACACTGATAGAAGCCAACAAGAGCTATTACACCTGTTTTCTGAGTAATGAAGTGCTTAGTGGTGAGCGTACTCTGGACTCCATTAAATTTGGTTATAGTGGGCTGGCTAAACACGGCGTAAAAGTGGTGAATGACGTGGTAACGGGTATTGATGCTGACAAACGCATGGTTAAAACAGCCGGTGGTGATAGCTTCAGTTATGACCGTTGCATTGTCGCACCAGGCGTAGACTTCAAATGGGAAGCGATTGACGGTTATGATGCAAAGATTGCAGAAAACACGCCACATGCATGGAAGGCAGGCACACAAACGGCTACCTTGCGCAAACAACTGAAAGCCATGAAAGATGGCGGCACTTTCGTTATGGTACCACCAACTAACCCTTTCCGTTGTCCTCCTGGACCCTATGAGCGTGTTGCACAGATAGCTCATTACTTCAAACACAACAAACCCAAGTCCAGCATTATTATTCTGGATCCGAAGAAAAAGTTCTCCAAGTTTGGTTTGTTTAACGCAGGTTGGGCGCGTCATTACGGCTACGATCCTAAAAACCCAACCGCTGCTGGTATGATAAAGTGGGTCAACAGTGAAGCGGGCGGTATAGTCGATTCCTACGATGCTGCTACTAAAACAGTGTCTGCGGATGCGGGTAACTTCAAGGGTGACGTGGTTAATATCATTCCACCACAAAAGGCAGGTAAGATTGCCTTTATTGCCGGTTTAACTAATGACAAGGGCTGGTGTCCAATCAACGGCAAGACTTTTGAATCGACTATCCATAAAAATATCCATGTGGTTGGGGATTCATGTGTGGCAGCACCTATGCCTAAATCCGGTTATGCAGCGAACTCCGAAGCCAAAGTTTGTGCGGCTGCTGTTGTCGCCTTATTGCAGGGTGGAAGTGCACCAACACCTGCATATGTGAATACCTGTTACAGCATTATAGCGCCGGGTGATGCTATCTCTGTAGCCATGGTCTATTCCTATGATGAAAGTGCAGGAAAAATCATCAAGGTGAAAGGATCCGGCGGTTTAACACCGGGCAAATTTGATGCCGTGCTTAGAGAGCGTGAACATCAATATACCTATAGCTGGTTTAATAATATAACCTCGGATACGTTCAATTAAGCTTTCTCCTGACTGGGTGGTTTTTATTACCCGGGCTGGGAAGTTATGTTGAATATCAGGGTGCCTTTGGGCACCCTTTTTTATGGGCGATAAGTAAAATAACAGGAGCCGACGTGACCTTGTTGCATTCGTGTAAACTATCCGGGAGACTGTCTGAGAATAGTGAATAGTTACTCATTCCCACGCGGAGCGTGGGAATGAGATATGGTTAAGAGGAGATAAAATGAAGGCAACGCAATTGAAAACAGCATGCAGAAATAATGGGGTTATATTTATAGTATTTTTGCTTGTTATGATGTTTAGCAATCATGCAAATGCAACATGCAACCGTGAGGATGTAGAGTTTTATCTGAGCAAAGGTTTTACGGCAGATCAAATTACTGCATTGTGTGCAGCAGTAGCACCTGCTCGTGAAACACCGCAGTCTAAACAGCTAAACAGTAAACAACATTCTGATTCGGTAGTAGTGGATGATAGTGTCTTGTTTTTGAAGAGGGCGATTAAAGCTCAAAATATTAAGCTAAATAGTGATTCATTAAGCTATACACAAAAAAATTGTATTGAATATGGCGAAGAAGACCTGTTTGGTTTTACTCCCAAGGTATGCCCGACGGTAAAATATATTATTTTACTTAAAGGCCTTGAAGTTACTGAAACGGGAAAAAAGTATTACTTTTATGGTACACAAGAGGTATGGGTTAAAAGCACAATCAAACGTGAGATTATTGGTGAACTGAAAGATCAAAACCCGGAAGAACGGGAGATGATCCTGGAAAAATTTGAAAAGGGTGATGAAACGGCGATACCTGTAAGGGATGATTTTTCGCTGGAGAAGGTTAAGCAGGTATTGCAGGGCTTGTCTCTTTAGCTCGGAGCCCGTAGGTTGGGGTGAGGCACGAACCCCAACGGGTTGTGTGCGGTGGGGTTCCGTCCTTTGGTTCGTAAACGGCACGTCCATGTGCCACTACTGTTGGGGTTCGTGCCTCACCCCAACCTACGGACTTTGGTCGTTTCTTCGGCACACAAAAAAGCCGACAGGGGTTACCCCGTCGGCTTTAATATCAGCTATGATAGTACTTCTTAATACAGGTTTTGTTGCTTAGCTTCCAAAACCAAATTTATGAATCGCACCTACTGAAAGTACAGATGGGTCTTCACTACCTGCTGCATCCAAAGACGCTGCGCCGTATGTAACATACATCTGTGTCTTAGGTAGTACAGTCTGGAATACACCTAATTGAAAGCCGGTACCTTCAGGAGTGCCAGCACCCGCATCCGGATCGACCATACCGTAAGTAGCAACCAGTTCAGTCGCTTTGCTTACGTTAAAGCGACCAACAAGGTATAGGTAGTTGGTTTCAGCAGTTGCAGTGCTATCAAGTGTTTCATAGGATAAGCCTGCGCTCCATCCTTTAGCTTTGTAGCCACCGTAAATACGTAATGCATCACCATCTGCCATTAAACCAGGTATAGTTGCAGCGGTTTTGCCATTAGAGGCTAGCTGTACACCTACATAGGCACCATTGCCTGACCATTTGGCACCAAAATTTGTGCCATGTTCATCTTCATTGCTATCATCAAGATAAACACCAGCATTGACTACTATACCAGCAAACGCAGGGCTGTTGTATTGCAGTGCATTGTCGGTAAAGCCGTTGGTTGCAGGTGACAGACCATAGCTGGCACCACCAGTGGCAAAGCTACCGCCAGCATTTACGTGTGACAGATTGTAGTAAGGGTCAAGTTTGAAACCAGCAAATTTGTAAGCATTGGTCATGCGGCCATAAGCCACTTTACCAAAACCACCGCTTAAACCAGCGAAGTAGAAACGTTGGTTGAACGCTTGTCCACCATTGGCATCTGAAGGTGCTCCAGTTTGCAGGTGATAAAAAGCTTTAAGACCATCTTTGCTAACAGAACCTTTAAGGCCGAATAACGAAACGTTGTCGTTGCCGCTTAAGCCATCTTGACCAGAACCGGTTACATCATCAACCGAGTTAAAAGAATAACGCATCTGACCATATAGGTTGTTGCTTGCATCTGCTGATGCTGCTATAGGTGCGGCGCATATCGCAGCAATGGCTGCAGAAAGTATAATTTTTTTCATGTGGCTTCTAGACTCCCGAAATTATTTTTGATTAGTATATTTTTATAATAAAAACACGACGTGATAGTAGTGCTTGCGGGAGTCTATATAATTGACCTATATCAAGCAAGTGTTTATTTTAGTATGATTTATTGATATAAGTCAGGTTTTGATGTATTTTTTTACATATTTGATTGAACTTTTTTATCTTGTAGGCATAGGGTTATGAATAAACCCCAACATTATTATATGCGGTGTTGTTAGGGGCTGCATCTGAAAGTGTAGAAATCTCCCTCTAATTTGAGATAGGTCACGATGATTCTATTTCGTCTAACATACATCTACGAAGTTTTTAAAATTTAGTGCATTTAGATATCCGACGTGAAACTTCCTAACAGATTCAACTGATCTGTTAGGATAACGATACTTTGAGAGAAATAAGCAGATATGAGCGATAAAACATGAATGATAAAACATGGGTTCCCATAAAAATTGCAATCATGACCGTTTCAGATAGCCGAACCGAAGCAGACGATACTTCAGGAGATGCCTTAGTTGAACGCTTAACAAAGGCAGGTCATATTCTGGCTGAAAGGCAGATTGTGGTAGACAGTAAATACAAAATTCGTGAAACGGTTTCACGCTGGGTTGCTAATGAAGACATTGATGTGGTTATCAGCACTGGTGGTACCGGCTTAACCGGGCGCGATATTACCCCGGAAGCGGTGATACCTTTGTTTGATAAAGAAATTGAAGGCGTGGGTGAGTTGTTTCGTTGGTTGTCTTATCAGGAAATTGGCACCTCAACCATTGCCTCTCGCTGTGTAGGCGGTCTGGCTAATGGTACTTTTATCTTTTGTTTGCCAGGTTCTACCGGTGCCTGTCGCACAGGCTGGGATAAGGTTATAGCGCCGCAGCTGGATTGTAATACTACGCCGTGTAATATTGTTGTGTTGATGCCGAGGCTGCTTGAGAAGTGATTCTGGTAAATGAAAAGTGAATAGTGAGTGCTAAAAAGACTATCTGTTATTTCGACAAGAAAAATTATTTATTATCTCGATCCTATGCGTTGTCATCTCGACCAACGGGAGAGATCTTTTTTCGGCAGTGGAACAAGATCTCTCCCGTTGGTCGAGATGACAACATGTGGTTCATGATAACAGTGCGTAGGGTCTAGATGACTGTGAGAAGTGTACTGGAATCGTTCCCGACGATTCCAGTACACACTCCATCCATGGAGATAAAAAATGAAAAATATAGAAATTAATACTGTGGATTGCTGTTCATCGCCGGGATTGTTATCGGTTGAACAGGCTACCCAGAAAATTCTTGCTCAGGCAAGACCTGTTGAGCAAACAGAATCTGTCAACATTCTTAATGCATTAAATAGAGTGCTGGCTGAGGATTTAACATCAACCATCAATGTACCTGGTTATGATAACAGTGCGATGGACGGTTATGCTGTGTCTAGTGAAGACTGTTTGACTTCTGGTGCCCAGTTACCTGTGTCACAGCGCATACCCGCTGGTCAGGTTGGCACATCTCTTGAGCCTGGGACGGCTGCGCGTATTTTTACTGGTGCGCCTGTACCCGAAGGAGCGGATGCTGTTGTTATGCAGGAGATGTGTGAAGCCGATAACAGTAGTAGTAGCGGTAACCACAGCAGTGTCACTATTAATACGGTAGTTAAAGCAGGCGCAAATGTACGTCGTGCTGGTGAAGACATAGCCATCGGTAATACGGTATTAAACGCAGGTAAACGTTTACGCCCACAGGAGCTGGGTTTACTGGCATCGGTTGGTCTGGCTGAATTTAAGGTAAAAAGAAAATTAAAAGTTGCCACGTTTTTTACTGGCGATGAAATCATCACACCGGGACAACCCCTGGCTGCCGGACAAATTTATAATTCTAATCGCTACACACTAACCGGTTTGTTGCAGGTGATGGATTGCGAAATTGTGGATTTAGGTATTGTACCTGATACTCTTGAAGCAACGCTGGATGTGTTGCAGCGGGCAGCTGCAAGTGCTGATCTGGTTATTACCAGTGGCGGGGTTTCTGTTGGTGAAGAAGATTATGTACGTATTGCACTGCAACAACTGGGCGAGCTGTCGATGTGGCGCATTGCCATGAAACCGGGCAAGCCTGTAGCCTTCGGCAAAGTTGATAATGCTTTATTTATGGGATTGCCGGGTAATCCGGTATCAGTTTTTGTTACCTTTTTATTATTTGCCCGTGCTTTAATCCTTAAAATGCAGGGTGCTGAACAGTTTACGGCGCAGCGTGTTTCAGTCATTGCCGACTTTGACTGGCCAGCGGTTAAACGCCAGGAATATTTACGGGTGAAACTGGTCGTGCAGGATAATCAAACGGTTGCACAATTGTATCCTCAGCAGGGTTCAGGTGTGTTAAGTTCAGCGAGTTGGGCTGATGGTCTGGTTGAAGTGTCTCCAAATAAGGCTGTTGCTAAAGGCAGTCCTGTTTCTTATTTGCCGTTTCAGGGTTTGCTTTAAAGTTAATTACTAATTACTAATTAGTAGGGTTGTTGTTTATTCGCAATTGATTTTAAGTCCGTAGGTCGAGTTAGCCGTAGGGTGGATAAGTGAAACGCATCCACCTTTCATCGCAATATCCTGGTGGATGCGCTATCGCTTATCCACCCTACCGAAGCATTGAGATCCATAATGCAAAGTTCTAATATATTGACGGCCGATTAATTTTCATGAGCTGAATAATAGAAGTGGCTATTTCTTCTACCGATATATGACTGCTATCAAGGCTATTAATATTCTCCTGTTCTAAAAGCAAATTAATAAGTCTAGTTTCTTTCTGGCATTGTTGCATCGATGCATATTGACTGTGCTGTCTGCGGCTCTCGCGAATGGTGTGCAGTCGCGGTGCATTAATAATTAAACCGAATATTCTATCGCGATAAGGCTGTAATATTTTTGGTAAAAACCCATTAATCATATCAGCTTCGGTTAATGGGTAATTGGCTGCACGTAGACCAAATTGCATGGCAAGGTAAAGACAGGTAGGGGTTTTGCCACTGCGTGATACGCCAATTAATATCACATCGGCATCTATGTATTCTTTTGTACTGATGCCGTCATCATTTTTAAGCGCATAGTTAACCGCGTCCATGCGTGACATATAAACACCTTCATTACTGATACCATGAGACAGGCCTTCAGCATGGGAGGAGGGCGTGCCTAATTCAGTTTCCAGTGGTTTAATAAAGGCATCAAAGAAATCGATAATATGTGATTGAGTATGGTTAATGATTTTTCGGTATGAATTATCAATCAAGGTACAAAATACCAGGGGTTTATATTGTGATGTTTGTGCCACTTTATTAATGGTATCGGCGGCCAATTGTGCTTTAGCTGATGAGTCAATAAAAGGTAATGAATGATGTTCAAATTTTATCGTGCCAAATTGTGTTAACAGCGCATGTCCCAGGTTCTCGGCAGTAATACCAGTGCGATCAGATACGAAAAAAACCGGGCGGGTGTTTGTTTTTTTTTTCATGTTTTAGTGTTTTATCAAGGTTTGCGTAACTTCTCAAT
>JAFLJY010000272.1 GCA_022712755.1 Gammaproteobacteria bacterium
TTTTTAACTGCAAACTGTCAACTGATAACTTCCAACTTCTCTTTATGACCGAACTCAGTAATTTGCTATCATGGTAAATCTGACACATTTTGTCAGCTTAAGTCTAAGCCACTATAGTTTATACTATAGTTTATAGCCCACCATAACCTACAGGCTACGTGCTGGAATCGCACCGATTACGGTCCCCATGGCATCATGTCGCGCATGCCTTTCATCGCAGGTGCAACATTGTGGGTTAGTATGTTCAGGTCTCTGCTCATGTTGCCTACATTGTCATTCAGTTTTCCCATATTGGTACTCATGGAATTGGTGTCCTGACTTATCGTGGCGATATTTCCTGACATGCTGTTCACGCTACCTGACATACTATTGACACTGCCCGACATGCTGCCCACATCTATTTGCATAAGCTGCATATTTGCTGACATATTGGTCATCGCTGTTTCCATAACCGTTACCACATAAAACATGTAAACAATACCTACAATGGCAATGATGACGCCGGGGATGGCAATCAAACGGTTTCGACCACTGCGTTGCTTCAGCGTTTCACCCATGTGTTCAATCTTTTTATCCTGAACTTTTCCCTGCTCTCTTATCTCTTTTAAAGTCTGCTTATGGTCATTCATCATAGACTCAGACAGAGTCTTGAATATATTCAGGTTGAACTCTTCATGTTCAGTGCTGCTGTCTTTAATCTGACCAAAAGTGTTTTGCAACGACTGATACAGCCCTGTCATTTCCTTTTGATGTTCTTTATCCTGTTTGTTGGCACTGCTGGATAAGGTGCTGAAACCCTGGTGAACTTCTTCAATTAATGAAGATATTTGTTTGTCCCTGGCTTTGCGTTGACTATTCATCTCCTCAATAATGGATCGAATATCTGGGTCAGCAGAAGGGGGTTGTGTTGCCTCTTGTGTGATTACCTGGCTGGCTGCTTTTTTCTTGCTGGCGGTTTTCTTTTTAACAGCAGTCTTATTAACTGCAGTCTTTTTAACTGCAGTCTTTTTAACTGCAGTTTTTTTAACGGCAGTCTTTTTAACAGCCGTTTTTATAACACCCGCTTTTTTGGCTGGAGCCGCTTTCTTAATAGATTGTTTGACGGTTTTTTTAGGTGCTGCTTTTTCTGATTCTTTTTCAGGCTCTTTTTCTGACATAGTCGATACCCAGAGTTGTTTAGTGGATTATTTGATTTATGGTGACATTTAGTCGACCTCGGGTAAAACTAAAGGTCTGGCCTTGTTGCAGTGTGGCTTGGTGGGTTGCAATTATATAATAATAAACTGATAAATAAAAACTACAGCCTTGTCCAATATGAAATGAGGTTGGACAAAATGATTTTTTACCAGTTGTAGGGTGGGCAAAAAAACAGTCCATTCTACAACTTTTTAACATTAGGAGCGCGATGGCGGGCAGTACACCGGTATAATGTCTGTATAACAAAGGTCATTGAGTGAATAAAATGGTTAATATTGGACAGATTATCGAATTAGAAGTTATTAAATCAGTGGAATTTGGTTTTTATCTGGATGCCAAAAACCTTGGTGAAGTGTTGTTGCCTGTTAAAAATGCACCTTCTGATTTAGCTGTAGGTGATACCATCGAAGTCTTTCTTTACCTCGATTCTGCAGGTCGGCTGGTGGCAACCAACCAGCAGCCCAGAGCCGCAGTGGGTGAATTTGCTTATTTGAAAGTGGTTGATACCTCTGCTGTTGGTGCTTTTCTGGACTGGGGGCTGGATAAAGATGTATTAGTGCCGTTTGCCGAGCAGCATCGACCGATGGAGTTGGGACATTCTTATTTAGTGCATATTTTCATTGGTTTAGATGGGCGTATTGTTGCCTCTTCTAAAATTGACAAATTTCTTGATGATGAAAAGCCGCATAATTTTAAACCGCAGCAGGCGGTTAATTTAATTGTTGCCAATACTACCGAGCTGGGTTACAAAGCCATTATTAACCACAGTCATTGGGGCGTATTGTATAAAAATGAAGTGCACCAGCGTTTGAGTTTTGGCCAGAGCAAAAAAGGCTTTATTAAACATATTCGCCCTGACGGTAAAATTGATTTAAGTCTGCAAGGCGGTCAGGAAACACGCGACAAGTACGCTAAAATTATTATGCATTACCTAAAAAATCAAAATGGCTTTGCGCCAGTGCATGACAAGTCTGATCCGAAATTAATTGCAGATCTGTTTGGCATGAGTAAAGGCGCTTTTAAAAAAGCGATTGGCGGCCTGTACAAGCAAAGAATTATTAGTATTGAAAAGGATGGTATTCGTTTGTTGGAAAGATGATCCGAGCTTGCTTACTATGGTCACAAATTTCATTTCAGGGAATGACCTGCCTGATGTGAGAAGTGCGTAAATACAGGCGCACTATCCCATTATCTGTCATTGATTATGGCAAATATCTGAGAATCTTTAAGTTTTATTATATTGCTGCCGATATATGACTTAAGTCAAAAAAGCTGGCCGCTGGTTACTTTTTTATTTTTTTTCAGCTAACGACAGCTTACATGGAGGTTGTCATGAAATTTTTATCAAATGCCAAACTTAGAACCAAGTTAATCCTGATGATCCTGGTGCCATTTACGGTACTAATCTACTTCTCTGCGGATACGCTGTTGGGAAAAAGCAATGAAAAGCAGGAGATGGAGAGGCTGGGGGATCTTAGTAAGCTTGCATCTACACTCAGCATCCTGATCCATGAAACTCAGAAAGAGCGAGGAGCCAGTGCCGGTTTTACTGGCAGTGGTGGCAAAAAATTTGTAGAGGCTCTACCTAAACAGCGTGAATTAACTGATGAAAAAAGAGAGCTGTTAAACAACAAGTTGCAAAGTTTTGATTCATCCATTTACGGTAAGGAGTTTGAGAAAAGACTCTCATCATTGCTAAGTGAACTTAAGCAGCTGGATAACAAACGTAGTCAAATAAGCAAACTCTCTATGAGTCTACCTGACGTTGTTAAGTGGTACACAACTGTGAACACAAAAATACTGTCAGTTGTCGAACAGATGCCACATAGCACCTCAAATGCAACGTTGGTTGTTAAAATCACAGCTTATGTAAACTATCTTCAGGCAAAAGAACGTGTGGGAATTGAACGAGCGGTGCTGAGTGCCACTTTCGGGGCTGACCAATTTGCCCCTGGCATGCACAAGAAATTAATCGAACTGGTATCGACACAAAATAACTTTCTTCATGTGTTTAATGCAATGGCACAGGAAGAAGATAAAAAATTCTATAATGAGGCAATGCAGCATGAGTCCGTTATCACTGTTAAAACCATGCGCAACATAGCCTTTGAGAAGGCCGCCACTGGTGGATTTAATATTGATGCAGAGCACTGGTTTAAAACCATTACCACCATGATCAACCAGCTTAAAAAGGTCGATGACCATCTGGCTCAGGGTATCTTGCAGCAGTCGCAACAGTTACATGCACAGGCAGTTAAGCTCTTCTGGAGTTTCGCAATAGCAGCATTACTATCCCTGGTTGCCACCTTCTGGATTGGTTACATCATATTGTCGACAATGACTCGCTCAGTAAATGAGATGCACAATGTTATGCAAAAAATAGCAACCGAGAGCGACTTCTCACTGCGTGTAAGCATAAACTCAAAAGACGAAATCGGCGAGATGTCCCGCGCACTCAACACCCTCCTGGGTAACCTGCAAAACACCATTGTTGAAGCAAATAGCGTAGTAGGTGATATAGCCAGAGGCATTTTCACCAGCCGTATAGAAGCTGACATGAAAGGTGATCTCCTTACTTTAAAAAAGGGAATAAACAGTTCAGTAGACAGCGTAAGCGTTACCATGGGCGAGTTAGATAGAGTCATGCTAGCAATGAATGACGGTGATTTTTCAGTGCAAATGGATGCAAAAGTAGGAGGAGAATTTCGTCATCTGGTGGATCACACCATGAACACCATGGCGGCCATGAGTGCCGCTATTCATGCTATTAGCAAAGTAATGGAAAATATGGAACAGGGTCAATTCCATCAACGGGTGGAGGTAGAGGCAAGTGGTGATTTGTTGTGCATGAAAAACACAGTTAATGGCTCAATGGATACGCTTGAATCGGCAATGAGTGGGCTTATCCGAGTAATAACATCGCAGGCGCAGGGAGATTTTACGCAAAAAATAGAGGCTGAGTATCATGGTGTTTTCGCCCAGATTAAAGATGATGTTAACGCCACCAGCGAACGATTGACTAATGTACTTGGCGGTATCAACAATAACACCAATAGCAGTGCCAATACCGCCTCACAGGTTAACAGCGCGGCAAGTGATCTGGGTGATGGCGCATCACAACAGGCCGCATCACTGGAAGAAATCTCATCCTCAATGGAACAAATGACAGCCAACATACGCCAGAGTGCCGATAATTCCAGTCAGACCGAGCAGATTGCTCAAAAGGCTGCAAATGATGCTGAAGAAAGTGGTCAGACAGTGATACAGGCAGTCGGCGCAATGAAAGATATTGCCGGTAAAATCTCAATTATTGAAGAGATCGCCAGACAGACCAATTTATTGGCACTGAATGCAGCGATTGAGGCAGCACGAGCTGGTGAACATGGCAAAGGCTTTGCCGTGGTGGCATCTGAAGTGCGCAAACTGGCAGAACGTAGCCAGATAGCCGCAAGTGAGATTGGCGATTTGTCTGGTAGCACCGTTGTACTAGCCGAACAGGCGGGAGAAAAACTGCTTAAACTGGTGCCGGATATTCAGAAAACTGCCGAACTGGTGCAGGAAATTAGCGTGGCTTCAAGAGAACAGGATGTGGGGTCGGGAGAAATTAACACAGCATTGCAGCAGCTTGATCAAGTGGTACAGCAATCTGCCGCTTCAGCAGAAGAGCTGGCCAGTTCTGCAGCAGAACTATCTGGTCAGGTTGATGGTCAGCGTCAGGCAATGCGCTTTTTTACCCTGGCGCAAGAGACTGATGTGGCAGCAGAGCACGAGCGTAAAGAGTTGCATTCTGTAGGAACAAAACGGCTAAGTGCTAAATTGCAAGTTACTGGACAAACAAGCACTGTTGATAAAGTGGAAACGAATAAAGCGGAGGGGTTTGATTATAATATGAATCAAGGCGACATGGATCAAGCTGAGAACGGTTTTGTTAAATACTAAGTCAGCAATGGTTGTTTGTTAATGATTAAAACCAAAGGGGAAGGCCCTATACCACGGCAGAACGGTAATATAGCTATTATTTTAAATGGCGTTGTCCAGTATCTGCCGTAAACGTTGTGCCAAATCACGCTGGCTATAAGGTTTGCTCAGTAGATTAGATGCATAACGAGAGTAACCATTATTTGAAATGGCTTTTTCAGTATAACCGGATGTCAGTAATATCTTAAGATTGGGGTATAGCTTGTGCGCCTGTTCAGCGAGTTCAAAACCATTTACGCCAGGCATTATTACATCGCTAAATAATAAATCCACGGTTGGTTTGTCAGTAGCTTGTTCATCTCGTAGTATTTGCAGTGCCTGTTTGCCGTTGCTCGCGCTTAGCACCCGATAGCCCAGTGATTGTAATGTCTCCTGTACTATTTCCAGCAGTGCCGGTTCGTCATCTACCGCCAGTATGGTCTCCGTGCCATGCGTTAGTTCTTTGGTTTGCTCAATGTTTTCCATTGGCAATGGCTCATGCTCTGTTAATTGAGGCAAATACCGAGGTAGATAAAGCCGGAAGGTAGTGCCAATGCCTGATTCTGAGTAGACTTTTATTGCACCATTAGAACGCTGGATAAAACCAAATACCATTGCCAATCCTAGTCCAGTACCCTTGCCTTGTTCCTTGGTGGTATAGAAGGGCTCAAAAATATGTTCCTGCTGCTCTAGCGACATACCCTCACCGTTATCGCTAACTGACAGCTCTATATATTCGCCTGGCGTTGATTTAGACATGGATGATTCAGGCATGGGTGATTCAGCGTGTTCAAAAAATTCTTTATCCATTGTTACATTGCTGCTTTTAATGCTTATTTTGCCACCGCCTGGTGCTATTAGACCACTACATGCATCGCGGGCATTGAGTATTAAGTTGAGCAGGCTATCCTCAAAATCCCCCGGGTTTATTTCAGTTCGCCACAAATCTTCTGCCAGCCTGTAGTCTATTTCTATCTGCGGTGTCAGCGAATGCGCCAGTAAATCATGCA
>JAFLJY010000262.1 GCA_022712755.1 Gammaproteobacteria bacterium
CGACACATATCGGACAGTCAAAAACTTTTTAATTTTTCCGCAAATGCACGCGAATAAACGCAAATGAAAACTTTTTCATGTAGGTTGGGGTGAGGTACGAACCCCAACAAATAACCACACACAACCCGTTGGGGTTCGTACCTCTCCCCAACCTACAGGCTACGGTATAAAAATTTAAAAGGTTTTTCTTTGCGTTTATTCGCGTGCATTTGCGGAAAAATATTGTTTTTTGTATGTCCGTTAATGACCGAACTCAGTCATTCGACCAATGAGTAAATCTGATACGTTTTGTCAGCTCAAGTCTGAGCTAATACTCTTGAAACTAATACTCTTGAAACTAACTACAATTTATACGGATTACCGCTACCCTACCGGCTTGAATAACTCCCGGCTTTTCAATTTTTTGTTGCCAAGATGATGATTTATTACAAACCGCATAAGTTGCTTAAGTTCAGCTAGATAGCGTTTGTTTTCAGCTATTATTTGAAATTGTTCACCAGACAAAGCAAGCAAACAGTTACCCGATATTTTTGGCGCATATACAGCTTTGGTCGCACCGCCATCCTGGCTCCTTGCGACATACCGCCCATCCGTGGGCATACCATCCCGAGATTTGACCAGTCCATGTTCTACATAATAGTGATATATTTCATCGGCTAAAATTTTGTCACCAGTATCCGCTTCGCTGTGTAAATTTACACCAAAACCCAATAATTCAAGTAACTTTAGTTCAAATTTTCGTAGTGTTATCTCAAGATTGTTATCGTTTGCCAGTGCGTACAAGCAGTGGTGGTATTGTTCAAAAATTATTTCTTGCACATCATGTTTATGCAAAAAAAACATAAGCAATTCATTTATATATATGGCGCAGAGTAAGGATTTTTTTTTAAGAACAGGTGCTTTAAGATCGGCTCGCTCAATGCTTTTCAAATAAGGCAACTCGCCCCTTCCCTGCCAGCTGACTAACAATGGCGTAAATAACATCAAATTACCGGCTATTTTAGATCGCTTGCCCCGGCATCCTCTTGCCATCAGTGAGACACGTCCAAAATCTTTCGTCACAAGCTCCAGAATGCTGCTGGTTTCACGGTAAGCACGCTGGTGCAGGATATAGGCAATTTGGGTGTTGACTATGCTCATTGAAAAGCAATTATTAATGATTAATTGTTAATGGTTAATGAAAAGCAAAACAACAAATGCCTGGGTTTTGGGTTTTGCTTTTCATTAATCATTAACCATTAATCATTGCCATTAAAATAGCCAAGTCCGCGCAAAGCCTGTTCATCATTCGACCACCCCTCACGCACCTTCACCCATAGATTTAAATACACTTTTGTGTTTATCATTTTACTGATATCTTCGCGTGCTTTTGTGCCAATGCTTTTTAACCTTGCACCTTTTTTACCGATGATAATGGCTTTTTGACCTGCGCTTTCAACAAAAATAGTAGCATGTATATGAACGATTTTTTCATCATCGTCATACTTGTCTATATTGACTGTTGATGTATATGGCAGTTCCTGACCTAACTCACGAATGAGCTTTTCACGTATTATTTCAGCAGCCAAAAAACGCATGCTTCTATCAGTGACCTGATCGTGTGGATAAATGGGGTCATTTTCTGGTATTAAAGGAGCAATTTTTTGTTCCAGTAGCTCAATATTCAAACCATTTAATGCAGAAACAGGGATAATTTCTGTGAACGCATATTTTTCAGATAAGTCCTTGAGCAAAGGTAATAATTGCTTCTTGTTTTCCAGAATATCCATTTTATTGACCACCAGCACCACCGGGCAGT
Organism: Gammaproteobacteria bacterium; assembly: GCA_022712755.1. Lineage (GTDB taxonomy): Bacteria > Pseudomonadota > Gammaproteobacteria > SZUA-229 > SZUA-229. Next base: position 1,799 of record JAFLJY010000262.1, read on the forward strand.
TAACCAGTTTCAGCTTTTCGACTATAGCCTGGTCTTCTTCTGTCCATTTTTTAACTTGTACCACAAAAAGAATAACATCAACATCGTTTAATACCGAGGTGGCAGCACGGTTCATGTATTTATTGATGGCACTACCACGACGTTGATGAATACCTGGCGTGTCAACATAAATGGTCTGCGTATTTTCTGTAGTTTTAACGCCTAGAATCTGATGGCGTGTAGTCTGTGGTTTACGAGAAGTAATGCTTAACTTCATACCAAGAATATGATTAAGCAAAGTTGACTTACCTACATTAGGTCGACCAATAATCGCGACATATCCACAGCGATAAGCCTGGTTTGTTGTTAATTTATTAGCCATTTTTATCCTGGTTTATTGTAATTACTTAGGTTGTTTAGTCTGTAGTCTGTTAGGGGTTGTGTTCTTACGCACCTACAGACTAACTACTACTTAGGTGGATAGTCTGTAATTGGTTATGGCTCACACCCCTAAACCCCTACAGACTATCCACCTGAGTAATTACGGTTTATTTCTATAATATTCTTCAACCCGGTCAATAGCTTTATCAGCAGCAAGTTGCTCCCCTTTGCGACGACTCTTACCTTCGGCGTTAACCTCTATAGACATCTGCTTGATAATGCATTTAACATGAAAAACTTGGCGATGTGCATGCCCGGTAATATGTGTTACCTGATAATCAGGCAAGGCAAAACGGCGCGATTGTAACAATTCCTGTAGCTGTGTTTTAGCATCTTTAAGGCTTTGCAAATCAGTGGGTGATGCCAACCTGTCTGTGTATAAACGAACGATAAGATCACGTGCAGCATCAAAACCGCCATCACAATATACCGAACCCAAAATGCTTTCGACAGCATCAGCCAGAATAGAGGGTCGTCGAAAACCGCCACTTTTAAGCTCACCCGAACCTAGCTTAATCACTTCCCCCAGATTTAACTTTTTTGCAACTTCAGCCAGTGATTCCTTATTAACAAGATTGGCACGTAAACGACTCAAATCGCCTTCCTGCACATCAGGATATGCCTTAAATAATTCGTGAGCGATGACAAAATTTAATATGCCATCACCTAAAAATTCAAGGCGCTCATTATTTTTAGAGGCATAACTGCGATGCGTTAATGCTTCATTAAGCAAGGCAATATCGTTAAATGAATATTCAAGCTTTTTTAATAAAGCATCAATGCTATTAGATGAACTATTCAAAATTATACATCTCGCGCTTGAGAATACCCCGTTTAGAGTGCGTAGATTTTTGTGAGTAGTGGCACATGGATGTGACGTTTACGAACCAAAGGATGGAACAGCAAGACGCAAAGGCGCAGCAATAGTGGGCTATTGCAAGGCTTTGGAACGATGATACTCCATCCTTTGGTTCGTAAACGCCACATCCTTGTGGCACTACTCGCAAAAAGATGCGTGCTATAAATGGGGTATTCTTGAGTGCGAGAGGTATATTAGCGTGCATTTTTTAGCGGGACTGTATTCTAGCTTCGTGTTTAAAACTTACAATGTATTCAAGATTGCCAATTAATTTACCGCGTGGCTCATATTCAATAGTAACAATATTTTCACCCCGACTTTTTTTAACTTTGATGTGTTCTGATTTAACCGAATAGACACTGTTTATACTTAGACGTTTGCTTACCAGCCCCTTTAACCCTTTGGTTGATGTGTCTCTGGCCTTAACATCATCAGGTAATTCAGTCATAATTTTTTTAACCGTTGAATCAGTTATATAAACAGGGATCACATTCATCGCAATCACAGCCTGAAACAATAAAAATACAATAACGACGAGCCAGCTGATCATGGTCAGCCCATTCTGCTTATTTATGGGTTTTTTCATCACTGTTGTTTTTTTCATTGTATATATGCCACCGGTACTAGTGTTTATATTAATTCCTGCTATTTAATCCAACTTTAATCCTGCGTTACTTAATCATGTCACCAACGCGATTAAGATGCCATTCATCACTATAATGCATCCAGATCATAAATGCTTTACCTAATATATTGGCTTTTGGTACTGGCCCCCAGACACGACTATCATTACTGTTGTCACGATTATCACCCATAACAAAATACATGTCTTCCGGTACTATGTATTCGCCCTGCAGGTTATTCGGTCTTGATGGCATGAGTAACATTGCGTGGTCAGTACTTGATAATTTTTCACTATATTCATTTGCCGATGCTTGCCCCGGGCCTTTATATTGGCCAACAAAATTTCTTTCTACCGGCTTACTATTAACATACAAAACTTTATTGTAATACGCTATGTGATCTCCCGGTAAACCGACAACGCGTTTTATATAATCCAGATGAGGATCACGCGGATAACGAAAAACAACAACATCACCACGCTCTGGCGGTGAGAATTCTAAAACCATTTTATTAATTACCGGTATTTTTATTCCGTAGGAAAATTTATTCACCAGAATAAAATCACCTATGTACAATGATGGCAACATCGAACCCGATGGAATTCTAAACGGTTCAACAACAAAACCTCGCAGTAAAAATACAATCAACAAAACCGGAAAAAATGATTTTGAATATTCAACGATTATGGGTTCTTTAGCTTTGCGACTAACTTCAACACCCTGATGAGTTTGTGTTGAGGTTTGTATGACCTCATTACGTTTCGGCGCAAAAAACCATTTATCAATCAACCAGATTGTTCCAGTAAAAACTACCGCAACAAATAAATAAAAAGAAAAATCAAATATCATAGTAATGGCAATGGTTAATGGTTAATGGTTAATGGTTAATGGTTAATGGTTAATGGTTAACCATTGCTGTTAATGTTGGTTTTTGCTGTTTTAATTATACTTGTTATCAATTTTATTATTTCTATCGCATCTTTATTTATACTATCAAATTGCTCATTTGATAAATAATCAGTCTCTTTTAACAGTTCTAACCAGTATAAAGTTTCACTTATTTCCTTTTGAGCAATGGCCATTTTATGTTTAAAGTCTGATTTAGATTCAGCGTGTTCAGCTTCTCGCACCATAGCACCAACACTTGTTCCACTTCTTAATAACTGTTTTGATAAAACATATTCTTTTTTATTATCTGTTAAAAATTGGTACAATTTTACTGTCCTAATCGCAAAAGCAAAACTCTTATTTTTTACAACATTCTCTTTCACAACAATTAAAGCAATGGTTAGTTATTAATGGTTAGTGTTAATGAAAAACAGTGTTTCCTGGTTCGTGCTTTCATTAGCGTTTGTTTTGGTTTGGTTTGGTTTTTCCATCCTTTGGTTCGTTAACGGTACATCCGTGTACCACTACTCATTAACCATTAACAATTTACCATTAATCATTGACTTTAAGTACGGCTAAAAATGCTTCCTGCGGTATTTCAACTTTACCAAACTGCTTCATGCGTTTTTTACCTTTTTTCTGTTTCTCCAGCAATTTACGCTTACGTGATACGTCACCACCATAACATTTTGCGGTAACATTTTTACGCAGGGCTTTTACCGTACTGCGAGCAATAATATTTCGACCAATCGCTGCCTGAATGGCAATATCAAACATTTGTCGTGGAATGAGTTCACGCATTTTTTCTACCACTTCACGTCCGCGTCTATGGCTTACTTCACGGTGCGCGATTATGGATAATGCATCGACCCGTTCACTGTTAATGAGAATATCCACCTTAACCAGGTCTGCATCCTGAAAACGATCAAATTCATAGTCAAATGAAGCGTAACCGCGACTCACTGATTTTAACCGATCAAAGAAATCCAGTACCACTTCACTTAACGGCATTTCATAAGTAAGCGAAACCTGGTTGCCCATATACTGCATATTTAATTGCACGCCACGTTTTTCAATGCACAGGGTAATTACATTACCCACATATTCCTGCGGCACCAGAACGTTAGTTTTAATGATGGGTTCACGCAGTTCTTCAATAAAATTCACTTCCGGCAAATCGGCCGGGTTGTGAATCTCAAACACCTCGCCCTTAGTATTTAATACCTCATACACTACGGTAGGCGCGGTGGTAATCAGATTTAAATCATATTCTCGTTCCAGTCGTTCCTGGACAATTTCCATGTGTAACATGCCGAGAAAACCGATACGAAAACCGAGACCTAAGGCCGATGAGTTTTCCGGCTCAAACTGTAATGAGGCATCATTTAAGGTTAGCTTTTCCAGTGAATCACGAAAATCATTATAGTCATCTGAGCTGACGGGGAACATGCCGGCAAAAACGCGTGGTTGCACCTCTTTAAAACCTTCCAGCACCTCAGTCGCCGGATTGTCGCTCATGGTGATGGTATCACCCACTTTTGCCGAGTCAATTTCCTTCAGGCTGGCAATGATGTAACCCACCTGACCGGCCGATAATGAAGCTCGGTCTTCACGTTTCGGGGTAAAAACACCCACCTTATCCACCAGATAACTGCGTTGTGTTGACATTACGGTCATTTTTTTACGCGGTGAAATACTGCCTTGCATAACCCGAACCAGTACGATAACACCGACGTACGGGTCAAACCAGGAATCAATAATTAATGCTTGTAATGGCGCATCGGGATCACCTTGTGGCGGAGGAATTTCCGCCACGATTTGTTCCAGTAATTCATGTATGCCCTGACCGGTTTTTGCGCTGACATGCAAAGCATGACTGGCATCGATACCAATCACTTCTTCAATTTCTTCACACACACGTTCCGGCTCGGCTGCGGGCAGATCAATTTTGTTTAATACCGGCACTACGTCCAGACCTTGCTCAATGGCGGTATAACAGTTAGCTACACTTTGTGCTTCGACCCCCTGTGAGGCATCAACAATCAGCAAGGCACCTTCACAAGCAGCCAGTGAGCGTGAAACTTCGTAGGAAAAATCCACATGGCCCGGGGTATCAATAAAATTTAACTGATAGGTTTGAGCATCATCAGCAGTGTAATTTAGGGTTACGCTCTGCGCCTTGATGGTAATGCCGCGCTCACGTTCCAGATCCATTGAATCAAGCACCTGAGCTGACATTTCCCGGTCACTTAAGCCTTCACAGGACTGGATCAGGCGATCGGCCAGAGTCGATTTACCGTGGTCAATGTGTGCGATTATGGAAAAGTTACGAATGTTTTTCATTAAATTATAAAGGTGAGGTGAATGACTTAAGATTTATTGGCCAACATTATCAACAATAGCTTTTTGTAAAATTTCTGCATCAAGAAAATAATGACACAGTATTTTTTCGTTTAACAACAATACTGGAACCTTAGCGGCATATAGCTGCTCCAGTGCAGGTTCATTATCAATATATTGGCGATTCACAACAATGCCGTACTCGATAATAAACGGCCTTAATTCATCTTCCATGGCATCGCAAAGATGACAGTTGCTACGTGAATAAAGTGTGAATTCCAACGGTGCACCCGGTAGTGTAAAGTTAAAGCTAGCTGATTGACTCAAACTCGAATATTTCAAGCAGATATGCTCATCGATGAACGGTATGTCGCGGTGCCATGGATGGCAAAGAGCGACGCATGTTCATGGATAAACGGGCAGAAAATTGCTCCAGACATTTTCCGCACTTCCCGCATCCATGTGGGTCGTATCTTGCAAGGAGCCAGGAAGGCGGTGCATAAAAAACCGGCAACGCCGGTACATTCTATTTTGATTATCTGCAATCCTTATCATCCAGGCTAACCCGTTAAGCTGTTAACCCAGGCTGTTATACATATCAGAGTTTACCATGATTGATGATTTTTCTCAGAACTACTGGCGCAAACCGCTGAACACTGGATTGTCGATCAAAATACCATTTAGAGATTAGCGAGCCTAAAACCAGACCCATAATGGAGCTAGCGGCAATCATCAAGTCACGGTACTGACTAGCCGCGACCAGTAAATAATCCGCCAGTAAGGCAGAAATAAGCAGACAAAGAATAGGCAAAACATACATCATCACCGAGCCTTTAAGTAGCGCGTCCTCGTTAATACCAACTACAACTGTGTCACCTACTTTTGCATTGATATTATTTTCAGCCTGAAAATGAGTAAACTTTCGACCCACAACTTTAGCCAGTAGCGAGGTACCACAGCCCTTACTTACCGAACAGCTACCACATGATGACTGCGTCTGTGCCTGCAACAGCAGCTTACCCCCTTTTATTTCAACAACTTGAG
>JAFLJY010000026.1 GCA_022712755.1 Gammaproteobacteria bacterium
TGTAGCTTCTGTAGCTTCTGTAGCTTCTGTAGCTTCTGTAGCTTCTGTAGCTTCTGTAGCTTCTGTAGCTTCTGTAGCTTCTAGTAGCTGTTCATCCTTTGCTTCTGATTCAGCTAGCTCCTGCTGTGGTTTATTTTCAACATCATTCTGCAATAATGTTGTTTGTGTTGTAGCCACAACATGCTCTTGCTGATGCTCCGGCTCGTTTAATCCTTGTTCATTTAACCTTTGCTCACTTAATAAAACTTCGCTTAATAAAACAATGGGCTGAACATTTTTTAATGGCTGCACATTTTCATATAAAGGCACAACCGGCCGGGTTGTTTGCCAGGCAAGGTAAGCCAGGTTTAACGAGAGCATAATTAAAAACAACCAACGCATACCCATTTCTCGCCCTCAGGACTCACCCACAGATATTCGTTGTTTCATAATTTCATACAAACCCTGCATCACTAAATCCGGCTGATAAATCATGCCCGGCATGTCAGGATAAGACAGAATAGTTTTGGCAAAACCACCACTAATAATTATTTGCATCGGGGATTCCATTTTTTGTTTCGCAATCTGACAAATTTCTCGAACACCTGCCTGCAATAATTTATGCAGACCCTGATTAACGGCATCATTGGTATTATCCGGCACACCGGACTCATTCATAATGGGCTCATTAAAGCGCCCATCCGATTCAGATTTCATGGCAGATTTCACATTTGTTGTATCCACCAGCAATGCCTTATGCATAGTAACGTATGAAGGCAGTATATAACCACCTAGATGCTGCCCATCTTTATTAATAAAATCAAATGTAGTGGCAGTACCGGCATTAATAACACAAACCGAAGATCCCGGGCAACGTAGATGACTGGCGACAACACCCGCCCATCGATCAACACCATGCTGTTCGGGATTTTTGTATGCATTGATTATATTATTATTGCTTATATTACTAAAGCGCTTCTGCGTTTTCAGAAATTTAACGCTACGTTGCCAGTGTTGTTTACTCCATTCATTCAAACTGTGAGACAACTTATTTCCTGCAACACATACTGCAAATATGTGCGTTGGCTTTTCCACCTTTGAAAATAACGCATCAAAACCATTCGCATTGTTATCTGCAGCGTACGTTGCGACCCCTCGATCGACAATTTTATCTGCTTGCCACAAAGCCCATTTGATTCTGCTATTGCCGATATCCACGGTTAATATCATAACTCGCTCACTTTAGTCGCACCGCCTTCCTGGCTCTTTGCGCCCCATAATGTAGACATGGGCGATCATGGCCGTCCATCCCTGGACATATCTGCTCGCACACTAACATCGGCACAATTAAAAACACGTAACTCACCCGCTACCAGCACAAGCAATTCCGCATTACCATTAACCCCTTGCGCAACACCTGTGAGCACTTCATTATTGTCCAGAATTATTTTAACTTCTTTTTGTTTACAGAAATCATATGAGTCACGAAACTTTTCCAGATTTTCAGCCGATACCAGACTGAAATTGTGACACACAGTAATCACATTGCACAACAATGCAGAAGCAACACTGCTTCGTGTCGGTTTTACTGCTATTTTTTGTGATTGAATCTGTTGGCAAATATCCGTTAACACCAGCGCCTTCATTTGATCCGACCTGATTTGATTAGACTTGAGCATCTGGTAATTCAAGCCCAGACCAATCACCACCGCCAGCTGTTTGTCATTTGTGGGTTTATCACTGCCGGATTTATTATTACCAGGCTTGCCATTAGTGGATTTTTCATCAGTGACACTTTCACTGACCTGTCCGTGTCTAATAGCTTGTGTTTCAATCAAGATGCCAGCAATTTTTTTACCCTGAACATAAACATCATTGGGCCATTTAACCTGCACTTGCTTTAGACCCAGATTTTCCAGCGTTTCAACAATCGCCAGGGCAATGGATAACGGCAACAAATTCATCGCACCGCCTTCCTGACTCCTTGCGCTATACCGCCCATCCCTGGACATAAACGACTGCGCCGATAAGTCAAAAGGCCATGTGAGGCTCATTGCGATGTTGTTATGCGACGACATCAGCCATTGCTTTCCACGCCGCCCCCTGCCTGCAGTTTGTTGCTCCGCAAAACAGGCAAAAGGCAGCTCTTTACCCAACTTACTTTGCCGCAAACACCAGCTATTAGTCGAATCGACAGATTGATGCACAACCACATCCAGCACCACACCCAGCTTTTTTGCAACCACCGCCTTCAAGTTGCCTGCCTGCAAATAATCTGTCATCATCTTTTTCGCCATGCAAATATCGCTATCAAAATAAGCAGTTTATAACACAAGCTAAAGACCCATAACGCACTTTTTGTTACGCGTCTTACAGAAATCAAATAAACCACAAAAAAATAAGTGGTTATTCTTTGTCCAAAGAATACTATTTCATATAGTTATTAAAACAGAATAAAAATATTCACATCTAATTGTTTTTATTAAAAAAATAACATAACACCAATCAGCACATGTCATTTCACCAACAATATATGTTATTTTTTCAACAAAAAATACCCAATATTATTTACACTATGCTATAGTTTCATCATCGATTGCTTATATTCGAGTCTCAGCACTCAAGCGTATCCACACAATCGATTTCTAATTGCTCAAAAACTAAAAACTTTTATCCCGTTTTAAAGGCAACCAGTTTGAGCATCGCTCACACTGTCACGACATATGTTGCCTGCAGTTGGAGAGCACCATGATTATTTTCCCTTTAGTTAAAATTCCATTTAAATTTCGTTTCATATCAACACTGATTACCTTAATAATGACTCTGCAGATGAGCGCATGTGGTACTGAGGAATTTTTAACGGCAGTTGCTCCTAACCTTGGCTCCGGTTCAGAACCTGTAACAGAAATTGCTGATAATCATGCAGCACTAATTAGCGGTGTTGATAGCGCAAGCGTTACTGAAGATGTTAATCCCAATAGCGCCAACCTGGAGGTTGGCGGCACATTAGAAATCACCGATCCTGACACAGGTGAAGCTGCCTTTAGTGAAAAAACAGTCACAGGCATCTACGGCAAACTAACAATAACTTCTGCCGGCACCTGGAGCTATACTGCCGATAACAACCAGTCTGCGATCCAGAGCCTGGCAGGTGGAACAACATTAATAGACAACCTGATTATCAGCAGCGTTGATGGCACACTCCATACTATAACGATTACGATATTCGGAGCTGATGAAAATAATACAACTGCTAATATTACATTGTCCTGGAACGTACCCGTTCAGCGTGAAGATAATAGCACCTTAGCTCTCGATGAAATTGAAAAGCACACAATCTATTTTGGAACAACATCAGGTCAATATACAAATCAAGCCAGCACTAATAGTGACGCGCATATCATAACCGGCTTACTTGTTGGCACCACCTACTACTTCGTTATCACCACCACTGATACCGATGGTCGTGAAAGCCAACACTCAACTGAAGTTCCAATAACTATCTAAACGACTAACCCGAAGGTGTCCTGCCCAACCTTCGGGTTAACACACCATAATCACCGGAAAATCATCATCTAACCAAAAAAATTGGGTCACTGCTCAAACAAAACTGTCATAATTTCAACAAAAAGACTTCACAAATTTATTTAATTCAGTATAATACCGCCATCGTTTGGCTGGGCAAGGATCTGCATCGCTCGAAGTATCAGCCAAATCGATTTTAAATGCTCAAAAACTAAAATATTATTCCCTTATTAATAGCACTCAGTATGAGTCCAACTCACACTGATTATGCATTTTGCCAGCAGATTAAAAGAGCGCCCATGATAATTTTTCGTTTACTGAAGCAACGTTTTGCACCCATCCTTTTTACTTTATTTATAATCCTACAGATATCTGCTTGTGGTGGTGGCGACAGC
>JAFLJY010000027.1 GCA_022712755.1 Gammaproteobacteria bacterium
TAATACCAGAATCGACGAGCGCATGGTTTTTACCAGGTGGTAGGGCGCGGTGTAATTTTCAATAGTAGAACTATCAACTTCGATGCTCAATTTCTCATCAATTGAAACCATTACGCCCATACAGCCAAGCAGTTCGATGGTAGTTGTTACGTCATGCAAATGCGGTACGTTTTCAATTGTTGCCGGCCCATCAGCCAATAAGGTTGCGGCCAGTATCGGTAATACGGCGTTTTTGGCACCCGAAATTCTAATTTCGCCTTCTAACCTAACGCCGCCATTGATTAATAATTTATTCATCTATTAAAGTCTCTTATGTTCATGGATGGACGGCCATGTTTGCTGTTATGGCGCAAAGAGCCATGGATGGCAGTGCGATTATCTGCTCTTCAATACCATATGCTTTTGCAATGGTTAACAGGGTTTCGGGTAAATTCTCAAAATGTAATGTAATATTATGGTTACGTGCCTGTTTAACCATTTCCAGTACTAACGCCAGCCCAGCACTGTTACAAACTGTTATTTTTGACAGATCCACAATGGTAAAGCCTGCTTCCCCGCTGGCATTGGCGGAAGCTGATTTGTTAAGTGATTTAAAAAAATATGTCACTCGCTGTATTAAATCAGGCACCGTTGAAAAATCAACCGCGCCTGAAATAAGATATTTCTGCTGATTTTGCTGAATAATTTCAGCCTGATTTAATTGCACTCTTTTGCCTGTTTAGTTTTATTGTTCGGGTGACTGCCCAGAAACTGAACTTCCAATTAGTTCATGGTGTAGGCCTGCATAAGCGATAACGTTGCTAGCAATGAGCGCTGACTGTGGCGGTAATTTGCCTGCACCTAACTCAAATACGCTGTCTTTCATTTACAACTTCTATTCTCGACCAGCCTCCTGGTACTACACGCCAACTTTAGCGCTTAATTTACTATTTTTATCTCGCAAATAGGTTAACAGGCCATCAATACCACTTTTGCGTATTTCCTGAGTAAACGTACCACGGTAACTGGTCACCAGGCTAATACCATCAATTTTTATATCATACACTTTCCAGGCATTGTTTTTTATACGCATTCGGTAAGCCATCGGTATAGACGGTCCGCCTGGTTGTATCACTTCTGCTTTGACTGTGGTTTTATTCGAATCCGCTGCCACTATTACCGGAAAATATTTAATTTCCTGATCTTTAAATTCAACCAATGATTTACTGTAGGTTCTAATCAGCAAGCGTCGAAACTCTTTGATGAATGCCAGCTTTTGCTGTTTTGTTGCTTTTCGCCAGTTTTTACCCATAGCCAGCTTTGCCATGGTGATATCATCAAGGTTCGGCAATATATAATTATCAATAATTTTATAAACACGCTCAGGTTCCTGCAGCAGTAACTCATGGTCATCTCGTAGTATTTTTATTACCTGAGCCGTGGTTCTTTCCAGTAAAGCCACTGGCGATTCAATATCACCTGCGGTTGGCTCAGTCAGCGCCGGTTGTGACCAAACGGCCACGATAACGCTTAACACGATAACTCTTAAAAACGGCACTGAAAAGACCATAAAGATATTATCAAATTTTTTCATAATAATTTATTCCTCAATTTATTCGTAACTATTCAGCACAAGGCTGTAACTGTTCAGATTGCCCCAAAAATTCGTCAGATTAAGGCGAAAATCGCATCGCCTTCCATGGCTCCATGCGAAATACCGTCCATCCATGGACATAATTGTAAGCTTACAAGGGTAAGTGTCCATTTTTTAACGAAGATATGGCGAATTTTTGGGGTGAGCTGAATAGTTGCATTTATTCCTCTTCGTTTGCCTGGCTATATATAAACTGGCCGATAATTTCCTCCAGCACGATTGCTGACTGAGTTAAATCTATAATATCACCTGCTTTTAAGTAGTCTTCCTCAGCGCCGGGTACAAAACCGACAAACTGCTCACCTAACAACCCCGATGTCAAGATACTGGCGGCAGTATCGACAGGAAATTTATTGTATTGTTGATCAATTGCCATGCTTACCACCGCTTCATAAGTCTCACTATTATATTGTATATCGGTAACTCGCCCTATCCTCACGCCACCCGCTGAAACTGGTGAACGCACCTTTAGACCACCCACATTGTCAAAACGTGCCTTTAATTCGTATTTTTCGCCATCGCCGTAACTGCTCATGTTACTTATGCTCATTGCCAGCATAAAAAAAGCAGCAATGGCGGCTGCGACAAACAAACCAACCAGAATTTCTATTTTACGTGATGTCATCTGTTATCCTCATGGCTATTCTCACTCATTTTGTGAACATTAATGCAGTCAACACAAAATCTAAAAACAGTATTGCCAGTGAACTGTGTACCACCGTTCGTGTCGTCGCTTGCGCCAACCCTTCCGATGTTGGCAAACAGTCATAACCTTCAAATACCGCTATCCAGGTGACAACAAAACCGAATACGATGCTTTTAATGATTCCATTATAAATATCCAGATATAAATCCACTTTATTTTGCGGTTGCGACCAGAAGGCACCGGAATCCAGTCCCAGCATTTCTACTGCCACCACATAGGCACCGATCACACCGACGGCACTAAAGATGGTTGCCAGTAATGGCATGGATATAAAACCAGCGATAAAACGAGGTGCAATAATACGTTTCATCGGGTTAACTGCCATCATTTCCATGCCGGACAACTGTTCTGTTGCCTTCATCAAACCAATTTCTGCGGTTAAAGCCGAGCCTGCCCGACCAGCAAATAGCAGGGCGGTAATCACCGGCCCCAATTCGCGCAACAGGGCAAGAGCCACCATCACCCCAACAGAGTCTTCTGCACCAAAGTCAATCAGTGCGTAATAAGACTGCAACGCCATCACCATGCCAACAAACAATCCGGCAACAATAATAATAAGTAAGGTTTGTACGCCCACAGCATACAGTTGTTTTATCAATAAGCGTGGACGCGCAACCAGGCTGGCACTACTGGCCAAAACCCCAAACAAAAACAGGCTGGCACGTCCCAGTCGTTGAAAGCTGTGCAGTGTGATTGCACCCAGATGCTGTATTTTATCTATCATTGCATGAAATCACATGAAACAAACCGCATTTAGGGAGCCTCTAATCCTGTGCATATTAATCGTTGCATAAGTATTTACAGTATCTGCTTTTTAGACTGTCGGTAGCATGGATGCTACCGTCAAGCCTATAGTGATATATTGACGGCGTGTCCATCCTTTGGTGCGTAAACGCCACATCCATGTGGCACTACTCAAAAAAGTAGATAGTGTAAATACTTAAGCTACTCTTCATAGAGATCATCCAACAAGGGGCTGGCTGGATAGTGAAAATGCACTGGGCCATCTGCATCACCGTGAACAAACTGGTGCGTCCACGCTGACTGACTATTACGCAAATCATCTGGCGAGCCACTTTCAACTATTTTCCCAGCAGAAATAATATGCACATATTGCGCTATCGATAACGTTTCGGGGACATCATGTGAAACCACAATACTGCAAATATTCAACGCCTTGTTTAACTCACTGATGAGCGAAACCAGCACTCCCATCGAAATGGGATCCTGTCCGGTAAACGGCTCATCGTACATAATCATCATTGGATCCAGTGCCATCGCTCGCGCCAGTGCTACACGCCTTGCCATGCCACCGGATAACTCAGCCGGCGCCAAATCTGCAGCGCCACGCAAGCCAACCGCGTTTAGTTTAAGCAGTACCATATGACGAATCATCGCTTCATTTAACTTAGTGTGTTCGCGCAGTGGATAAGCCACATTTTCAAACACCGACAGATCAGTCAACAAAGCACCACTTTGAAACAACATGCCCATGCGTTGGCGTAACTCAAATAATTTAGCAGTAGATAGCTGATGAACATTTAAGCCATCAACCTCAATCAAACCCTGATCTGGTGTCAACTGACCACCAATCAATTTTAGCAGGGTGGTTTTACCGGTGCCACTGGGCCCCATTATGGCGGTAATGCCATGACGTGGTATGTCCAGCGATATGCCATCAAAAATCTTTCGGTCACCTCGACTGAAGTGTAAATCCCTTATTTTGATCAGAACGTCACTCAACGGAAAACCTCTATTAACTTAACAGTATTCATAATTTTGCGGAAGTGGTGCATGGATGCACCGTTTACCTGCCTGCAGCAGGCAGGCGCACCTAAGGATGGAATTGTAGCATTGTCGCCCATGTCATTATTAAATCATTGCTGGTGATTAGTCGAATATGACTCTTTAAGTACGCTATTTGTTCAACATTGTTGGCGAATTTAACCACATAGCGTATCCTTCGCCTTTACAAAACTCCCGGTTACATAAATTACACACAATGTTAGTCAATTATTTCGCCATTCTTGCGGGTTTTATCCTGCTTATCTGGAGTGCCGACCGTTTCATCATTGGCGCTGCTGCAACCGCCCGTAATTTTGATGTTCCACCGCTAATCATCGGCCTCACCATCGTTGGTTTTGGCACCTCGGCACCCGAAATGATGGTTGCCGGTTTCGCCGCTTATGACGGCAGCCCGGCGATGGCCATTGGTAATGCACTGGGTTCGAATATTACTAACATTACTCTGGTTCTGGGAGTCGCTGCTCTCATCACACCTTTGGATGTACACTCACGCATCATCAAAAAAGAGCTGCCCATTTTGCTAGTGGCCACTCTGCTGGCATTAGCAGTGTTACAGGACGGGAAGCTGGATCAATCTGACGGTATTATATTGCTTGCTTTATTGCTTTCAATAATGTGGTGGATCACACGGCAGGGAATACGCAATCAATCAGATGATGCGCTAACCAATGAATTTATCGAAGAATTACCCGGTCAGATGTCTACCTCACACGCCCTGTTCTGGCTAATCGCCGGGCTGGTTTTATTAACGGTTAGCTCAAAAATTCTAGTCTGGGGCGCGGTAAATGTAGCAACCGATCTGGGTGTTAGCGAACTAATTATTGGACTTACCATTATCGCTATTGGTACCAGCCTGCCTGAACTGGCCGCCTCCATTACCGGTGCTCTAAAAAATGAACATGACATTGCCATCGGTAATGTTGTTGGCTCTAACCTGTTTAACACCCTGGGCGTACTGGCGATTCCAGGCCTGATACACCCTGCCACCCTGGCTGAAGGTGTTCTCGAAAGAGACATGCCCATCGTGATTATTCTCACCCTTTTGCTATTTATTATGGCCTATGGCTTTCGATCAAGAGGTAGAATCAACCGAATAGAAGGTGGTTTATTATTAAGTGCTTTCATTGCCTATCAAATGCTGTTATTTTTGTAACCACTCAGATTGCACCCCAAATCAGCCAACTCTGCGTTTATGTCCATGGATGGACGGTATATAGAAAATGCAGGAGCAATTTTCTTAAAAAAATGGTCACTTGCACATGCAAGCTCACAATTATGTCCATGGATGGACGGTATTTCGCAAAGAGCCATGGACGGCAGTGCGATTTTCGCCTTGAGTTGGCTGATTTGGGGTGCAATCTGAGTGGCTACCTTCTATATCAACTACTCGTCAGGTAGTTATTTTTTTAGTATAAATTAAGGCTTTTTTGGACCAGTAACATGCCATCAAACAGAAAAACCCGCACCCGACATGACTTTCAACAGCTTGGGTTAGCGGTTATCAAAACCGAACTTGCTGAAATTAATGCACTGCAAACCCGCATTAACGCGGATTTTGATCACGCCTGTGAATTATTATTAAACTGCAAAGGCCGCATTGTAGTCACCGGCATGGGAAAATCCGGCCATATAGGTGGCAAAATTGCCGCCACTTTAGCAAGCACCGGTAGCCCGGCGTTTTTTGTCCACCCCGGTGAAGCCAGTCACGGCGACCTGGGCATGATCACCAAAAACGATGTGGTTATTGCTTTATCCAATTCCGGCAATACTGCTGAAATAACCATTATCATCCCTATTTTAAAACGGTTTGGCGTGCCTTTAATCAGTATGACCGGCGATAAAAACTCCATCCTGGCAACCGAAGCGAATATCAATCTGGATGTCGGCGTTAGCAAAGAAGCCTGCCCGCACGACCTGGCTCCAACCTCCAGCACCACGGTTGCGCTAGTTATGGGTGATGCACTTGCGGTTGCCCTGCTTCAAGCCAGAGGTTTTACTGCTGAAGACTTTGCCCTGTCACACCCTGGCGGCGCTCTGGGCAAACGCCTGTTGCTGCACGTAGCAGATATTATGCACACCGGTGAGCGCATACCAAAGGTAAGCGAATCTGCCACCGTTTCACAGGCACTGCTGGAAATGAGCAAAAAAGGTCTAGGCATGACCGCCATTGTCGATGCACAGAATAAGGTGCAGGGAATTTACACCGATGGCGATTTACGCCGCTCACTGGATAAAAATATTAATGTCCATGAAACAACGATTAGCGATGTCATGACCAGAAATTGCCGCACAACGAATGCAGTCGAACTGGCAGCAAGCATAGTAAAAATAATGGATGACAAAGGCATAAATGGCTTTTTAGTTACTGATGACGATAATAAATTAATCGGTGCTTTTAATATGCATGATATATTACGCGCTGGAATCGTATGAACTGATAAGTTGTAAGTTTTATGTTAAAAGCCTTACAACTTACAACTTACAACTTACAACTTACAACTTACAACTTACAACTTAAATTTCATATGCAAGATATTCTCGAAAAAGCAAAAAAAATTGAACTCGTTATCTTCGATATCGACGGTGTAATGACCGATGGCGGTCTGTTTTTTGATAACAACGGTGGCGAATACAAAGCATTTCATTCACTTGACGGACATGGTTTACGTATGTTGCAGGAATGCGGCGTCAAAGTAGCGGTTATCACCGGGCGCAAGTCAGAACTGGTTAAACACCGAATGCATGACCTGGGTGTCACACTGTTATACCAGGGTTACCGTGACAAAATCCCGGCTTTTGATGCCTTACTCAAAGAAGTTAATCTTAGTAAAGATCAAATCACTTATGTCGGTGATGATGTGGTAGACCTACCCATCATGTCGCAACTGGACTTTGCCATTGCCGTGCAAAATGCTCACCCTTTTGTTAAACAGCATGCACACTGGATAACCGATCATAATGGCGGCCATGGCGCGGTACGCGATGTCTGCGAGTTTATTCTTGAGGCCAAAGGTCTGCTTAATGACAAGCTACATTCATACCTGTATTCAGCAAAATGATTTGTAGCACACAACCTGCTTCCTGACAGACAAGCGCATTGAGTAGTTACAACAGTTTAAGACAGGCAAAACCTACGCCATGAAAGGCCTCATCAGTTTCAGCCTTTTTATTGTTATTGCCATCATTGTCTGGTGGTCTGTCACCGAAGATTACAGTGCCCGACATCAATTTCAGCAAGCCAGCGATAAACCCTATGTCGATATTTTTATGAATGAGTTTGAGCTGACCGCTATGGACGATAGTGGCGCGCCCGGTTATATACTGCGCGGCTCACACTTACAGCAGTTTAATAACGCCGATGATACGCAAATCACACAACCCGTGTTTCATTTATTGCAAGCAAACGCGCAATGGATAATCAGCGCCGATAACGCCATACTGAATAATAAAAAACAAACCATTCAGCTAAACAATAATGTGCTTATGCAGCAACAAAATAGTGAACCTGCTGTTAACATTCGCACTCAAAGCCTGCTAGTACATACCCAAACGCAAATTGTGCAAACGCAGGTAGCGGTTAATATTACCCAGGGACGATCCCGGATAAAATCAAATGGTATGATTTTTAATAACATCACCAGCGAACTCGAACTTTCTCCCAATGTAAACTCAGTTTTGTTTCCTTATGAATGAACTTATTAAACGATCTATTATTAAGTATGGTTTAAAGTTGCTAACCAGCTTATTCCTTGTCTCTTTGCCTGTCTTTTCCTGGGCAAGCGACAATGTCGAAAAAATATTTATCGATGCCGACCGTATGCAAATGGACATTAACACCGGTATAAGTGTTTATACCGGCAATGTCAAAATTTCCCAGGGTGAACTGATTTTAACGGGTGACAAAGTGACCCTGGAAAGCAATAAGGGAGAAGTTGAACGCATTACAGTGACTGGCAAACCAGCACGTTATAACCATGTCTCAGAAACAGGACAAACCACTACAGCACAAAGTGAACATATGGTATATATCGCCAGTAAGAACAAACTGGTCATGACCATCAATGCCCATTTGCAACAGCCTGAGCTCAAACTAAGCAGCCACAAAATCGTTTATGATACACAACAGCAAATCGTCATTGCTGGCGATGGCGATAAGGCACAACGTGTTAATATCACGCTCACACCAAAAAAATAATTACGAATTACGAGCAGTGATGTCGTGTTTTAGTATTCAGTGTACCTCTCGCGGTTTTTATAGTTTTTTTATTTTTGTATGTTTTTTTGGTAATTAGTAATTCGTAATTAAAAAAATGTCCACACTACGCACCAACAATCTGGTTAAAACCTATAAATCACGTACTGTGGTGAACGATGTCTCTTTTGATGTCAATAGCGGCGAAGTGGTCGGCCTGCTAGGCCCCAACGGTGCCGGCAAAACCACCAGCTTTTACATGGTAGTTGGACTGATAAAGCCAGACAAAGGTACTATCCACCTGGATGAAAACAACATTACCCGCCTCCCCATGCACGCAAGAGCGCAGCAAGGTATAGGTTATTTACCCCAGGAAGCATCAGTATTCAGGAAACTAAGCGTTGAAGATAACATTCTTAGCGTTCTCGAAATCAAAAAAGAATTTAATGTTTCTCAGCGCCGGGAAAAACTAAATGCCTTAATTGACGACTTAAAAATTGATCATATTCGCCACAACATCGGTCAAAGTCTGTCAGGTGGCGAACGCCGCCGCGTCGAAATCGCCAGAGCACTCGCCTCCCAACCTGCCTTTGTGCTTCTCGATGAACCTTTTGCCGGTGTCGACCCGCTTTCTGTCATCGAAATCCAGAAAATCGTCAAACACTTGACCGACCGCAATATCGGTGTATTAATTACCGACCATAATGTACGTGAAACCCTGGGGATTTGTAACCGAGCCTACATCCTCAGTAGTGGTGAAATTATTGCACAGGGCACACCCGATGAAATTCTTTCTAACGAAAAAGTACGAGAAGTCTACCTTGGACGAGATTTTCGTCTATAATTTTTACCTATAAACGGGGGCAAGAACTAACCATCTCATGCACTGGAAAAACAAATGATATTATTGTCTTATGCGCGACAGCTCACCCCTAAACACCCTCGCATTTCACTGCCAGGGTACCGTTAAGCAGAGGCTATGTCCCATTAAATTACAATGAAGCAATCACTCCAGCTAAAACTTGGTCAGCATCTGACCATGACACCGCAGCTACAGCAGGCAATACGCCTGCTACAGCTATCAACGCTAGAACTGCAAAGCGAAGTGCAGCAGGTGTTAGAAGAAAACCCGATGCTGGAACAGGATGAGGAAAACGTCGATGCCAGTGCCACCGCCGCTACTGAAACAGATGATAAAGATAACCTTAACTCTGATAAACAAGATGCCGTCAGTGACAACCATAATGAGCATGACAATGTCCATGACACTATCCGCGACAGCGGCAACACTGAAGCAGAAAACGAAGACCCGCATCTTGACATGGAAAATAATCAGGAAATGCCAGACGAGCTGGCGGTTGATGCTAACTGGGAGGATACCTACGATATCACCACAGCCACCGCACCCAGCGGCCAGTCAAATAATGAAACCAGCCATGATTTCCTGGAAAACCAGAGCATTGAAGGAGATACCCTCAGCGAACATCTGATCTGGCAATTAAAAAATTCACAGTTTAGTGATAATGACTTTATTATCGCCATCACTATTATTGATGCTATCAACGATGACGGCTATCTCACTGAAACCATTGAACAAATTTTTGATGGTTTAAAAAACGATCTTGACATCGAAATAGATGAAGTTGAGGCAGTATTACATCGCGTACAACATTTTGACCCGGTTGGCATTGCCGCCCGCAACCTCCGGGAATGCTTATTATTACAACTGGAACCGTTTGACTTGCAAACTACGACGCAAACCTCTGCGGAAACGACGGCCAAAACGACGGCCAAAACGACGATATTGGCCGATGTTAAAACCATTATTGAACACCACCTGACTCTACTGGGTGCACATGACTATGTTCGTTTACAAAAAAAAATCCGTTGTAATGAACAACATCTTCATGAATTAATTCTATTTATACAGTCACTTAACCCAAAACCCGGCGATGCCATCTCCAAGAATAATGCGCAATATGTGATTCCGGATATATTTGTACGAAAAGTAAACGGACAGTGGCAGGTCAGCCTCAACCCGGAAGCATCACCCAAACTTAAAATTAATACCATCTACGAAAACCACCTAAAAAATGCCGGACGAGGCAACAATACCAGCCACCTGCGCAACAGCCTGCAGGAAGCACGCTGGTTTCTGAAAAGTCTGCAAAGCCGCAGTGATACCTTGCAGCGCGTTGGCGATGCTATTGTCAAACGACAACGGCTGTTTCTGGATTACGGTGACGAAGGCATGAAACCCATGGTATTACGCGACATTGCAGAAGAACTAGAGATGCACGAATCTACCATCTCACGGGTAACCACCAACAAATACATGCACACACCACGAGGTGTATTTGAATTCAAGTTTTTCTTCTCCAGCCATGTAACCACCACCGACGGTGGCGAATGCTCTGCTACCGCCATCCGTTCCATGGTAAAAAAGCTGATTGAGAGCGAAAACCCAAAAAAACCGATGAGTGACAATAAAATCTCTTTATTATTAGTCAAAGAAGGTATTAATGTTGCACGTCGAACTGTGGCAAAATATAGAGAATCTATGTTGATACCACCTTCAAACGAGCGCAAGCGCCTGTTTTAGTAATCAAACCCTGGGAGTACAATGAAGACTCCTTCAACAGTAACTACTCAGCTAGTAGTTACCTTCAACAACAGTGGAGAAATGCCCATGCAAATAAATCTGACAGGTCATCACATCGAAGTTACCGATTCTTTAAGAGATTACGTAAAAGA
The DNA here is from genome assembly GCA_022712755.1 of Gammaproteobacteria bacterium. Classification (GTDB taxonomy): domain Bacteria; phylum Pseudomonadota; class Gammaproteobacteria; order SZUA-229; family SZUA-229. The sequence continues at coordinate 11,092 of JAFLJY010000027.1, forward strand.
AAAAATGGCACGACTGGAACGACACTTTGATAAAGTCAGTAATTCACACGTTATACTCTCGGTCGACAAACTTCGACACAAAGCAGAAGCAACCGTCCATATGAGCGGTCACGATATTTTTGCAGACTGTACTGAAGACGATATGTATGCCGCCATTGATCGCCTGGTAGACAAACTCGATCGGCAGGTAAAGAAACGCAAAGAAAAAATAACCAATCATCTGCACAATAAGAACAATAACAACTACAGCCTGGAAGAGGTGGAGTAGTTTTTAGTCATCGTGTTAGGGGTCAGATGCCGCTTGCATCTGACCCCTATATTTCCCAATATTTCAACAGACGATAGCAACAGCAACATCATGAACCTTGAGACACTAATAAGCGCCAATGCTGTTATTAGCAACCCGGAAATAAAAAGCAAAAAACGCGCATTAGAATTTCTTGCAGAACATCTAACCCTGCAGGTAAATCAATCCTCAACCGGGGTCACAACGCAAACCACAACAGAAGATGTCGATGCACTGAGCATATTCCAGCTACTTACCGAAAGAGAAAAACTGGGATCAACCAGTATGGGACATGGCGTTGCCCTGCCCCATACCCGTACCAGCCTGACAAAAAATGCCATCGGTGCTTTTCTCAAACTCGACAAAGGCATTGATTTTGATAATCCTGACCAACAAGCAACTGATTTAATTTTCGCATTAATCGTGCCAGAGCATTACACCGATGAACACCTTAAAATACTGGCGCATCTGGCATCACTGTTTAGTGATGAGAAATTTTGCGGCACCCTGCGTGAAAGCAACAATAGTCAGGAAATATATAATAAGCTCATCAACTGGCAGCCTGCATAATGCCAATACAATTTACAACTAGATGTGTTCAGAGATAAACAAGTCCATCCTTAGGTCCGTAAACGACACATCCTTGTGTCACTACTCCATCCTTAGGTCCGTAAACGACACATCCTTGTGTCACTACTCCATCCTTAGGTCCG
>JAFLJY010000028.1 GCA_022712755.1 Gammaproteobacteria bacterium
TTATGCACTTAAGAGATAATTATGGAAAATCTAGAGTTCAATAAAACAAAAGATGAGAAAATGAAGGTCGTCTGCTCCGAATGTAAAGGAAGCAAAAATCATTTAGTTCTTTTGTCGGCAGATATTGATGGTCATGAAGACTTGGGGCAGTTTGGATCAATTGATTGGGATTCCCATTACCAAATAATACAATGTCAGGGTTGTGATTTATTATCGTTTAGGAAGATTGACTCTAACTCCGAAGATTATATAGAGGTGGCTGAAAATGAATGGGAGCATCGTATAAATGAAAAACTATATCCTCAACGCAGTATCAATACACTAACAATAAAAGACTTCATAAATACGCCATATAATCTTAGGCGCATCTATCGCGAAGTAATAGATTGTTATAATAATAACTCTTTGACACTTTGTGGCGCGGGTGTACGTGCAATTATTGATGGACTATGTACTGAAAACGGTGTTAAAAATGGTCCCGTCGAAACAATAAAAAAAGATGGTACAAAAGAAATTATAAGAAAAAGAAATTTAGAAGGTAAAATATCTGGCATGTTTGAGAAAGGTCTATTAACAAAAAAACACGCAAATATTTTACACGAACATAGATTTATGGGTAATGAAGCTGTTCATTCATTAGACCAACCATCATTAAAAGAGCTAGAACTAGCCATTTCTATAGTTGAGCATACATTAGACAATATTTATGAAATAGAAGTAAAAGCCTCCGAATTACGACAAAGAAAAAAACAAAGAAAAAATGCATAACAAATCACTGCAGTTGACCAATAATACGCCGCTTCGCTCTGTATTATGGTCAACTGAGTTCAAGCGTTATGCTTTTCCAATATTATCAAACGAATACGCTAAAGGAATAAGATGAAAAAAATTTTAAAGGTATTTCTCGGTTTTATTGGAGTGTTTGGCACTTTATTTCTTTTAATATTCATCCTAACGATAGGTGATTATCCTGTTCCCAAGACAGTATCAGACGACCCTACCATTCCTCACATTGCAATTAAAGAAGTGGTATTTCATTCAGAAACTTTTGGAAATCCCCAAAATCCCGTTGTAGTTGTAGTACATGGTGGGCCTGGTTGGGATTATAAAAGTTTGCTCCCCCTAAAAGCACTTTCGGATGAATTCTTTGTTGTGTTTTACGACCAGCGTGGTAGTGGTCTTTCTCCACGGGTTGACCAAGAAATGCTCACATTGGAATCATATATACAGGATCTCAATTCCATAATTGACTATTATTCCATAGATAAAAAAGTAAGTTTAATTGGTCACTCATGGGGAGCAATGCTTGTTTCTGCATATATAGGTAAATATCCGAAAAAGATGAGCCATGCAGTTCTGGCTGAACCCGGATTCCTTACAACTGAGATGGTAAAAGAAGCAGGCATTAGTTTTGGCCCTAAGTTGGATTTAGATTTTCTTATCTTTGCTTCTAAAATCTGGTTTCAAACCCTCCACATTAAAAGTCCTGATAAACATGCAGCTTCTGATTATTTCCTTGGTCAAGTTGCTCCACAGGCAAATCCGGAGTATTACTGCAACGGAGTTGTGCCAGAAGTGGGGATAGAACACTGGCGAGCCAGCGCTGTCTCAATGCAAAATGTTATGCAATTAATAACGAATTCAAATGGTAATATTGATGTTGACCTAATAAAAGGAGTTGATAAGTTTACAGATAAAATTCTTTTTCTTGCGTCAGAATGCAATATGAAAATTGGCGTGGCACATCAAAAAAAACAAATGAAGTTTTTCCCCAACACAGAACTTGCAGTAATTAAAGAAAGTGGTCATATGATGTTTGGAGAAAAGCCGGATGAAAGTATTAGGATTATCAGAGAATACCTAAACAGATAAATTTTAAGACATTGATGCTAAACTATAAAGGAGCATAACAATGCAAATTCACTCGGACGTTCCACTACGCTGCGCTTCGTTCCACGCCGGTGATTTGCGGCGTTAGCATAAAAATGAATCACATCAATAGGCACTTGAATCAATCATGATATATGTATGCTATGAATTAGATAGTGAGCCAGAGTTATCCTTCAAATGGTATGAGCATATCTCAAACTTACTTGCCACTAAAATTGAACCTAAGATGAATCCTGACTTTCATGACAAATATAATTCTGTTGTTTATTGGTGGCTAGAGCTAAATAAAAACGAAATACCGGTAAGAGAAATAGGTTTTAATGATCTCGGTGTGCCAATCGTAATTGGTCCTTTCGGTACAAACAAAGGTCTATTCACAAGATGTAAACAAAAAATTAAGGGGTTTTATCCTGTAGAAATGTATCAGTTTGTTGAGCAGTGGGAAAATCATTTAAAGTCTTCAGCAGATAATTCATTTATAACCAAATAATAACTTTAAAATCATTTATTATATTCTGGAGCTGTAATTAATTTTGCATACTAAACATTACAAAATGCTAACAAGCGCATGCAGTGGATGGCAAAAAGCGCCGCTCCTTCGTCGCTCTGCTTTTTGCCACCACTTAATAAACATAGACACCCATAGTTTAAAAACACTCAATAAACATAGACACCCATAGTTTAAAAACACTCAGCACAACCCTTCAATCATAAAACAACGAAAAAATAGCACCAATGGATTGAATCAGAGAGAAGGATCAGGTTGTTTTATGTGAAACAGCCAGTTTCACTTTAAGCAGAAAACAGTAATCACTGAACGGTTTTTTTCGTCCTGTTTTTTTATTGTTTATTGAGATCAACTAACTACTGGAAAAGAATTTTTCACACTGTTTCATACCATGAACCCAGTTCATGCCAATTGATTCACATGCCTTGCGCACATGATGCGCTGCACCGACCAGGTTTTTAAACGGGTGTTCAAAGTTTCGGGTGAGGTAGATAAACTGCCTGGCATCCAAATCAAGTCGTTGCAGAATACCGGGTAAGTGATCGGCAATAGCGCCTTTTTTATCCTCGCGTAAAATACGTCCACTCCAGTCCACCAGTTCAAGATAATCATTCAACTGAAAGGGCAAACCTGGTGGCATGTCTTTTCTGGGATAACCGACAAAAGGCAGCAAGGTTTCTGGTTGTTGCTTTCTACGGCCGGGTTGTTGTGTATTTATGGCTTTTTTAATGCGTTGTTGTATGGAGGTGTGGTCGGATTGTTCAGGGGTTTTTGCCATGGTAGCGCGTATCGGGTTAAGGTCGACGTAGGCCATGCAGGCTAGCAACGCTTTTTCATCCAGCAATGCCTGAGACTTAAAACGGCCTTCCCAGAAACGGCCTGTTGCCTTATCCTCATGGTTGGCTTCTCGGGCAACAGGCTCATTCGCGCAGCGCATAAACCAGCTGATTGACATCAATCGTTCACGCCATGCATTCACCTGTTCTGTTAATGCATCTCGTTCAGCACGACTCAGGGTTTCACCGCCGACATAACGTTGTGATAACAGACTGCCCTTGAATAAACTGTGCCAGTGTTCAATCACTTCAGTGTTTGACCATTGCTGTGCCATTTCACGGTTAATGTGCAATACCACATGGTAATGATTACTCATTACCGCATAGGCAACAATATCAATTGCAAAGGCATCAGTAAGTTCCAGCAGGCGGTCTTCAATCCACTGCCTGCGGTGTTCTGTCGCACTGTGGGTTAAATTAACATCAAAAGGTCCAGTTTTATACTGGCCGGCCAGGGTGGGTATTAATAATACAATTTTTAAAATGCCCAAGTTTCGCAGTATGAAGATTGATACCCCTGCTGTAGCAACGCATCTACTGCAGGATCCTAAAAGTTTTTTAACCCCGACTGGCGATTTTCTTCGAAAATCAAGCCTGGATGAGTTGCCTCAATTATGGTGTATTTTAAAAGGGGATAT
>JAFLJY010000029.1 GCA_022712755.1 Gammaproteobacteria bacterium
GGGCATGGAGGAACTTGCGGGAAACAGGTCAATAATCGAGCCGCGTATGGCAAACTCACCATGTTCCATTACTTCACTAACATTGATGTAACCGCTGGCTTCCAGATTACGGCGAAAATCATCAATATTTAATTTTTGATTTATTTTTAAACTTAAAACATTGCCCTGAATATAGCTTTTTGGTGCCAGTCGCTGCGCCAATGTGTTTAACGGGATGATTAAAATATCACCACCACGGATTTTTTGCAGCGCGTAAAGCGTGGTTAATCTTTCAGCAATAATATCCTGATGCGGGGAAAATATATCGTAGGGCAGGGTTTCCCAGTCGGGCAGATGAAAAAGTGTCTGTTTTTCATCTTTATAAAATTCAATTTCTTTGGTTAACGTGTCAGCGTGGATAACATCTTCCACAATAATGACCAGCGGACCATTAGTGTGTTTACGAGAGGTCTCGACGATGGATAAGGCCAACGAACTACCGTATAGCCTGCTCCAGCAGGTTTGTTTGTGTTTTTCGGGCGTTTGTAGATGTAACATTGGAAGCTGTAACAAGAGGGTATCGACTATAGGTTTATGGTTATGCTTGCAGGATTTAGGGCTTGTCAATAAATAACTTGGCTATATTGCGCCGAATATCCTTTTGCATTCAAGGCGTACAAAGGGGCGCATACTCATTGTATGTAACCCTTTGCACAACGCAGAAGGCGAAAGGATAGGCAAGCAAGATGGTCAAGTTCTTTATTGACAAGCCCTCAGGTGGAAAAATATTTCAACAGGGTGGATTATCCCGCTCTGGCAACATCAATACAAGGTGCTACGAGTAATTTTTTAACCTGGCGGAGTACCAGTCAGGTTACTTCACTGATAAACTGATTTTATGGATATAAATACATTTATTACCAATCATGAAATTACCATACGGCTGGGTTTCTTTTTCGGCGTATTTATTATTATGGCGATATGGGAGATAGCTGTACCCAGACGGCAACTTATCGTGCCTAAATTACTGCGCTGGTCAAATAATCTGGCTCTGGTATTTTTAAACAGTTTGATTCTTCGTTTACTGTTTCCTGCGGCTGCTGTTGGTATGGCTTTTTTTGTTAGTGAACAGGGTTGGGGTATCTTCAATTATTACTCCGTAGCTTTTCCAGTCACTGTTATTGCCTCTGTCATTATCATGGATGCCATGATTTATCTACAGCACGTCATGGTGCATGCCGTGCCGGTACTCTGGCGTTTGCATCGCGTACATCATGCTGACCCTGATATTGACGTCACCACCGGTGCACGCTTTCATCCACTGGAAATTATCCTGTCGATGTTAATTAAGTTTGCCGTCATTATGGTTTTGGGTCCGCCCATTATCGCAGTGATTATTTTTGAAATTTTATTAAATGCAACAGCAATGTTTAATCACAGTAATGTGCGTTTAAATTTAACGGTGGATAAATATTTGCGTTTATTCGTTGTGACACCGGACATGCACAGGGTGCATCATTCAGTTGAAGCAGATGAAACCAACAGCAATTTTGGCTTTAACCTGCCGTGGTGGGATAGATTATTTGGCACATATCGTGAACAGCCACGAGCAGGGCATGAAAAAATGGTCATTGGCATTCATCAATTTAATCAACCCAGTGAAGTGACCTGGCTGCATAAAATGTTGTGGTTGCCTTTTATTGGAAAAATAACAGAGTATGTCATCAATAGCCGTTACAAAAATTAATGAATAAACGATTAGTCCAGATCGTTATCGCCCTGACCTTAGTCACCGCTATAGCGATAGCTATTTATTACCGTGACGATTTTAGTGTAGACCTGATTGAGCAGTGGATTAATCAGATGGGATGGTGGGCGCCGATTATCTTCATTCTGATCTATATCGTTGCGACTGTGTTGTTTTTACCGGGTGCTATTTTTACCCTTGCTGGCGGCATTATTTTTGGACCCGTGTTGGGGGTATTGTATAACCTGGCAGGGGCAACAATTGGCGCGACACTGTCATTCCTTATCGCCCGTTATCTCGCCTCAGATTATGTATCAGAACGCTCTGGTGGCAAGTTAAAACAGCTAATCAGTGGAGTTGAAACGGAAGGCTGGCGTTTTGTGGCATTTGTGCGATTAGTACCGTTATTCCCGTTTAATTTACTGAATTATGCTTTAGGACTAACCAGAATACGTTTTATTGAGTATGTGTTTGCTACTTTTGTATTTATCATTCCCGGATGTATTGCCTATACCTATATAGGTTATGCCGGTCGAGAAGCAATCAGTGGTGCCGAGGGTTTGATAAAAACGATATTAATTGCCATCGCCTTATTAGCCATTGTTATGTTTTTGCCGCGTTTTATAGCAACCATTAAACGTGGCCCTGGTATTGATATTGCTGAGTTAAAACGCCGTGTAACACAGCAGCAAACACTTGTACTGGACGTGCGCACAGAGTCTGATTTTCAATCAAAAGGACATATTGATAAGGCGATAAATATTCCAGTCGAACAACTCGAACAACAACTATCAAAACTAGATGATTATGTTACACGCTCTATTTCAATTATTTGCACAACCGATAAGCGATCAAAAAAAGCAGCCAATATTTTATTGAAACATGGCTTTCAGGATGTGAGTGTTGTTCGTGGCGGTATGACGCACTGGTTTAGCTAAATATTAAGTACTGATTTTCACCTGGTTGGAGGGTATTGACGGGGGTGATTTGGCTATATCATAAAAATAACGGGGTAGAAGAAGAGGGGCAGATTATGGTTTGGTGATGTTTATATAGGTTAATTATACTATATTATGTTTCTACCATGATTCAGTATTTCAGAAGTCTAATTTAACTGCCTGTAATATCTCACCAGTATGCGGATTTTCTGCAAAAGCCACGATACTTAAATCCTGTCGCTTCCATTCCGGTTTCAGCCTGATAATTTGCTCCTGGCTCATTTGATTTTTAGGTTGGCTTTGAAAATAAGGTCCTAGAAGCTGTCTGACCACATAATCATGATGCAAACGTCTGCCATTATTCTCGCCATCACTTACATCAGTGACCAGGTTATGCTCCATTATCACCAGGTAAAAACCCACATCTTTGATTTTACTTGCTGAAATATCGGTACTTAAAGTCAACTGCAATTTGTCACTACCTGGCTGGTCAGAGATAACATGCGCACTTAATATAAGGTCAACGGTGGCTTTCTGCATTGCCATCTTTTTAACGACGTTGTTAAATCTTGCAAAACTGCGGTAGTCATCACCAGAAAGCAGGAACTGAGGTGTATACACTGTTGACTTCTTTCGCTTGAGTGCCATTTCTCGCTGTCGCTGGTCATACAGCTCGTTGGCAAAATGATCCTGCCAACCGATATAGTCCCAGTAGGTCACATGGAACGCCATCGGAATCAGCTGATTTTTGCTGATTTCATCAGCTTTTAACGCACTTAAAAAACGGTCTGCCGGTGGGCAACTGCTGCAACCTTCAGAAGTATAAAGTTCCAGTAAAACAACGCGATTTGCCGGGCTAGTTACCGTTTTTACATGATTTACGGTCGCTGCAGTATTAGCGCCTTGTGCCTGAATATTGACGGGAAGGATAAAAAAAACCAAAAAGATAATTTTTCTCATAACCGCTGTGACACAGTAATTCGAAAATAATTTCGTTATCATGAAAATACTACGGGATCAGCAAAATTACGGTATAAACTCTACTAACGACACCGATAATAAATGACAATTACGTTGTTTTTGTCGTTCGTCTTAGTTCAGATGTCTGCCTGTCCTAATCAATTTGTAAGTCGCTAGTATCCTGGACACCTTAATAATTATTGCTTTCCACTTCTGTCTTTCGCCATAAGCACATACAACGATGGCACGACAAAAAGCGTGAACAGGGTGCCGATTGCCATACCGCCGACTAATACCAGACCGATGGAGTTTCTTGCTGCAGCACCAGCGCCGGTTACCAGTACCAGTGGAAAATGACCGGCGACGGTTGCTACGCTGGTCATCAACACCGGGCGCAGACGTGTCATTGCGGCATCGTGTATAGCATCAATTTTACTTGTTCCCTTTAGCTGTAATTTATTGGCGAACTCAACGATAAGGATGCCATTTTTGGCAATTAATCCGACCAGTGTGACCATGCCGACCTGGGCATAGATGTTCATCGTGGTAGTCCAGCCATTTGTCCAGTATGGCGTATTGGGGTCGGGTATTTTCAGCACGGTAAAAATCAGTGCGCCGAACATTGCCAGCGGCACAGATCCTGCGAGGATAACGAACGGGTCACGAAATGAATTGAATTGCACCGCCAGCACCAGAAAAATTAACAGCACTGCCAATGAAAAAGCGGGTATAAACTTATTGCCTTCGGTACGTAACTGGCGTGACTCACCGGTGTAATCGAAGCTGTAACCAGGTGGCAGGATCTCACGCGCACTGTCTTCGAGGAAAGTGAGCGCGTCATCCAGGGTGCGGGTGCTCACGCCTGAAAGTTTTACCGCATTGAGCTGTTGAAAGCGGTTTAGTGAGCGTGCCACTACGTCGTGTTCGATATGCGTGACCGTCGACAACGGCACCATCTGACCATCTTCAGCGGGCACATGGATATCACGTAACTGCTCACTGTTGAGGCGGGCGGTGCGTTGAACCTGTGGAATAACTTTGTAGCTGCGACCGTCCATATTGAAACGATTGACGTAATTGCCACCGGTGGCAACGCCGAG
>JAFLJY010000030.1 GCA_022712755.1 Gammaproteobacteria bacterium
TATCTCCATTTTCTCGCCTATGCTGACAGGGTTTGACACGGTTCATGCTATACCTTTTGCAAACAAAAACAGGAGGCCAAAATGACCGAAAGCAATCCCCAAAGCAATCCGAGTATCATGTCGCACGTATCCATCGGCACCAACCAAACCGACAAGGCACTGGCCTTTTATGACAAAGTGCTGGCGACCATCGGGGCCAAGCGGATGCTGGAATTTCCAGAAGCGGTTGCATATGGCCGCGAGTTCCCGGAATTCTGGGTCCACCCGCCCCATGATGGCGGAAAAGCCAGCATCGGCAACGGCACCCATTTCGGCTTTTTCGCCGCCAGCAAGGCAGAAGTTGATGCTTTTTATGCTGCGGCCCTTGAAGCAGGCGGCAAAGACGACGGCAAACCCGGCGGCCGTCCACTATACGGTGAAGCCTATTACGGCTGCTTCGTCCGCGATCTCGATGGCCACAAGATTGAGGCGACCTATTGGGATATGGCCAAAATGCAGGATCACGGCGGGTGAAGCGGTTTTAGTGGGGTGTTGCAAAACCGATGGGTTTTGCTGCAGGGCCAATTATCGGCTATGCGGACGAAGCTGCCGTTCAAGGCGATGTTCGTAAGGTCCGATACCGGTCGTTCCCCCAATCTCCGTTGTCGCTATTTGATTCCATAAATTCGAAATGCAAACTCTCGCACATCTTCTGGCGTCCCGGATTCTATCTCGTGCAAATACTCCAAGAAACCATCGGTATCTCTCATTGAGAAAATCTGAGCCTTATATTCCAAGTCTGTTGAGAGAGGTTCTTCCGCGAGCATTGCCGCACAACGCTTGTCTAGGAATAATGCATCCACATATGGCGCATATGTCGCGATAGTGTCGACGTCATTGGCCAATCCTTGGTCGATAATCTTTCTTTCTCCCATAGCTACGCGCCGTGCAACGACAGCAAATAAATACGCGGAAATTCGGTGATGCGGAATGTCTCGAATTCTCTCCCACTGCCAAAATTCTATAATGTGAGCTGGCCGTTTATCTTCTTCAACGCCCCTATCCTTTAACATTCGACACAATACTTCATATTCTCGGTGGATCGGCGAACCAGAAATCTCAAATAGCACCCGCACGTCACCTGGATCGCGATTGATAGCCCTTTGAAACCATCGTTCCAACGCTTCTTTCTTGCTTGGCCCAATTGATGCAAACTCCCAATCAAGCACTTCCTTAAAAGAGGGGTTGGTGTCCGACCAGGTTTTCGCAAGGCGCTTCACGGCCTCATGGGTTTCTTTCCGCGCTTTTCGGATGTTGTCGGCGAACTGACTATAATCAGCGCGGACCCCGATGTGCATGTCAGGAAGCCACTCGTTCCGCTTACTACCCGCTACTTCATTTAAATCAAAAGTTATTTCTGGTTCTTTCCCGTCAAAGAACGCCTCCGCAAATTTAATAGTTTGCGCCAACTCAACGTCCCGCCGGCCTCTCAATGATACGCCGCCCCCGAAAAACTCATAAAGACCGCGGAGGTCTATCGGACTGTGAAAGACGGTCGTTTCGTCACGGTGAATGTCAGAGTGTGGCAAAAAGATTTGTTGCAATAACACGCAGCGGCGCAAGAGCGCGTATACTTCCTTCGCGAAGGCTTCATGCCCCTTGGGAAGGTTACCTCCGTTCTTCACATTGTAGATCAAGCTGAACATGAACTGGTCCAGATAAACCGCTTTCTTATTCAAGTCCGGTAAACCAATACGGACCATTCGTCGGCAATTCGTACACCGCTTTGTCAGTAAGTGGCCGCCAGCAGAAAGCAAGCCGACGGTATCCTCTCCGCATCCCGCGCACCGCTCGAAAGGCCCTCGCTCCCACGTAAATTTAGTCAGGTCAACCTCCTCTTAAATCGAAGTGAATTCTCGGTGTTGCGTAGTTCATGCAAATTTTTGTCCGCCACAAACAAATAATATAGAACGAACTCTATCGCCACAAATAGCTTAGATCAAAATTTGAATGTCTTGGAAGGGCTCGAAGTTGTCATTCGATTGTCGCAAAACCGATCAATTTTGCAACTAAAATTTAATGGTCATTCCGTCTTCTGCGCATTCATAAGGTAAACTTGATTTTTGATTCAGCATATCATCAGACATGTGAGTCAAAACCAGACGCTTGGGGGAAATCTCTGGTAGGCGTTCCTCAAGTGTCGCCAAGTCGAGATGAAGCGGTACTTTCTTGTTGCGAAAATAAGCTTCTGCAATAAAAAGATCAGCATTTTTCCAGCCTGGATCAGCACGTCTGTCCATTCAGTGTCGCCTGTGTATGAAATGATGCGATTTTCAACTTCAATTCGGTACGCAAAAAATGGCCCGCCTGCGTTGCCATGGTTGACGAGAAAAGGCGTAACCTTCAGGTTGTCAATTGCAACAGTCGTCTTTTGGGTCAGTTCCATAAACCTGACTTCAAAACGCGGCACGGTCTTTGATGACCCGGGGAATGCCGTTTCCATGGCACGGACATACCATTCAGCCAGGCCATGCGGGCCTGCAATGGTTAAAGGAGACGTCCGTTTAGAGAAAAACTGGGCATCAAGCATGAAGGGAGGCAGGCCGCCAAAGTGATCGGCATGAAAATGTGTAAACAAAATCGCATCTATATCATTAAGGGCTACACCTGCGCGTTTGAGCGCCACCAATGAAGAGGCACCACAGTCGATCAGAAAGTTCGATTGGCGACCGGTTACATGAAAGCAGGTGTTAAAGCGTCCGCCACTTCCAAAAGCATCACCACATCCGATAAACTGCAATTGCATCCATTTGACCTCAAAGTGTTCCTGATTTTAATGTTAGCGCCATTTTTATAGAATACAAAATCGGAGCACCTATTGGGATAAGGCAAGGTGCAGGCGCATGGCGGGTGAAACTTAGTAGAGTGTTGCAAAAATGATGGGGTTTGCTGTAGGGCAAATTGTCAGCTATGCGGACAAAGTGAAGCTTCACTGCTGCCTCTCAGATGACTGCTTTTGGAAAGCACAACGTATCATAAATGGCCGATCTTCGACACGGTTTGTGTTGTGAAAATCTGTTGTCCTAACCTTTTTCAAAACGGGCAGGATCGAATTTTATTATGTTTGTTCCAACAACTTCTTCATAAACTTTTCCACCAATACAACGCCCGTCAGATGTCCAGACAACCTGCATTTTAGTCACGCTATCAGAACTGTTTCGTTCAAGTACGAGATAGATCAGGTTGTGGTTGTGTCCTTGATATACAAGATCGCTATTTTGATAATCGAGAATAAATTTTCGCCGGGTTTCGCTCTGAGTGTTATTGAGATTTGCAACGTAGTAAGCGATTGCCCCAACAAGCGGGGCCACTACAAAAATTAAATCAATAGAGAGGGATTCCGCGCTTTTGGACGGAAAGGGAAAAAATCTTGAAACTGGCTGATAATTGAACATCACGTAAAATGCTGTGGCGAGGTAAATAAGAGTGATAGGAGCAAATATAGCAACCCACTTATTGGTTTTCCTAATTACTTTCGTATAATTATTGCCGAACATTCCGCTGGTTTCCTTAGTTTCAGTTTCAGTCGAAAGTAAAAAACTGCCAACGTGAATATACAATATTTGATATTGCCGCATTTTTGGTTAGCTTTGGCAATAGTTGCCATTCACCCTACCACAGAAATCTGTTTGAAAGGGCTCCAAGCTGCCTTCCGGTTGTCGCAAAACGGGTAGCAGATTTTCTGCTTGGGAGGCTGTCTTGATTTTTCTTGTGGTGCACGGCTGGTGGGGCCGGCAAGTTTCGCAATGGTTCTTCCCCGGTTAACATACATCAAGGCTCGCTGAAGCATTTTGTGTTCCTTAACCTTAAGCATACGGCTTGAGACCGACAGTTGTAAAACAGGGACTGGGGGCTTGGAGCTACAAAATGATTACGAAAAAACCTAAAAGTGTAAATCTTATCAAAACCGGCACCCTTGCAGGTCTGTCGGGCGGGGTTGCAGAGATCGTCTGGATCGCGCTGTACAAAAACATTTCAGGCGGCGATGCGGCAAGCGTTGCTCAGGGGGTAGCTGCAACGCTGCTCCCGAACATCCCGTTAGCCACCGCAGCGGTGCCGCTTGGTATCCTCATTCATATGAGTATTGCTGTTGCGCTTGGCATCGCGATTGCGATTTTGGTGCGTTCATGGTTGCCCCGGACGGGGGTAAAATTTGTTGAACCTGTCACGGTAATCAGCTTGCTCATTGGCATTTGGGCGGTGAATTTTTTCATTGTATTGCCCGCCCTCAACCCGGCGTTTGTAACGCTGGTTCCTTATACAGTGAGCCTGGCATCGAAAGTTCTTTTCGGGTGCGCAGCGGCCCTGACACTGCAATTCATTGACAGACCCGGGAAAACCACGGGACGGAATTTGAAAGGAGTTGTATAATGTCTAAAGAACCATCGCCGATGCAGGTATAAATCCTGACCAGCGGACAGATGGTGATATGTGGGTCGAACTGGTTGCGCCATGGCAAGGTAAAATTGTCGGCTATGCGGCCTTGTCAAAAATGCGCGCGCCGCAAGGATGGGCCTGCCTTGCCCCTGTTGCGGTTCTTCCCGAATTTCAAAATGCTGCTGCCGCACCTGATAATGTTGATCTACCCATCTGCCTTTGACCCCTCTGGTTGACAACCCCTCACCAATGCCGATAGCTGGGGACTTGTCCAACTCTTTGCAGGTCTCCCCCATGTTCAGCAAATCCCAATATGAATCCGCCCGCGATATTGTTTATCGCTCGATGGCCCCTACCCTTTCTTATTCATGGCCGCTGATCAGTGAACTGACCGGGTGCGAGACCTGGGTCAAACATGAGAACCATACACCGATCGGGGCGTTTAAGGTGCGTGGCGGGCTGGTGCATATGGAGCAGCGGCGGTTGGCGGGGAAAACCGGCGGGGTGATTACGGCAACGCGGGGCAATCATGGCCAGTCGATTCCTTTTGGGGGGCGGATTGCCGGGATTGCTACGACCATTGTGGTGCCAGAAGGCAATTCTATTGAAAAGAATAACGCTATCCGGGCGCTGGGGGCAGAGTTGATCGAGACCGGTAGTGATTTTAATGAAGCAGCCGATGCGACAAAGGACATTGCACGCGAACGCGGCCTTGAGATGTTGCCCTCCTATCACGAAGATCTGGTCATGGGTGTTTCCACCTATGCCCATGAATTGTTTGATGCCGCTGGCGAGCTTGATGCGGTTTATGTGCCGATTGGCATGGGGTCGGGCATTTCCGGGGTTATTTCGGCCCGCGACATGCTGGGGCTGAAAACCGAGGTGATCGGGGTGGTGTCAGAAAATGCCAATGCTTATGCCCTGTCGTTTGAGGCGGGCAAGGCGGTGAACACCAATAGTGCTGCGACCTTTGCCGATGGCATGGCGGTGCGAATTGCCCATCCCGTGGCGGTTGACTATATCAACAAGGGTGCTGAGCGGATTGTAATGGTCAGTGAAGAAGAAATTGCCGAGGCGATCAGGATTTATTATCGCACCATTCACAACATCGCCGAAGGGGCCGGTGCGGCATCGCTGGCGGCACTGTTAAAAGAAAACGGTAAAATGAAGGGCAAACGGGTTGGGATTATCTTATCCGGTGGCAATATTGACACGGACAAATATTTGAAAATACTGGCTGGTGGCATTCCAGCACCCTAAGGTCTGTGGACATTCACAGATCCCCCTCTTCCTCATTACCGGCTTGTCCCGGTAATCCAGTGATGGTGTGGATCACCGGGACAAGCCCGGTGATGAGGAAGTGAGGCGTGTGACGTTGTTTATTCAGCGGCTTTTTTGGCAGCTTCCTCTGCTGCTTCTGCTGCTTTTTTGGCTTCAGCTTCCATTTTGGCTTTCATTTCAGCTTCCATCTTCATTTTAGCTTCTTCAGCCATCTTTTTAGCTTCTTCTGCTTTTGCTTTGGCTTCGGCTTCCATTTTCATTTTGGCGTCGTCAGCCATCTTTTTGGTTTCTTCTGCCTTGGCTTTTGCTTCAGATTCCATTTTCATTTTGGTTTCTTCAGCAGCTTTTTTAGCTTCCTCAGCTTTGGCTTTGGCTTCGGCCTCCATTTTCATTTTGGCGTCGTCAGCAGCTTTTTTGGCAGCGGTTGTTTTTTCATCGGCGGCCTTTTTGGCAGCGTCAACTTTGGTTTGTGCTTCCATTTTAGCTTTTTCAGCAGCAGCGGCAGCTTTTTCCTGGTCGGTACTGTTGTCACAGGCCGCCAATGTCAGTGACATGACGACGACCACGGCAAGAATTGTTTTCATTAGTTCAGGTTCCTTGTATTTTACCACCCGTAGTTTGCCGTCCGTTTGCATCAACCCCGGGATTTGTCCTGATACAAATTATTACGACACAGCGTCTGTAATTACGCCGCTTTTAGCATGGAATTTGGGTATTGTCTTTCGGTAATCACTTTTTCGTCAACATTTTTTGACGGGTTTGTGAACATCGAAACCGCGCATTTCGTACGAAAAAACCCACGCTCAAAAGAGCGCGGGCTGATTTTGTCGGACGGGCGTTGTTTTAAGTTTCGTCTTTGTTTTCTGCTGCTTCTTCTTCATCAGCAGCATCTGCTTCTTCGGTCTCTTCTGCTTCTTCTGCTTCGTCGTCTTCCTGTTCATTGAGCAAAGCTTCAGCAGCAGCAAGTGCATCATATTCACCGTCATCTTCTTCGGCCAGGTTTTCACCGCGAGCTTGTGCTTCGGCTTCATCTTGCGAACGGGCAACGTTGATG
>JAFLJY010000239.1 GCA_022712755.1 Gammaproteobacteria bacterium
CCAAGGAGACTATCGACGATTTTGATCAGTTGCTAGCTGCACGGCAGAGCTTGAAATATGAGGCTGGCGGTGGCGGTGGCAGTGTCGATGGCAGCGCCAGTGCCAGTGCCAGTGCCAGTGCCAGAGTTTTCAAAAAAATAATCAAAGTCATTCTTTACAACAGAAGTATATTTATATACTGACAAGATTATCTTTATTCTGCTAAAACCATCAAAGAATAACCGCCCATGATCCTTGCTGAAATCGCTATACTAAATTTTGATATCAACCATCTCGGTAGATTAGCTACTGCCTTTTTAAATGAGGGATGAGTTGCAAATAAATCAATAGCCGCATTAGTATAAAAATAATCCTTTATTTCATATCCCGTATCTTCAAGCGTCGCTAATGCCGATTCAGCTGTAAAATAATGAAGATGACCAATAGTATAACGTCCTTTAATAAATACATTTCTTAAAACAGATGACACATGAAGATCTAAAGGAATATGAAATATTTTATACTTTGCCTTATGCCTACAAGAGTTGAGAAACCCCATATAATCAGGTACATGCTCAAACACATCTAGCATTAATAATAAATCATAGATTTCGTTATTTTGATCGTTTAAAATATCTTGACCAATATATTTAACTTGTTCATTTTCATTTCTTTTAGCAAGCTCTATTGCTTGTGGAGAAATATCATAACCAGTGTATTTTATAGCTGAGTCGTTAATACCGTTAGATAATTGACTTAATATTTCTCCTGCACCACACCCTACTTCTGACACATTATTAAATTTAAGGTTATTTCTCTCGATCATTTTTATAACTTGTTCAGCTTTCCAAAGGGAATCTTCTGTATGCCAACTTGATGTATTTTCGAGGTACTTACCATCTGTATACAGATTACTCATATTTATTTACCTTACAAAAAAAAACCATAAAAATAATTAATCTAAACTGCTAATCATCCAAATCTATATAAGCTATATATTATTGCCCCATAGTCTAATACGCTTATTTATGTGCAACCATTAGCTCGTAATAATTGAACAGTGACCAGGCCAATTAACCCCAATCCACTAACTACAACTGCTTTACTTAATATAAGCTGTAGCAAACATATACTTTGTAATGTAGTTGCATTTACTAACTGTAAAAGTAGCTGTTGCACCTGCATCAACAGGGGCAGGAATCTTTGTACTAATACTAGTATGCA
Organism: Gammaproteobacteria bacterium; assembly: GCA_022712755.1. GTDB lineage: Bacteria > Pseudomonadota > Gammaproteobacteria > SZUA-229 > SZUA-229. Next base: position 1,204 of record JAFLJY010000239.1, read on the forward strand.
CACAAACAACTTTAGCATGCTTGCTATTCCAAACAAATTGCAAAACCCTCTAAATAACTACCAACCTCGATAATTTCGCCCACATTACAATAACATTCAGCCACTGATTGTACCATCTTACTTCTTACTTCTTACGGTATCGATATAGGCATAAGACTATCAGTTTTGGACTTATCGATAGTCATCTTAACTTTATCAGTCTGTTGACGAACTTTATCAATTAAGTCTGCTCTACCAAAATCAACCATCATTTTCTCAATACCTGCAGTTACGAGTGATGTGATAGTTAGAATTATTAAATGTCTAACTTTAACACGCGGACAAAGTACTTTATCTTGAATAATGTCGCATTTTACAAGATTCTGTAATATCTGTTTCAACAAAAACTTCATGGTTCAACCTATCAATTGTCACATTATTATAAAATTGTATGTTTATAATGTTCGTGAATACAGTGTCGGACAATACTGCTGAACTATTCCGTATTATGGAATAGTTAATTTTGATAATACAGATATATTTTCTAAGTAACCCATCAGCCTGGACACTTGTCTTTTTTAACGTTTTAGTTATGACTAATTTATTAACTAATCTTTAATGGCATTTTTCCTGAGGCTGTTAATATCGGTGCGTTACTAATTGTAACTGAAAACTCAATATCTACATTGCTCATATCTATTAATTCTTTTGCCTTTTCAGCCGTGAGACCACTATTCGTGGTCAGTAAGAATTCTATTTTTCCAGGGCTTAATTGCCTAACCTGAATACAATCAACTCTTTCAAATATTTCATGATGTCGACCAAATACTAAAGCCGTAAGAGGTATATTCTTTCCATTTAAATCTTCAACAAAATCACCACTACGCCCTTCTTTCACAGAGAAAGATGAAAGCACTCCATTATCCTGAAAGACAGGTTCTACCAAATCTCCTGTATCATATCTAATTAAAGGCATATCTAAATTATGATACGATGTGCCAATTAATCTATTATCAACAACTTCAGCATAACCATAGCTATGAAAAGGCGTATAGTTATTAGTAGATTCCCTGTCATACGCCAGAATGCACATTTCACTGTGGCCATACCAGGAAATATAATCCAGCCCCCACTGCTCTTTTATATATTTAGCCATATAAGGCACAGGAAACTCAGAGCCTAAAAAACAATATTTGAATTTCTTTTTCAATAAGTTTATAAGTTGCTGATTGTTAGTAGCATCGATCTCTTTTAAAAAATTATAAATGGCCGAAGGATACCCATGTAAATACTTTATATTTTTATAGCTAACCAACTCAACTAATTGGTCGAGGTATAATGAAACAGGTTGATAGGTATTAACTATAAATTCATTATGTACTGGATTATAAACAATACTATTATTTCCCAGGTTTTTACCCCTTAAGGTCAATTTAAAATCCCGGTAGCTGTATTTTTTAAAGGACCATATTTTATGCATATGCGCCCATTCACGGGCAAAAGCATTTTTATCTACATAAAAGGCAAAAGGAGCTCCACTAGTACCACCCGTATTTTGCTTCATCGACCCAGAAAACTCTTCAAGATGATCTCTGATAATATCTTTAGTAATAATTGGTACATTTTGAATATCCTGTATCGAATGAATTTTGAGATCCATCACCCCTTTGCTTTTATATAGACTTTGATAAAAGGGCAACTTAGCCTTGGAAAATTCAAAAATAGCACTAAAATTTTTAATTATATATTGCTCTTCAACAGGGCCAGTTTCTAATAACTTGCAGAAGGCATCGTATTCCTTTCCTAGGCGATATGAGAATGGAACCAGAGCCAAGTAACGACTAATTGAATAGGGTATTTTTTCTACAATTGTTTTTATCGCTTTCACAAGATGAACCCCAAAACCAGTAAAAACCCCTACAGTAAAACCAGTAGGATATTTACCTTATATAAATATGAATTAAAACTTTTAACTGCGTAGCTTTATAACTTTTGCAGGAACCCCACCGGCAATCGTATAGGGAGGTATATCTTTATTTACAATACTGCCAGCTGCAACTATCGCACCCTCACCAATAGTCACACCTGCTAATATTACTGAATTAGCGCCTATCCAAGAGTCATTTTTTATAACGATTGGAGAACGAACATATCCAGAACCAAAAATTCTACCGCGCCCATCTGGAATCTTGTGGTTACCTGAAATAATCTGACAACCATAACCCAACAATACTCTATCACCAATATCAACACCCCCTGGTGTTGCAACTAACACACCTCGAGCAAAATCCACATCATCACCTACTATTAAATTTCTCCCCGGTGATATAAATACACCAGGATAAAATATAACCCTTTTGCCTATTTCAGCGCCATTAAATTGTAAGAATATCTTTTTTATATAATTTAGAGTTCTATAGCGTGGGAAAGCAAAAATAATCATCTGCAATGTTTCATATGAGATAATAAGAAAATTATGGAATGACTTTTTCATACTATGAACCTGCAACTTCTTCTAAAATTGATAAATTACGTAAGAAGCGAACTTTTGAATCAGGATAGATAGAGAGTTGCTCGCTCCCAGCTTTAACAACAGTCTCACGTAAGTTCTGATTTTCACTCAATTTAACAATACTATCCGCTATATTCTCTGGAGCAGTATGATCAATATATATTGCTCCGTCACCACATAATGAATGAGCCCAATCAAGATCAGTAATCAAAAGTGGTTTTTTCATTCCCCAACTTTCAGCTATATTATTGCTAAAACTCTCAAGATTAGCTGGCAAAATAGCGGCGTCACATGCCCTGTACACTTCTGAACAACCATCGAATGGCACGGATCCTATATTTAGAATATTATCACGAACATCAATGTCATCAGCTCGTTTCATAAGCCGTGCGAATACCTCACTAGATTTATCTAAGGTAAAAACAAAATATATATCACTTCGTTCATATTTATTTTTAATACTTAGCAGCGTCTCAATGAGAACTTCAAAGTTTTTATTAATGGAGTAACCTGATATCAAGCATAACTTAAAACCTTGGGGGAAGCGCTGACAAATATCAGCCATTTCTTTATGACGGGTACTTAAAGAAACATTACTACTTACAGCAGGCAAAACATATGAGACTTTCTCACTATCAAGCTGTTGTTGATTTATTGACCTTTCAGCAAGATCTTTTGTTTCAAAAATGACAAAATCCGCTTTTTTTAACCGATTAAGGCGTACAAAATCGAATATTTTTCTTTTTACTCTTTTAAGAAATGTATATCCAGCCCAAAAATCTATTTCTGGATAAAATAAGTTGGAATAGGCGCAACCAACTACATTTTTTAGAGATTTAGCCCCCGGCCAATGTGGCCCAAATTGTGTGTATATAACATCCGGTTCAATATTTTTTATTAAAGGTTTACATGAAAAGTACTCAAAATAAAGCCTTGAAAGAATCGAATCGTTTATGAAGGTAGCTGACTTGATGAAATCTGTATCATTATAACTTTCAAAAGGCGTGCCCCTTCGTGCCACCAGGTACCATTCGTGGTCAGTTCCATATAACTCAGCCTGTTTTAGAAAATCTAAAGCGACCTGAACTCCACCTCCTGTCTTCAAAGGTAGAAAATTAAGCAATATTTTCATAATTTTTTGAAATCAGTGTAAAATAAATTTAGTTAACATTAACTAACGGCACATCTATAAATCTTAGAATTTGATGAGTATGAGATTGATCTACAAATGATTCATAGACACGCTCAACATCCTTACGCGCATTCCCTGCAATTTTAAGCATGAATGATTTATCGTTTAGTAACTGCCGTAGGTTGTCTGCTAAACTCTGGGGATCCGCTGGTGGTGTATAAACACAGTTTTCACCGTCAATCAAAAAACCTTCTGTCCCCGGCATTTCACACGTTACAATCGCAGTAGAATACATCATCGCCTCATATAGAACCCGAGGAAAACCTTCAGCATAATATGATGGAAACACAAATATTGAGCTGCTTTTATAGGCTTCGCCTAATTCATTGGGTGTGACGTGCCCCAATAAACGAACATTATCCTCCACTTCTAGTTCCGCCCGTAATTTATTGAGAATTAATATTTCATCTTCTGTTCCTCCTCCTGCAATGAGTAATTCAATATTAATTCCCTCTCCTCCAAGTTGTGCTACTGCGCGTATTACATCACGCACTCCCTTTGATTCATTAAGGCGCCCCACAAAAATAAGCCTTGAATAGGAGCGTTCACTGAGATCAGATAGATCGACCTCACTGGGTGTTAAAGCAGTAAGTGGAACTTCGTTCACAACATTATTACAATATACTTGCAACCTTCGTTTGAAAGACTCTCCTGTTACAATCATAAACAGTGCCCTTTTAAAAGCGCTACGCCACCAGAATGCAGTTTTACCTTTGTTATTCAGCCACGTACCCCGGATATAAAGCCCATAAGGCTTACCTAACAAGCGTGACCATAACGATGCAAAGAGAGCATTGTAACCGGGGCAAAAAATATAGACTACGTCATATTTCACCAAAATAAACGGGAGGGTTAATGCAGCACGAAAGTAATTTACAACCTTACGCCATCCACTGTCGTGCTCAAAACTATTTAATAAATGCAACTTTAGTTTAGATTTATCTACTACTCCAGATAGGCTTGTAATGCTGGCATGTGTCTCAAACGCAGCAATACCTAAAGAGCCGTATTTTTCTCCAAGCTTCTCTAGCATATCAGCTTCAGCCGATTCAATAATTACCGAATTACTCTCTATTGCCATAGAATGATTAGGTATTAATAGAAAGGATTTATCATTACTCATTTTGTTTCCTTGTGTAAGTGCTTATCAGCAGGCTTGAATGGTGGAGCAAACAACGCAAATATATATAATATAAATAACACTATTATTACGCGAAATAAATGCGTGGTGCCATCGACTATCATTTTAGAAAGCATGTAAAGCACAAAGGGATAGGCGGCAAATAATACTGGGGAACGGTGCATTTTAGCGCACCAACGAGTTAGCTGCCCAAAAACAAACCCATAAAATAACATACCAGCTGCTACTCCAAACCAACCCATAGCAAGGAATAGCTCTCCCGGCAACGAAGGACTTGCAGCTGTATTCCACCCTTTATGTTGTGGAAACAATAATAGATCAATAAAAACTCCAGAGTATATACTCGGTATATTATTTCCCAACAACGCTCGATCCAATGGCTCAGCCCATGACAATAATACCATCGGACCAATAGTGTGCCCTTCTTTTTCCACGTAACGAACCGCTGTCATAGCGGTGTCGAGCTGTTCGATATTGGCACTCACCGTTTTTGTGAGATATGCGCCAGTCTGTTCAAAGAAAGAGGAAAAAAAACTACCTGCATCATCTCTAATTACGCCCCCCCTGTAAGCGCCAAGCAAAGATGCTATTAATACGATGCTAAATACTCCAATACCTATTGTTTTCCAGCTCAGTTTGTTACACATCAAATTATAAAATATGAGCCAGCAAAAAATTGGGGCGACGACTAAGTCTCGCCCCTGAAGAGGTACAAACGCGGCGGCTAAAACTAACGCAGCGACAAGACATAACCATGGATGTTTCTGCATTGCCAATATCGCAAGCAAACCGTAAGCGACAAACAGGATATGGGCACCCCAAAACCATCCTCCATAAATATTCCCAAAAATATCTGCTCGCCCACCACTATATCCAAGCAGACGCCCAACGCCACCTGATTGAATTACCAACATAATATAAAACAATGCCCCCACTACACTTGCCACAAAAAGACAAAGTCGCATATAACGACGTAACTTAATACTCAAACTAATTGGTTGGCTGTGTATTCTGGCACGAAAGTTAATATATGAAAAATAACCAATAAGAAAGAATACATATCCCACTAGTGTCATCATTGCAGTTACGCCCAAGAGGCTTTCAACATCATTTCCGTAATATCGGTGGCGATAAGCCCCCTGATCAGCTAGCCACATTGGCGCGGCCGCAAAACTGACAGTGTAAAGCAATGATGCAACCTTAGCTGGTGCTAGAGAGTTTAAAGGGTGTTCAATCATGACGAAACACACACTGAGAACCATTAGCAGCCAACAGCTTAAAACAAATAATGGCGACCTCTCCGCTGCATAAATTAAACAGTAAACTGAAACCACAATGACAGCGACTAGCACATTCAACCATGGCACCTTTGCATCTGGTCTTGTATCTGGCCTGTTATTTTCTTCTTTGTTAACGAAAGATTTTAGTGAAACAGTCGTTGTTTGAGTTTTGGCTCGTAACATGATGATCTACTATATACAAATTAGCGCTATTTTTTAACGCGAGTATCTACTGAAGTTTTAGTTTTAGTCTTATTTGAATTACCAATCAATAGTCTTTTAAACAATGTGGATTCAGGCTCTGAAACCATCCATGGAGAGGCATAGGATTTTAGCCCCGCAGCCCGGGACTGTCGAAGTGTATCCTCAAATTGCAAACGCCCAACACCTTTAGGTAATCGCCAACCAAGCGCCTGAACATAGTCTCCGTATACTAAATCCCATAAATTCACAGTATCAACTTTATCTGTATACAGATGCATCAACGGATAATCAAATAAATCCATATAAACCTCCGCACATCCTTCAATCATTATGAAACCATCAATTTTTTTAAGCAGCTCACGCACACCAAGTCGCCAAGCGCTATAATCGCCTGGCACATGCCCGTGATCAGCAGCCCAGCAAGCCATAGGAGCAACCGCCGCTAGCATATCTAAATAAACTCCACCAGTTAACTGACCATTTATATCTTTAAGAGAATTTCTTGCATTGACAATCTTATCCTGCCATAAAGGAGTATATGGACATGCGTAATTTAGAAAATCAAGTTTTCTGTTATAGGCAATAGTTTGCTGTCGCTCGGTTCTTACAGCTATATGTTCCCCTATACTTTGAAAGTTCTTTAATTCACGATCCCAAAGCAACCCATTTAAATAAGAAAATGCAAGGCCTCCATGACCTGCAATATATGAAAAGAACTTTGCTAACTGAACAGGCTCTTTCGGTGTGTAATCAGGATACTTACGATCAAAAGGATTACTTCGCCATTGGGTTAACCAAATACCAATTGTCCCATCAACAGTTTCTAATACCTGGTTTAAATGTTTTTTTTCCGCTGCAACTGAAGAACTTGATGCGACTGAAACAAAATTTAGTTTTGGCGCCGCACGTTTACGACCTTGAATCCAAAATTGCTTAACTGCCCATTCCTTGTATGCTTCGGCGGCTGCCTCAATAGTCGGCTCAATATCTATGACTTGAACATCAGGCTCTGTTTCATAAAATTTAATCGATAAAGTACTATTGGGCTGAATGTGCCAATCAGCAGTACCTCCCTCAGGATCATTTGCAATAATTAACACTCCTTTTTTTTCGTTAAAAAAAGCAGCCATTTGCATACAATGTTCTCTAGATGGATAACGTCTAGTCAGCGGTTTAACCATTGTTGTTAATTGGCCATGCTCTCGAGGCAATAACACTTTATCAAACTGACTAATATCAATTTTTCGTGAACTCTTTGGTTGATTTTTTTTCCCGAAAGCAAAGGGTTGCGAAAATAGAGCAAAAGTGGACGTAATACCGAGCATTTGCATAAATGTACGTCGATCAATATTTTTCATGTTAACTTAAGCCTCCTCAGGTAGTTGTTCAGAAAGAACAATACGATTACCGCAAAAAACAAGCATGCTAGTAACAATTGAATTAAGTCATTCAGTTCTCGCAAAAACGGCACCTCCATAATCCCATTGATGGCAAGGAGCGCTACCAAACCAGCATATAAACCTGGCTTAAAAGCTTGACTTAATTGATAAACTTGAAAATGAGTCACTCTAAAGCAAAGCCAAACCATTAATCCCGCGTCTACAACCGACACAACGACGACGGCCCAAGCTATTGCAGCCAAACCATATGGACTAAGAATTAAAACTAAAGATACCAAACTAATAGCAACCACCCATTGCCGCCAGGCTCGACTGTACGTTTTACCCATCGCCCTTGCGGTTGGATCAGACACTTTGTGAATCAATCGAAAGGGAATAGCCAGAGCTAAGACCTTCAATGGCTGAGCCACTTCATGCCACTTGGCGCCGAGCAAAAAATTGACAATGCTCTCCCCGAAAACCCAAATAAGTACACACACGGGAAAGCTGAGAATACAAATTCCAGTTATAGCATTAAGATATATAGTTGCTGAGCGTTTATGCTCATCCTGGGTCCGTGAAATATGAGGAAAGATTAATTTATCAAATATTTGACCCAGCTGTGCAGCAGGCATCATAACAAGCTGGGTAGCACGACCGTATGTACCAACGGCTGTCACGCCAAGACGAGATGCCACCACATAGCCATCTGCCTGACTGGCTATCATGCTCGCGATTCTTGATAAGGTTTGGCCAAAACCAAAATGCATAATACTACGTGCGTCTTTCAAACTTATTTGATATTGCGATAAATTTTTATGCCTTAGCCGTAAAAATGTTCCACGAATTGCCATTTGGCTGATATGTCCCATAACCAGGGACCAGTATGAAAAACCCAGAAGTGCGCAGCTTATTGATACACCAGCATAGCCAAGTGAAAAGCTAACCGCATCTGCTCGTGCTAGATACGCGTAATCAAGGGCACGTTGCGTCAATGCATCATGGATAGCATACCAGCCAAATATCAAAAACATTATCGAATAGACCCTCAATACTAGTGTTAAATCCGGTGCATCAAGCAAGTTGGCTAATATCGGAGCTAGCATGAATACTAGAGATGCGATTAGCAAACCCAGAAAACATGATATCCGGTAAGCTGTTCCTATAAATCTTTCATTTACATCAGATCGTTGTACCACGTATGTGCCAACTCCAAATTCTACGAAGATGAGAGCAAACTGATTAATCAGAGTGGCCGCCGTCACAACACCGAACTCATAAGGAGTTAATAATCGCGCCAATACAACGATAGCTGCAATTTGAGATAATACCGTTACAGCTGAACCAGCGATCGCCCACATCGCATTTCGTTTAAAGCTTAGTTTGGTTGATGGTTTTGTCATACTTTTCGTACTTTTGTATATATTTCATGAAAGATATATAACCACCAGCAAAAGTCGGACTAATCTTTATTTCAGCCGATCCTGTAGCCACACAACCTGAAAAACATCATCTGACTCCAACTGGCACCCAATAATTGCGGGAGACAGAGAGACAGAGAGAGAGACAGGGGTCAAATCTTGACTTAACACATTTAGAACTTATAACCATGAACCACACTCTTTTTCTACTTGAAGATTGTATTGCTTAGTTAGCCTGAGCCATCTTCGTGAATCAAATAATTTCGACCATTTTGATAAAGTATATACAATCACCGAGTCTGGAAATAAGAGACGATATCCATATCTTTATGGGGTATACCTATAATTTCAATCCATTCATCGTTGATTAGATAAAACACAATGTGCTGGCCTTCTGGAAAACTATAGTAGCCCTCTGCAATATCAGTGCGGTGTTTACCTAGACGAGGCTTTTTTGCTAACCACCTAAAACGATTTTCTAAATTTTTTAAGTATGTGTTCCTTTGCGTCTTCCCCCAATTCTGTTGCGTGTAATGCCCGATATTTTTTAGATCCTCTCGTGCCTTGGGAGTTATTCTGTGTTTCGTCATCAGGCTTCATTATCCAGCTCATTTATTAGTGTATCCATGGAAAAATCATCAATAAATTCGCCTGCTTTGGCTTGCTGTGCCCCTTGTGCTAAATGGGTTCTCAATGCTTCAAGTTTGCTTTTACGTTCTTCCATGGTGCGAAGCGCATCACGAACAACTTCACTGGCAGTGCCGTAGCGACCACTGGATATTTCATTTTTGATAAACACTTCCCAGTGTTCACCCAAGCTGATACTTGTAGTAGCCATATTTCACCTCATATACTCATATTTACTAATTATGAATATAAATCAAGCTGGAAAATAAGGCAAGAAAATAACTACTTTCAAAATAACGAAGTTAAATCTTATTTCTTGCCTTTAGCAATGGTATTAATCTTGCTCTACCCGTTGCCGCTCGGTGGTGTGTTCCTACAGAAGGGTTATTTTTAAGCCCAGCAGATAAATAGCCAGGTCTTTAACTACTTCTTTAATCAGGGTTTTTGAAATAATGTCCGTATTTGCCATAAGAATCTGTTTGTATGTACTTTATATTTATTTATATTTTAGATCGTAATTTATCAAGGATTCGCGCTACGGCCTTACCATCACCATACGGATTATGCGCCCTGGACATCTTTTGGTATTCGGTTTCATTGAGCAGCACATTTTCTACATTGCTGATTATTTTTTCTTTATTTGTGCCGACCAGTTTTACTGTGCCTGCATCAACGGCTTCTGGTCGTTCGGTGACATCCCTCATTACCAGTACGGGCTTGCCTAAAGATGGCCCCTCTTCCTGTATGCCGCCTGAGTCTGTCAGGATCAGGTCACTTTTATCCATTAACCATACAAAGGGCGCATAGTCTTGTGGGTCGATTAAAAAAACGTTTTCTGTTTCGCTTAGTATTTCATTGACTGGTTTTTGAACGTTTGGATTTAAATGCACGGGGTAGATTAAATCCCAATCCGAATGTTTATCTGCCAGTGTTTTAATTGCATTACAAAGTTCTACAAAACCTTGTCCAAAGTTTTCTCTTCTGTGCCCTGTTATTAGGATGAGTTTTCTTTGTTTATCTGTAATTCTTTTATATAGACTTTCACCAAATTGTTTTTTCCAGTGTTCGTCTGGTAATTGGTTAACTTTATCTCGCACCATTAACAGCGCATCTATCACTGTGTTACCCGTCACTGTAATCGACTTGTCTGCGATATTTTCTTTTAACAGGTTCTGCCTTGAACCTTCTGTCGGTGCAAAATGGTAGTTGGTGATTCTGCCAACCAGGGAACGATTGCCTTCTTCCGGGAAAGGTGCCGTCATATCACCTGTTCTTAACCCTGCTTCTACATGACCAATTTTTATTTGCTCATAAAATGCTGCCAGTGAGGCGGCGAAGCAGGTTGTGGTATCTCCATGCACCAGTACAACATCCGGCTTGCAATCTTTTAGTACGTCACGCATTCCCAGTAAAGCGCTAGACGTTACGTCATACAGATCCTGTCCGTGTTTCATGATGTTGAGGTCATAGTCTGGCTTTATTTCAAATAAATCCAGCACCTGGTCTAGCATTTGCCGGTGTTGCGCGGTAACGCAGACCAGTGACTCTATGCCCTCTGCCTGCTGCAGACCGAGTACTACAGGTGCCATTTTAATGGCTTCTGGTCGGGTGCCAAAGACGGTTAGTACACGCAATGTCATTGAATAATTCCGCGTGTATCAATTAGCACTTTTTCATTCAATTCGAGTCTTTTAATGGTTTTGAATTGTTTATGGTCAACCAGTAGCAGAATAATATCTGCTCGCTGTATCAGTTCTTCACAGCTAATCAGGTCAAATTCGTCGTGTTTTTCGAGGTTTGGCTCTGATATGAGAACTTCTCCTACATCTTCCTTTATTAATTGTCGTACGATATCGACGGCTGGTGATTCTCTTAAGTCATCAACATCAGCTTTGAAAGCTAATCCAAGGCATCCGATAACAGGTCGCTTGAATTTGTCAGCCCGACTTTTTACTTTTTCTATAACCCATTGTGGTTTTGAGTCGTTTACCAGTCGTGCGGTTTTTATTAGTTTTGCGTATTGGGGGGATCTAGCGACAATAAACCAGGGGTCGACGGCAATGCAATGCCCGCCTACACCGGGTCCGGGAGTCAGAATATTGACACGAGGATGCCGATTAGCCAGTGAAATCAGCTCCCAGACATTAATGCCTTCCTGGTCACAGATTAGTGATAATTCATTCGCAAATGCGATGCTGACATCTCTTGATGAGTTCTCTGTCAGTTTTGCCATCTCGGCTGTTCTTGAATCAGTAGAAAGCACTTCACCGCGAACAAAGCTTTCATAAAACTCGACCGCCTTTTGGGTTGCTAATGGGTTTACGCCACCAACGATGCGATCATTTTCGACTAATTCGATAAGTATCCTGCCAGGAAGCACTCGCTCAGGGCAATGTGCAACATGGACTTCTTTGTCTGTATCGTGACCGTCATCTGTTAATATTTTAGCGACAACTTCGTCTGTGGTGCCGACGGGGCTGGTTGATTCCAGTATGACCAGATTGCCCGGTTTTACATAAGGGGAAATCATTTTAGTCGCTGATTCAACATAGGCTAAATCAGGCTCATGGTCACCTTTGAAAGGTGTGGGTACAGCGATAATAAAAATATCCGCTTCTACTGGCTGCATACCCGCTTTAAGGTTGCCTGCATTGACCGCAGATTTAACCATGATATCGAGGTCGGGTTCGACTATGTGGATCTTGCCTTTATTGATGGTATTGACGACATGTTCAGATACGTCTACACCATGTACCTGAAAACCTTTTGTACCGAGAAGTGATGCTGTTGGCAAACCGATATAGCCTAAGCCGATAACACAGATTGTTTTATCTAACATTTTCCGTTTATAACCTCGCTTCCTACGAATTTATTCTGATTCAGATCACTTTTCCGCGTCTAAAAACTATGGCTGTAGTATAGACGTTATTTTAAAAAACCTATTTTCTCACATTATTATCTAGAAACGACAACCTATCCTGACACAGGGGATATTTTCCGCGTTGGATGGATGGCTTCGTTAGGCAATATTTGACGTTAATGCAATTGTCTCATGATCAATTTTCTGTAATGCTTTTACGAAAAAGGGGGTCAAATCTTGACTTAACACATTTAGAGCTTATAACCATGAACCACTCTCTTTTTCTACTTGAAGATTGTATTACTTAGCAATAGAATAAAGGGGTCAAGTCACTTTCTTCACAATACCTCTGACAATCTCACTAATTTGGCATAAAATCTTGTTTTTCTCATTCTATTTTTAGAAACGACTACTAACCT
>JAFLJY010000320.1 GCA_022712755.1 Gammaproteobacteria bacterium
CAACCGGCGACGACACTAGCACCAGACAGCTTGCGGAATAATTTAATACAAGCGCGCGATTTATTACGTGAGGCGGGTTGGACTATCCAGGATGGCGTGCTTAAAAATCAGCAAGGTCAAATGTTCATATTAGATGTTTTACTGGTGCAAAAGGGTTTCGACCGTATTGTGGCACCGTATGCACATAATTTAAAAAAACTGGGCATAAAAACAAATTATAGAAAAGTTGATTCATCACTCTATAAACGCCGACTGGATACCTTTGATTTTGACATGGTAGTAACCAGCTTCTCGACTTCGGTCTCACCTGGTAACGAATTAATGAATATGTTTCATTCCAGTGCAGCTGAATTGAAAGGCTCCAATAACTTACCCGGTATAAATGATCCAGTTGTTGATCAATTAATAACACATATCATCCAGGCTGAAAATAGGGAGCAAGTCGTTATTGCTTCACGCGCACTGGATCGTGCACTGTTGTATGGCGAACACCTGGTACCAAACTGGTTTATCGATTTTCATCGTGTTGCTTTCTGGAATAAATTTGGCATACCTGATACGCAGCCATTATATTATGAACCAATAAGCTGGTTGTTAAAAACGTGGTGGGTGAAAAACAATGATTAATTGTTAATGGTTATTGGTTAATGAAAAATCAAAACAAACAACTAACGGCTAAGGTTTCTCGTTCCCACGCTCCCGCGTGGGAATGCATACCGATGTTAACGGTACTATCGTATGAGTTACCACGCAGGAGCGTGGGAACTAGTAAACATAAAACATAAAACATAAAACTTATAACATCCATGTTTTCATACATTTTAAAACGCCTGTTACTCATGATACCTACCTTGTTTGGTGTCATGTTGATTACTTTTGCAGTAACACAATTTGTTCCTGGTGGACCGGTAGAACAACTGGTTAGTCAGCTGGAAGGTAAACAGGGTGTTGGTGAGGCAGCTAGTGGCACCGGCGGTTTGTATCGAGGTGCAACAGGTTTAGACGAAGAACATATTGAAGAAATTCGTGCCTTGTATGGCTTTGATAAACCGGTACATGAGCGCTTCTTTTCCATGATGAAAAACTACATGAGTTTTGATTTTGGCGATAGCTATTTTCATAATGAGACAGTTATTGATCTGGTTATTTCCAAACTTCCGGTGTCGATAAGTTTAGGTGTGTGGAGTTTTTTGATTATTTATTCAACCTGCATTCCTTTAGGTATAGCTAAAGCCATTAAAGACGGCAGTACTTTTGATGTGGTCACCAGCACATTAATATTAATAGGTTATTCAATACCCGGCTTTGTGCTTGGTATTACCTTGCTAGTTTTTTTTGGCGGTGGCAGTTTTTTTGATATCTTCCCGTTAAGGGGGCTGGTCTCCGATAACTGGGATACGCTGCCATGGTATAGCCAGATCACCGATTACCTCTGGCATATGGTATTGCCGATCATTTCATTGGTCATCGGTAGTTTTGCGGTCATGACCATGCTAACTAAAAACAGCTTCATCGAAGAAATACGTAAACAATATGTATTAACCGCAAAAGCAAAAGGCCTGTCAGATAATGCCGTATTGTATCGTCATGTATTCAGAAATGCGATTATCCCCCTGGTCACCGGTTTCCCCGCCGCCTTTATTGGCGCATTTTTTACCGGCAGTTTATTGATTGAAACCATTTTTTCACTTGATGGTTTAGGTTTGTTAGCATATGAATCAGTATTAAAAAGAGATTACCCAGTGGTGTTGGGCACGTTGTTTTTGTTTACCATTCTGGGTTTGATTGCAAAATTGCTGGCTGATTTAAGTTATGTCTTCATTGACCCTCGTATCCATTTTGATTCTGTTGAGTAGTGGCACATGGATGTGACGTTAACGAATCAGTAGTAGCACATGGATGTGCTGTTAACGAACCAAAGGATGGAGAGGACGGACAAGTAGTCAGGAAATATTTTCATGAACAAAATAAGCAATAACAATATAATGCCGGGACTGTCACCTGGTCAACGTGCATGGCTACGTTTTAAATCCAATCGCCGTGGTTACATCAGTTTATGGATTTTCAGTATTTTATTTGTGCTTTGTTTTTTTGCAGAAGTCTTATCCAATGATAAACCACTGATTGTAAGCTTTGACGGTGAACTCTATTTTCCAGTAGTAATAGACTATCCTGAAACAACCTTCGGTGGGGATTTTGAAACCGCAACGGATTACACCGATAGTTTTGTTCGCCAGCAATTAACACGCGGTGATAACTGGATGCTTAAACCGTTAAACCCCTACAATCACAACACCATTAATTTTGATAGCGATTCCCCTAATCCAGCCGCGCCATCAAGTCAAAACCTGTTTGGCACAGACGATAGAGGACGTGATGTGCTGGCGCGTGTTATTTATGGCTTTCGTATCTCAGTCTGGTTTTCACTGGCACTCATGGTCATTGGTGTCAGCATCGGTATTGTCGCGGGTGCGGTGCAGGGTTATTTCTCAGGAAAAACAGATTTAATTATGCAACGGGTGATAGAAGTCTGGTCATCCATGCCCGAACTGTATTTGTTGATTATTTTTGCCTCCATCTTTCAGCCGAGTATCTGGTTGCTGATTATATTATTATCTTTATTTGGCTGGATGGGCTTATCCGATTATGTGCGCGCAGAATTTCTGCGCGGTAGAAATCTGGACTATGTTCGCTCTGCCCGGGCAATGGGTTTGTCGAACTATACAATCATTAGCAAACACCTGTTGCCAAACAGTTTAACGCCGGTCATTACTTTTTTACCATTCAGAATCAGTGGTGCCATACTTGCCTTAACCAGTCTTGATTTTTTAGGTTTAGGCGTACCACCAACAACCCCAAGCCTGGGTGAGTTGCTGGCACAGGGCAAGGAAAACATAGAAGCCTGGTGGTTGTCTTTAAGCGCATTTATTGTATTGGTCGGTACCTTGATGTTATTGATTTTTATTGGTGAAGCATTGCGTGAAGCGATGGACACTAGAAAAAATTAAGATTAAATTTTTAATGAAAAATGTACTGAAATCGTTCCGGACGATTTTCATCATACGACCTGCATGGATGCAGGAAGTGCGAAAAATGCAGGCGCAGTTTTCAGTCACTCCATCCATGAAGATAAAAAATGAAAAATGAATAGAACGTAGGTTGGGGTGAATGTTTTTTTATGAACCCCAACAAATCGCCGTAGTAACCTGTTTTTCTCGTTCCCACGCTCCTGCGTGGGAACGCATACCGCCAGTTGAGCCAGGTATGCCTGCTTAATGTTTGTGCAGTATATTTTGAGAGTTATGCATTCCCACGCAGGAGCGTGGGAACGAGAATAAATAATGAATAGTGAAAATAAAAAAACATTGTTAAGCGTAAAAGACCTGAGTGTATCGTTTCATACACAAAAAGGTCTGGTTAATATCATAAACAACATTAGTTTCGATATATTATCAGGTGAAAATCTGGCGATTGTTGGTGAGTCTGGTTCGGGTAAATCCGTTACTGCATTATCAATACTGCGTCTGCATGAGGAAGCCAGTACTGACTATTCTGGTAGCATAGATTTTCGACATAATAATTTACAACAGAAAAATTTACAACAGAAAAATTTACAACAGGAAAATTCACGACATGAAGATTTACAGCATGAAAATTTATTAGCACTGAAAGAGGGAAAAATTCAAAAAGTTCGTGGAAAGAATATTGCGATGATATTTCAGGAGCCGATGTCATCATTAAATCCAGTGTTTACCATTGGACGGCAAATTGAAGAAGTGCTGACATTGCACCAAAACCTGGCAAAATCTGAAAAGCAAAAACGTGTCATTGAATTATTAAACCAGGTAGGAATTCAACAACCCGAACATAAAATCAATGTTTTCCCGCACGCACTTTCCGGTGGTCAACGTCAACGGGTAATGATTGCAATGGCACTTGCCTGCAACCCCTCTCTGTTAATTGCAGACGAACCAACCACCGCGCTGGATGTCACCATACAACAACAAATACTTGACCTGCTAACCCAAATCCAGAATGATACCGGCATGTCGGTATTATTAATTACCCACGACTTAAACCTGGTTAGACGATTTGCCAATCGTGTTTGTGTTATGCAGGACGGTAAAATTGTCGAAAGTGCCGAGACCGAAAAATTATTTTCACAACCACAACATGACTACACAAAGTTTTTGCTGGACAGCGAGCCAGATCAAAAAATAGCAACCGTGCAGGCAGGCTCAGATGTCGTTATAAGCACACAGAACCTGCGTTGTTATTTCCCTGTACATAAAGGTTTTTTCAAACGCAAAGTGGATGAAATAAAAGCGGTTGATAATATAACATTATCATTACACTCTGGTGAAACACTGGGCATCGTCGGTGAATCAGGTTCCGGTAAAACAACACTGGGTTTAGCCATGTTTCGCCTGTTAGCTTCGCAGGGCGAGATACGCTTTAAAAATCAGAACGTCACCGAGTTTAGTGAAAAACTCATGCGCCCACTACGCCGACATTTTCAAATTGTATTTCAGGATCCTTTCTCCTCTCTCTCACCCAGAATGACGGTACGGCAAATTATTGAAGAAGGTCTGAAGTTGCATTTTCCGCAACTCAATATACAACAACGTCTGGAAAAAATTTATGCTGTGTTGCAGGAAGTCGGTCTGGATGAAGATGCCCTATGGCGTTATCCGCACGAATTTTCCGGCGGACAGCGCCAACGCATCGCCATTGCCCGCACCGTCATCCTCGAACCGGATGTGATATTACTCGACGAACCCACCAGCGCACTTGATGTATCCGTACAAAAACAGGTGTTAGGTTTATTAGCTAATCTACAGGAAAAACATCAATTGAGTTACCTCTTCATCAGCCATGACCTACGCGTAGTACGCGCCATGTCACACCGCGTAATCGTCATGCGACAGGGAAAAGTGGTAGAGCAGGGCGATGTCGATGAAGTGTTTAATAACCCAAAACATGATTATACCCGTGAGTTAGCAGCCGCTTCTTTGTATCACTAGCCCGTAGTCCGTAGGTTGTGGTGAGGCACGAACCCCAACAGTTTTTTGTGGCGATTTTCCGGCGTTAGCACCTTACCCCAACCCGGCATTAAAAAAGACGATAGAAAAATGGATCAATTCGACCGTATCTACGCACTAATCTCCGCAAAATATACGGACATTACTCTTGCTTATGCGGAGAATAACGCCCATTATATCCGCATAAATAGCGGAGATTAAAAATGTATCTATGGAACAAACCCGATTGGCCTGCTTTTACCTGGGATGAGCCCAGCCTGACCAAACTACTCGTACATGTTTCACACCAGCAAGGGCGACTGCTAGGTAAAATGGAAGCAATCGGCTTTGAACTACGCAGTGAAGCGCATCTTCGCACCCTGACCGAGGATGTGGTCAAATCGAGTCAAATCGAGGGTGAAAACTTAGAGCCGAATCAGGTCAGATCATCTATTGCGCGACGACTCGGCATGGATGTCGGAGGGCTAGTCAACTCCGGCCGCAATGTAGATGGCGTGGTCGAAATGATGTTAGATGCCACAGGTAACTATGCTGAAGCCCTAACCGAAGAACGGTTGTTTGCATGGCATGCATCACTGTTTCCAACAGGCCGAAGCGGCATGAACAAAATTCGAGTCGGCAACTGGCGCGATGACAGCAGTGGCCCCATGCAAGTAATATCCGGCCCGATTGGTCGAGAAAAAGTACGCTACCAGGCACCACCGGCAGGCCGTCTTCCCGATGAAATGGCAACGTTTCTCAACTGGTTTGAACAACCGGGAGACATCGACCCATTACTCACTGCAGGACTCGCGCATTTGTGGTTTGTTACCATTCATCCATTCGATGATGGCAATGGCCGCATAGCCCGCGCAATTGCAGACATGGCATTCGCCCGTGCCGAGAAAACAGACCAACGTTTCTACAGCATGTCAGCGCAAATCCGCCAACAGCACAAAAGCTACTACGACATACTGGAACAAACACAGAAAAGTGAACTCGATGTAACGCAATGGCAAAACTGGTTTCTAAGCTGCCTGCTAAGCGCAATCGAAGGTGCACAAGAAACACTAAGCACCGTCCTGAGCAAAGCACGTTTCTGGGAACGCTTCGCCAAAGAGCCGTTGAATGAACGCCAGATAAAAATACTCAATAGATTGCTGGATGGTTTTGAAGGCAAGCTCACCACATCAAAATGGGCAAAAATCGCAAAATGCTCACAAGACACCGCCCATCGCGACATACTCAACCTGATCGATCGTGGCGCATTACAAAAAGAGTCAGCCGGCGGGCGCAGTACAAGTTATTCGGTGGTTATTGAATGACTTGTCACTTAAAGGCATCTCTATTAATCTGACATGTCTTGATTCTCAATTTTCACATCCAGAATTAATAGAGATGTCCTTAAACAGCAAAAATAAAATGGAACAACTAACCGATCTAAAAGCAATACTGCATTCAAAACGCGCCAACATCTATTATCTGGAAATGTGCCGCGTGATGCAAAAAGGTGGGCGCGTGCTTTACCTCACCGAAGAAAAAGACGAAAAACAATACTGGAACATCCCCATCGCCAATACCACCTGCATCCTGCTTGGTACAGGCACATCCATCACCCAGGCAGCCGTAAGAATGCTGGCATCAGCAGGCGTACTCATTGGTTTTAGCGGTGGCGGTGGTACACCCCTGATTGCTGCCAGCGAAGTTGAATGGTTATCGCCACAAAGTGAATACCGCCCAACGGAGTACATACAGGGCTGGATGAAATTCTGGTTTGATGACGAAAAAAGACTACAGGTAGCTAAACAGTTTCAGCAGCAACGCATAAGCTACTTACAAAAAGTCTGGAGCAAAGACCGTGACCTGAAAGCCGAAGGTTTCAACGTCAGCGATAACAACATACAACAGGCATTAAATAACTTTTCAGCAAAAATTGAACACTGCCATGATGTAACGAACCTACTTGTTATCGAAGCCCAGCTCACCAAAAGTCTCTACAAAATCGCCGCCAATCTCACCAAACAAACCGACTTCGTTCGACAGCACGACAGCGTAGACAACGCCAATGCTTTTCTTAATCACGGCAACTACCTTGCCTACGGACTTGCCGCCAGTACCTTATGGGTGCTTGGCATTCCCCACGGTTTTGCAGTTATGCACGGTAAAACGAGAAGAGGCGCATTAGTGTTTGACGTAGCCGACCTGATAAAAGACACACTAATACTACCGTGGGCATTTATCTGTGCCAAAGAAGGCGCGACTGAGCAGGAATTTCGCCAGCAATGCCTGCAAAATTTCACTCAGCACAAGGCGCTGGATTTTATGTTTGATACAGTTAAACAGATGAGCCAGATAAAGTGGGGAGAGCAAAAAGCGTGAACTTATTTAACCCAGTTCTCGATTTTCAAACCGTCAACACGACTGAATTTCCTGGTGTTATTGGTAACAAGCGTCAACTCCATCGACAAGGCATGAGCAGCAATCCACATATTATTAGCACCAATATTATTCCCCTGTTTCTCAAGTCTGGTTCGAAGCTTTCCATAATGCACACCTGCATTAACTGGCAACGATTGAACGGGAATAAAACGAATCAATTGCTTCAGTTGCTCGTGGTTCTTATGCTTAAAATGGCTACGCTCGCAACCTCTAAACAACTCACCATAAGAGATCGCAGACAATGTAACCTCACCGACTTCCATCGACTTAAAACGCTTAATAATTTGTGGAGGATGGTGGTTTTTAATATAGATAAATGTGTCAGTATCAATCAAATATTTCAATATCACAGGTCAAAATCTCTTTCTTGCGGTGGCAAATCCTCACGTCCATCCTGCATAAAATCATCAGAAAATCCCGCCAGAATATCCAAAACACCTAATAGGTTATCTTCTTTCTTTCTTAAAACGATTTCATTGCCTCGTTTAAAAATTTCCAATTCATCAACATCGAACTGGAACTCTTTTGGAATTCGCACCGCTTGTGAATTACCGCTTTTAAATACCCGTGTAGTCGTCATACAGCACCTGTCGTATATATGTCATGTATATACAGTAGCACTCCGCATCCCTAAATGCAAAACAATAGATATGAAGCCACAAAAAAAAGGCATTCAGCCATGATGGTCACCTTCGTTTCCCAATGCGAAAAAAAAGCACTCAATAAAACCAGACGAGTGCTGGATGCCTTTGCTAATCGTATTGGTAACCGAACCTGGCAAACGGTTATTACAAATGAAGGTTTGCAGGCGGTGAAGAAATTACTGCGGAAAACGGCGAGTAAAAATACGGCTGTTAGTTGTCATTGGATACGCAGTCGTAGTAGAAGTGATTTTTTGTGGTCGGTTGGTAATAAAGATAAGTTTAATGCAGAGGGTGTTGTGCCGGTGAATTATACACAGCAGGATAATTACAATAATTATAATGAAGAAGACTGGCAGTTCTTACCTGTTATTGACGCTATTACTGTATTTTCTGCCTTGTTGCATGACTTCGGGAAATTAACCGATTTATTTCAAAATAAGTTAAAAGGAAAGAATAAAACTCAAAGTGACCCGCTTAGACACGAATGGATCTCACTACTTTTTTTAGTTGCTATTGTGGATAATAAAAGTGATGAGGAGTGGCTGAATGCCATGATCAGTGATGAAATACATAGCAATATTTCAAAACTGAAAATAATAAATATTACAAACCCATTAAAGAACTTGCCGCCTGTAGCCAGTATGGTTGCGTGGCTAATACTGACACATCATAAACTTCCTGTTTTGAAAAAAGGATATAAAGATAAAGAAATCAATTTATCAGAACTTTTTGATCATATTTCTCCATCATGGGGTTATGAAAATAAGAAGGAAGAAGTGGTTTTTACTGAATGGTTTAAATATGCAGAATTGCCCAGCAAGTCAGTAGATTGGCAACAAGATATGAAAAGTCATGCGATTAAATTAAAAAATCTCTTGCCGAAAATAGAGAAGATTTTTAACTCGCAATCACGAAGACCAATATTGACGTACGCTCGAATGTGTTTAATGTTAGCTGATCACTATTATTCATCACAAGATAAAGACCTGAATTGGCACAGTAGTATCAAACTGTTTGCCAATACGGACTATCATGGAAAGTTAAAACAACAACTGGATGAACACCTGGTTGGAGTTGCCAAACAAGCAAAAGTTAATATCAAAAAATTGCCACAGTTTGAGGCTGTTTTTAATAAGAATATTCGTGTCATAGGCAACAAGGAAATCAACAAAAAAAGCCCAAAAAATTACAAGTGGCAAGATAATGCTGTCAGTGGTATAAAAAAATGGAAGCGTGACGAAAAGGTATTTGATAAAAACCAGTTTGGTTTCTTTGCTGTCAATATGGCTTCTACTGGCAAGGGAAAAACCTTTGCAAATGCAAAAATTATGCAGTCGCTTTCAGTAAATGAAGAAAGTCTAAGGTATATTCTTGCGCTTGGGCTTAGAACGTTAACCTTGCAAACAGGTGATGAGTATAGAGAAAAAATTAAACTCAAAGATGACGAGTTAGCGGTACTCATAGGCTCTAAAGCAGTTATCGAATTACATCAACAGAAAAATAATACAGGTTCAGAATCCAGTACTAGCCTTTTAGGTAATGAGCTGGTGTTTACTAAAGAGTTTCCAGAACAAGGTTTAGATACCGTTCTTAAAAACGCAAAGGACAGGCAGTTTTTATACGCTCCAGTCCTTACTTGTACTATTGATCATATTATTCAGGCAACTGAAGTTATGCGTGGTGGTCGACATATTTTACCTACCATCCGCCTTATGTCGTCTGATTTAGTGATTGATGAAATTGATGATTTTGATAATACCGACTTAATCGCAATAGGAAGATTAATCCATACGGCAGGAATGCTAGGCAGAAAGGTGATGATTTCATCAGCCACAATTCCACCTGATTTAGCACAAGGATATTTTAATGTTTATCAATCTGGGTGGGATATTTTTGCAAAAATGCGCGGCAAGAAGCTCTCAGTTGGTTGTGCCTGGATTGATGAATTCAAAATCTGGGTAAGCTCAATCAATGATATTGATAGTTACAAAAAAGCACATGACAAGTTTATTGATAAACGCATAACAAATCTTGCTACACAAACCGTTAAACGTAAAGTCAATATTGCCCAATGCAGTACTCAGGTAAGTGAGTATTTTGAAGCCATTAAACAGGCTGTATTAGAAAAGCATAAACATCATAATTTTGCTGATACTAATACCAGTAAAACCATCAGTATT
>JAFLJY010000031.1 GCA_022712755.1 Gammaproteobacteria bacterium
GCATTTTGAACGCACGTTAGTGCGGCTCATCGAGAGTAGCGCAGGATAGCGCGAAGTAAAAACGCAAAATACGCAAAGGTTAAAAACAGAAAAACCTTTTGCGTGTTTCGCGTTATTTGCGGACTGTTTTTTTGTTTGTATATTCATCGCAAAAATGTTTATTTAAAATGCCCGCGCTTCAACGTTTTCTTTTGCTGCGACAGCCTGGTCGCTTATGACTTCAATTTTAACTGCACACTGTTTATAGGCGGGCTGTCTTGAATGTGGATCGAGCAACCCAAGCGCAATACGGTTAACACATTCGTGAAAATGAAATGGAATAAACACCGCATCCGGTGCAATTCGTTGTGTACATTGCACCATAACGGTCGCGTCACCACGGATGGATGAAACTTTGACATAACTGCCATGTTCGATGCCCAGTTTTTCTGCTGCCTGTGGATTCATTTCCATAAATGGCGTGGGCGAGAATTTATTGGCATTGCCGACCTTGCCGGTACGGGTGCGGGTATGAAAATGCTCAACTACGCGCCCGGAATTTAACCAGAACGGGTAGTCTTCATTAGGCCGTTCATTATCATCAACAAACGGCAGTGCAATCAACTTTGCTTTGCCATCAGGGAACTGGAAAACACCATCGGTGTATAAACGCTTTGAGCCTTCAGGTGAGGTTTCTTCATTACACGGCCATTGCAAGCCACGATTTTTCTCAATTTTATCGTAACTCATGCCGGAATAATCCAGCATACGGCCTTTTGATAATTGTTTTATTTCCTCAAACACACCTTCCGCGTTTTCAGGAAACACCATTTTTGCACCACGTTCGAAACGTTTTGCCATTTCATTAAAAATAGCCAGATCGGTTTTTGAATCGCCGTGTGGTTTGACCACATTGCGAATTAAATTCACCCGCCGTTCGGTATTGGTAAAACAGCCTTCTTTTTCGGCCCATACTGCAGAGGGTAAAAACACATGTGAATACTGATTGGTTTCAACATCCGCATAAGCATCCTGCACCACCAGAAAGTCCAGCTTAGCCAGCAGTTTTCGCATCAAAGCGGTGTTTGCCATGGAAGTCATCGGATTAGTAGCAATTAACCACATGCCACGGATTTCACCGCTTTCAATCGCAGGGATAATGTCGGTCATGAACATGCCGCGTTTTTTCGGGAAAAAATCAGCGTCAATGCCCCAGAACTCAGCGATTTCACTGCGGTCTTTTTCATTTTCGATGGCACGATAACCTGGCAGACCAGAACACGATGACCACTCTCGCGTTCCCATGGCGTTGCATTGCCCGGTAATGGATAACGACGTGCCACCGGGTTTACCGAGATTGCCGGTAATCATACTCATATTGTTAATCGCACAAATGCTGTCAGAGCCATGTGTGCTCTGATTAATGCCCATTGTCCATATGGTCATTGCAGCGCCAGCTTTGGCGTACAGTCGCGCCACTTTGCGGATCATGTCGGCATCAATGCCGCAAATTTTTGATGCGCTTTCCGGATCGTATTGTTTTACCAGAGCGCTAAAATCATCGTAACTATTGGTAAATGCTTTAATGTAATCGTGGTCAGCGAGGTCTTCTTCTAAAATGACATGTGCCAGCGCATTTAATAACACCAGATCTGTGCCTGGCGAGATCGGCAAATGGATATCGGCTTTTTGCGCGAACATGGTGACTCGCGGATCAACCACAATAATAGGAAAACGCGGGCGGCCTTCCCGGTCACATTTTTCCAGTGCTTCGGTTACTCGCCAGAAAATAATGGGGTGCTGTTCAGGTAGATTAGAACCAAAGGCTAATAAACATTCGGTATGATCAAAATCATCATAACAACCCGGCGGGCCGTCAGAGCCAAATGAGCGTTTGTAACCGGACACGGCAGATGCCATACACAAAGTCGTGTTGCCATCATAATTATTGGTACCAACCACACCACGCGCGAGTTTGCCCAGAGTATAAAATTCTTCGGTCATGATCTGACCAGTGGAAATGATGGCGAACGAATCACGACCGTATTTTTCCTGAATACGTTTTATTTCGTCCGCAGTATGGTCGAGTGCCTGTTTCCAGGTGACTTCTTCAAACTCGTCTTTATAACTTTTACGTTTTAATGGTTTGTTGCCACGCCCTGCCGTTTTTCGGAACAGTTCATGTTCAAAAATGCCTTTGACGCATAATTTGCCGCGATTAACATCAGCATCCGCCAGACCACGTGAAGCAACCGCTTCACCGCCTTCATCTAAACCAACTTCAATGGAGCAACCCGTCGAACAATAACCGCAGGTGGCATATTTCCATTCAACAACGCCTTTATCGGCGATTTTTATTGGATTTTGTTTCTTTCGACCAAATAACATAAATTTCTTATCACAAAAATGCGTAATGTCTGGCTTCGACACTTAAGAGAAGTTGGCAGTTTGCGGTTATCAGTTGGCAGTAAAAGCAAAACCTGTGTTTTTGCCAGGCAGATCGCGGCTTTTAAGTGTTTTTGTTTTTAACTGCAAACTGCCAACTGATAACTTCCAACTTCTC
>JAFLJY010000032.1 GCA_022712755.1 Gammaproteobacteria bacterium
AGCGTGTTGGAATGATATTCTGGCAATATGGAATCAGGGTGAATACCCAGTGTTTTATCCAGCAAATTTCTACTGAGTTTGTTGCGATTAACCGCATTAACTGTTTGTGTGATTACCGGGATACTGGCAAATTTGCCCAAAGCATCGGTAGAGGTAATCAGTTTGTCGCGCAGTTTTGTTTCGCCGTTTTTAAATTTGATGGCTTTGGCGCGTAACATCAGGTGTGGAAAATCCACGTTCCATTCATGCGGTGGTACATAGGGGCATTTGGTGAGATAACACAGATCGCATAAGTAACAGTGGTCGATGACCTTCCAGTAATCTTTTTTGGCGACACCATCAACTTCCATGGTGTCCGATTCGTCAACCAGGTCGAACAGGGCGGGAAAGGAGCCGCACAGGCTGACGCAACGGCGACAACCATGGCAGATATCAAACACTCGTTCGAGTTCAGTAAAAAGCTTATCTTCCTGCCAGAATTCGGGGGTGTCCTGTCCTAGCGGGTGCCTTGTGGGGGCTTCTAAACTGCCTTCTCTAGCCATAGGATTCTCTTTGCCTGGTGCGATATAACAAAAAAGGCCAGCCGAAATGACTGGCCTTTTTAAGGTAACAGAATACGATTATTTCGCGTTCTATTAATCCATGTTATCCAGTGCTTTCTGGAAACGATTGGCATGTGAACGCTCTGCTTTTGCCAGCGTTTCAAACCAGTCAGCGATTTCATCAAAACCTTCATCGCGAGCGGTTTTGGCCATACCCGGATACATATCAGTGTACTCGTGTGTTTCGCCAGCAATAGCAGCTTTCAGATTATCGTCTGTGCCACCGATAGGTAAACCCGTTGCCGGGTCGCCGGTTTCTTCAAGATATTCCAGGTGGCCGTGTGCATGCCCGGTTTCGCCTTCAGCGGTTGAGCGAAATACGGCTGAAACATCGTTGTAACCTTCTACATCCGCTTTTGCTGCGAAGTAAAGGTAGCGGCGGTTTGCCTGAGATTCGCCAGCAAAAGCGTCTTTTAGGTTTTGTTCAGTTTTACTGTCTTTTAAGCCCATCTTAATGTCTCCTGTTTGTGGGGTTATCTATTAATCAGTCTAAAGTGGTGAGCAGATTCTACACCTGTTTTTTGTTAGATTGATTCTAAAATCGAGGGCTTATGATGTCAAGCACGAATTTAACTTTTCCCGCTATTTTGCCAGTTATTTTCGTCTGTTATTTTTTTTCTGCAATCAGCCGGAATCCCAGCACAGAATAGGCTTTATCTGGATTATCTGCCGCCCGGTAAGCTGAGCGAATCAAATGGGGCGGGCAGTGATAAGAACCACCACGGCGTACTTTTTTTGTTCCCTGTTTCGGGCCGCCTGGATTTATTATAAGTGATTGTGCATACGCCCTGTTTTCATACGTTCTCGGACTGTACCAGTCGGCCACCCATTCCCAGGCATTGCCATACATGTCATACAGACCCCAGGCATTGGCTTTTAGCTGTGCTACTGCCTGGATCTCATCATTTGAACT
Organism: Gammaproteobacteria bacterium; assembly: GCA_022712755.1. GTDB lineage: Bacteria > Pseudomonadota > Gammaproteobacteria > SZUA-229 > SZUA-229. The sequence goes on from JAFLJY010000032.1 coordinate 1,516, forward strand.
GTTTATATACCAGGCGTAATCATCCATCTCAAGTAATGAAAATGGACGCAAGCCGGAATCACCCGCTCGTGCGGCATACTCCCATTCGGCTTCTGTAGGCAGGCGGTAATGAGTATCGCCTGATTGCTGATTTAGTTTTTCGATAAAGCGGTTGGCGGCTGTCCAGGATACAGAAACAACGGGCAGTTGTTGCCAGTTTTCAGCCTGCCAGTGAATCTCCGGGCCAGGCTTAGTGTGCATAACATTTAACCAGATCTGCTGTGTCACTTCGGTTTGCGAGAGCTGGAAAGGTTTTTCAAAGACAACCTTATGCGCCGGTGTTTCGTCATTTATCATGGCAGCTTTGGCATCCGGCAAGTCGGCTATCGCTTCACCCAGGTCGGCGGTGCCCATAATAAAGTGTCCGGCAGGGATGGTGACAAATTTAAGCGCTAAGGGAGGACTGTGCGCTTCCGATTCCGCCTGAACAGATAGAGAAGTCCAGGCTGAGAGCAGGAATACAAATAATATTAATGGGGATAAGCGAACTATTTGCATGAATTTCCTGTGTTTAACTGATTTTTTCAGAATATTGGGGTGTATTGATATCGACAATAACTTATTATTCGGGTTCGCTGATTTTTACATTGGCATGGCTTTTAAATTGTACTAATGAGACAGATAGACAGGAGTTTGGCTATCCGTTTAAGCAGTATGTTGTAGTTGTTTGTTAGATTAAAAAGAGGTTAGACCATGACGCGTGAAGTAGATGTTGCCATTTTAGGGGCGGGCAGTGCCGGCTTATTTGCCTTGTCACAGGTAAAAAGTAAAACCGATAATTTCGTTTTAATTAACGGTGGAGAATTAGGCACCACCTGCGCACGCGTAGGCTGCATGCCTTCCAAGGTATTAATCCAGGTAGCTGAAGATTTTCATCGAAAAAGTATTTTTGAACGCGAAGGTATCGAAGGTGGTGAAGCCCTGTCAATCGATGTGCCAACGGCTATGGAACATGTCCAGGATTTACGCGATATGTTTGTTGAGCGAACCTTAGGCGCAACCAACAACCTGGACGCAACACATTTGATTGATGGTTATGCAAAATTTATTAGTAACGACACTATTATCGTTAATGGTGAACAGATAAAGGCGAAAGCCATCATCATTGCTACCGGTTCCACACCTGTTATTCCTGCCCCATGGCGGGAGTTTGCGGATGATGTTCTTACGACTGATGAATTTTTTGAGCTGGAAGACCTGCCGGATTCAATGGCAGTCATTGGTCTGGGTTCAATTGGACTGGAAATAGGCCAGTCATTACACCGCATGGGGGTAAAAGTTGCAGCCATAGATCAACTGGACACCATCGCCAAACTGGAAGATGAACAGGTTAATGAATTAGCAAAAACTGTTATAAATAAAGAATTCCCACTCTGGCTGGGTCAGCCTGCAACGCTGCAGAAAGTGGACGGCGGTATTCAGGTAAGTGCAGGGGACAATCAGATGCTGGTTGATAAAGTGCTCGCCAGTTTGGGGCGTAAGCCGAATCTTGCAAATTTAAACCTTGTAGCTACCGATATAAAACTCGATGAAAACGGCATTCCGGAATTTGACCCATTAACCATGCAGCTAGGTAATTTGCCGATATTTATTGCCGGTGATGTCAACGCAGATCGACCCATTTTGCACGAAGCAGGGCATCAGGGACGTATCGCTGGTAATAATGCAATGCGGCATGTAAATGGCAAGTCGACAGACAAATTCAAACAGAAAGTGGCCATGGCGATCACTTTCTGTGATCCGAATATCGCCACTGTCGGTGCGCAGCTCAGTGAATTAAATCAAGATGAAATTGCCATCGGTGAAATTCAGTTTGCACCGGTTGGTCGGGCGCTGATTATGGGCAAAAACCGTGGTTTACTCAGGCTGTATGTGCAAAAGTCAGACGGTCTATTGTTAGGTGCCTGCATGTGTTGTGTGAAAGCAGAAAACCTGGCGCACCTTATATGCTGGTCAATTCAACAGAGCATGACGGTATTTGATATGCTAAAAATGCCGTTTTATCATCCGGTAATTGAAGAGGCGCTGCAAGCGGCGTTGTATAATGTTTTGCCACAGCTGGACGTTAAGCAGGATCTGGTTGAACTGGTGCGTGTAGAGTAAAGTGTATAAAAAATATACTCGTTCAAAAACAAGGTCAAAAACATTTCACCGCAGAGGCACGGAGACGCAGAGTTTTGCTTTATTAACTGCATCGTAGGCGCAATTAATAATAAAAAAGCTTTTCTCTGCGTCTCCGTGCCTCTGCGGTGAAATGTTTTTAGTTTTTCGCAAAGCAATGACATAAGGAAGTGCCATATACGAACCAAAGGCCGGACTAATGTTTTTTATGGTCTTGTAACAGGCTTTCATACACCGGCGTACCCTTTTCCGAAATCTGCTTATAAGCCGCTCGACTTCTCGTTTGATGCCATAACTCCAATGCTGCAATCGGTTGCAATGCGGGCGAGCTATATTGTCTAATGGTCTGTAATAAATCCATTAATAAGACAAACCGTTCCGCCAGTTGCCGGTATAACTCGGCAATGCCTTTTTGCGTTACCGTGCTAATGTGAAAATAAGCCGAACGGCCAAGATCAACATAATATCCTGCACTAACCAACCTCTTTTCTGCTGATTGCGGGTATAAGCCGGATACCAGTAAACACTGGTCGCCAATGTCGCGTAGTTGCTCGTTACGCAAGGTTTCAGTAAGCTGGTGTGATGTTAAGTAGTCAACAGCCAGTGCTTTGGTATTGAGTTGACGATTTTTAGCAAAACGCATCAGAGTGAAAACCAGGTAACTTTGCATGGCTTCATCCAGTTGACAGCCATAGTCCTGTTCCGCCTCTCGCACCAGTGTGTGCCATTGTGACAGCTCAGATGAACCCAGAATAAATTGTTTACTCATAATTCTCACCCCTGTGTTACTTATCGGCATCAGATGATTTTTTTTGAGCATTTATTTCTAAAAAAATAAACCACGTCTTAGCAGTGAGTATAGTTTTATCATACCAACATATTCTGTTTTAATAAAACATGCCTCTGCATTTAACTCAATATATAGAGTTCTGCATAACTACGTTGCAGGCAATCAGCGAAAGTGCAATGGTATGCCTGCAACACAAAAAACGTTTATGCAGGCCTACGACGAATAACTTTTTATTAAGTATGGCTGGTATTTATGTCTATGAATGATTTTTACATTCCTGAATGGGTCTGCTGGATTGCACAGGATGCTGACGGAGCCTGGTGGGGCTATCAAATCGAACCCAACCAGTCACATCAAAGTTGGTACGAAAATGAAGTCGGCATGTGTATTCGTTTGGGTAAAAGGGCGCAAAATGAAAACTGGGCATCGTCATTAATACGGATCAAATAGATAAAATCAACTAGTTATATGATTTATGTAAAATTATTATTAAAAACGTGCTATAACCACATGCGGCACTAATAATTATAAACAGGGGAAGATATGCAAGCTAAATATTTACAACAGGGCTCTCAAGCCAAAATTCTAAGCACTGGCCAAATCGTGGAAGTAAGACGTGTCAGCAACCACGGGTTTTCCGTTGTTCGTTTTCAAACCGGTGGTGATTACATGATTTTAAATGATCGACTGGAAACAGTTTCAGAGGAAGAAGTACGGCATTAGATTCAATCGCTAGTTGAAGCATAAAAAACTTCAATCACCTTTTTCTTGACTTCGTTATTATAAAAGCGCCCTATAGTATTAGTGGGGCGCATGAAAGAGATAAGTTGTATTCAAAATACACTATAGGAAATATTTATAGTGTATTTTGAATAGCGGATATCCTTTCATGCGTTTCAGTAAATAAATGCCCCGTTACTATCATTTCAAAAAAGAGGTGCCTGTTATGTCAAAAAAAAGCAGCGTTGCTAATGTTGAGAAGGTAGAACGACGCAAACATTGGCGAGATCGTCGAGTAAATACTGATCGTAGAAATCCGGAGCGCTTGCGCCTGATTTCTTATGACTGTCGTAGCGGATCACCACGTCGCGCTGCCGATGTGGCGGGCGAATTGTCAGATGGTGATATCTGGTGGAATACAGGCGCAACCAAATACGAATAGTTTATCGTTTTTTTAGTAACCACCTGGCGTATTACATGCGTCCTTTTCTTATTTGTTATAAGATTTAAAAATCTGACTAACAGCATAGTCAATTCTTGCACGAATATCATCTATTGTTTGCTGTTTCTGCACATCACCTGTGGCATGACCTAGCCAGACCACATACCCACTACTGGCATCAATGAGCGCAATAACCAGTGCGGCTTTAGGTACATTGGTAGGGATTTTTTTATCGCCCTCTGGATCTTCTTTCAATTCCAGTATCGTCATGTCGACACCTGCTGCAAAAGCGGCCAATAAATCAGGGTCATGTTCTACCTGATTGAAGCCATGTCCACGTAATTCTCGGTTAATAACAAATCTTACTTCTTCGTCGGTATCCAGTGTCGGTTGCTCCCATTGACCAATGGGGTCGAATACGATCTGTGCGCTTCCCGCCCAGGCATAGGTTTTATATTTATTGTAGTTAATGCTCGGATCTGCCTGCGTTTCAACCTCTATATCACCAGTCAGAGTTGCGCACGATGAAATAAATAGTATGGAAAAAAAGACGGGGATTAAAAAATTATATTTTGTTAAAAGCGTCATAGTAAATCCGGTTTTAAGCTTTCGCTTTAATGTTAAAGAAGATGGAGTAAAGCACCGGCACAACGATTAGTGTTAATACTGAAGCGAAGCCTAAACCAAACATAATAACCACTGCCATATCCAAAAAGAATACGTCAGTTAACAAAGGTGCCATGCCCAGAATGGTGGTGCTGGCTGCCATCATTACCGGTCGCATTCTGGAAACAGAAGAATCAAGAATAGCGTTATAAGACTCCTTGCCGGTAGCAATATTAATGTCAATTTCTTCAATCAATACGATGGCATTTTTAATCAGCAGACCAACCAGGCTGAGTCCACCAAGCAGACCCATAAAGCCAAAAGCGACATTCATGCTTAACAGGCCTGCGGTGATGCCGATAATCGCCAGTGGCACGGTTAACCAGATGATTAATGGCTGACGTATTTTACCAAATAACAAAATCACGATGACAATCATGGTAAGGAAACCGGCAGGTAATGAGGCGCTGATAGCAGCGTTTGCATCACGGGAATCTTCATATTCACCGCCCCATTCCAGAGAGTAACCGGGTGGCAAATCAAGGGCATCAATTTTTTGCTTCAGGCGATCAAATAATACGGTTGCCAGTTCATGTGCAGGGTCGCAGGAGGGGGTGATAGTATAAATGCGATCACGTTTTTTAATTTTTGCATCAGACCACTCTGTTTTGAAATCGGATACCACCTGACCGACAGGGATAGAGCTTTGCAGGATGGGACTATGCACAGGTATGTCACGCATAATGCCAACATCTTCACGCTCTGCATAAGGTGGCAACATAATGATAGGTAACAAACGAATGCCGTCTTTAAATAAACCGACTTGCTGACCATCAAAGGCGGTCAGCATCGCTTTGCTTACTTCTTCGCGGGTAATGCCTAACTGACGCGCTGCTTTTTCATTATAGATTGGACGTATTACTTTTACTGGTTGCCGCCAGTCATCTCGAATATTTATCGCGCCGCCATCATCCGACATAATTTGCTGCACCTGCTGTGAAAGCTGTCGCAATACAACAGGATCAGAGCCATTAAGACGCGCCTCAATTTTTGCATCACGTCCAGGGCCAATACGTAGCGGCTTTGTTTTAGGTTCTGAGTCAGGAAAGTTTAACGCGGCATACTCTAAAATCTGCTTTTCTAACCGTGGGATATCCTGTAATGATTCGGTGGTGATAATGATTTGACCGTATGCGCTTGATGGCGATTCAGGACTATAAACCAGAGTGAATCGTGTTGCGCCACCACCAACAAAAGATGCGGTGCTCACTACACCATCAAGTGTGTGCAGATAGTTATCGAGTTGAATAATGTCATCACGCGTTTTTCGTATATCAGTACCTTCAATATTCCACATATCAAAGAAAAACATCGGTGTGTTTGAGTCTGGAAAAAAGCTTTGTTTAACATAGCCGAAACCGTATAAAGAGGAAGCAAACAAAGCCAGAACAATACTAATAGTCACCCAACGGAAACGAATAGCAGCACTTAAAAAGCGACGGTATTTTCTAAACATTAAACCCGCATAGGGGTCTACCTGTTCTGATCCAGCCTTATCGGCTTTAAGAAATTGTGCGCATAATAACGGTGTCATGGTAACCGCAGTGAACCAGGACAATAAAAGCGAGATTAAAATCACCCAGAATAGAGAGTTGGCAAATTCACCTGTGGCATCCTGGGATAATCCGATGGCAGCAAAGGCGACAATACCAACCAGTGTGCCACCTAGTAACGGCCACATCGTCGCGCCAACGACTTCACGTGCTGCTTTGGTGCTATCTTCTCCACGTTTGATTCTTACTAACATGCCTTCGGCTACAACAATGGCATTATCAACCAGCATGCCGAGTGCAATAATTAGCGCACCCAGTGATATGCGCTGCAGGTCAATCGCCATAAAATTCATAAACCAGACAGTGCCAGACACGGTAATCAAAAGGATTGCGCCAATAATAAGGCCAGTACGCAAACCCATGAATAACAGCAATACAATAATGACGATGATCAGTGCCAACGCAACATTGAGAATAAAACCACTAACGGATACATCAACAATGGTGGGTTGGTCGTAGATAGCATCCAGCTGAATGCCAACAGGAGTCACTGTCTGCAACTGGTTCAGGCGAATATCTAAACGCTGACCAACGGCAACTACATTTTCACCTGACAGCATTGATATGCCAATAGTCAGTGCTGGTTTACCATTAAAAAAAGTAAAATTGCCCGGTACTTCTTCATAAGCGCGGCGCACGGTTGCGATATCTTTGATACGTACCAGTGTGTTGTTACTACCGCTGACCAATAGCTCGCCAATTTCCTGCACAGAAAGCAATTGCCCGGTAGGGTTGATGCGAATATACTCGTCGCCAACACGCACGTTGCCCGAATTCGAAACCAGATTCTGGGATTTTAATACGCGGCTAAAATGTAAGTTTGAAATCCCCAGTTTTGCCATATTGGCGCGAGACACTTCCAGATAAACGACTTCTTTTTGATCGCCCGCAATGGTTATTTTTCTAACCCCGGGAACCAGTAATAACTGTTCTTTTAGTATATCGGCATAGTCTTTTAATTCACGATAAGTGTAACCGTCTCCGGTTAGTGCATAGAACAAACCAAATACATCACCAAAATCATCGTACACAACAGAGGCCTGAGAGCCTGGGGGGAGTTGGGTTTGTACGTCATTTATCTTTCTACGCAGTTCATCCCAGATTGCGGGAAAATCCTGTTTTTTGTATTTATCTTTTATTATTACTGTGACTTCAGAAAACCCGTTTTGTGAAATGGATTCGACGCGTTTTAGTTGTTGCAATTGTTGCACCGCATTTTCTATATGGTAGGTGACTTCGCGCTCGACTTCCTGCGGCGTGGCGCCTTGATAAAGGGTGTAGACTTTTGCTTCTTTAATGGTGAATTCAGGATCTTCCAGGCGACTGATTTCCTGTAATGCAGTCATACCGCCGGCGAGCATTAAAATAATAAAAAGCCAGGTGGTTACTTTTTTCGTAACAGAGTATTCTGCAATGTTCATTTGATATATCCCTGTGGTGTTTAGCGTTTATTTAGCTTGTTCGCCAGTTTCCAGCAAAGTCACTTTCATATCGTTTCGCAGAAATGCTGCACCGGCAATAACAATACGCTCACCCGGGTTTAAGCCCGTAACCTGCATGCTATCGCCAATTAGCAGTCCCGGTTTTACTTTTTTAGGGTTTACCGTCATGGTTTTTTCATCAACTACCCAGACGGTCGCCTGTTTTTCATTATCGGCAATGACGGCAGACACCGGTATTGTGATGGTGTTGTCAGATCGAGATTCATCAGCAAACAATTCAGCGAGAACCGTTGCTGTCATCCCGGGTAGAACATTGTAGTTTTCCGGCTTGTCCATCTTCAGCGTAACTTTAAATGTTTTGGTGTTGGGATCTGCTTTAGTTGAGATCTCAAGAAAGCTGAGAGGAAACTCCCGATTAGAAATACTATCGAATACGGCTAATAACTTGCGGGATTGCTGGTGATGTTTATTAATAACAATCATCAAATTTTCAGGCACATCAATTTTAATTTTTAATGCAGAAACATCTTCCAGTGAAAAAATTGATTGTGACTGGCTAATCTCTTCAAAATTTTCTACGTGGCGCTTAGCAATAAAACCGTCAAAATTGGCGTTTAATTTTGTGTAGGTTAAATCCTGTTTAGCAGCAGCTAAATTTGCTTCAGCAGTATGGAATTTTGCGCGAATGTTGTCGTGATCAACCCTTGAAATTGCGCCTTTTTCAACCAGATCCACGGCCCGGTCAAAGTTGGCTTTCGCTGTATTATAACTTGCCTTTCGATCTTTCAGTCTGATTTCAAAATCTGTTGGATCCAGCTCTGCCAGTAGCTGCCCGTTTTTAACTTCAGTACCTTCTTTAACCAGGATTTTTTGAATTTTTCCGCTGACACGAAATGAAATCTCAGCTTTTTGAATAGCATCGACTACCGCTGGAAAGGTTCTCATGTCTGCATCAGCATCACCACCAATGACGAGAGTTTTGACCGGACGTGAACTGGCTTCTACTATTTGTGACGGCTCTTCACAGCCACTTAAAAAAAATGATAAAACAAGAATGGGAAAAACAAAAGACAGTTTTCGACTATCCATAAGATTGTCCTATGTAGTTATTTTGGCATCGTTCCCACGCAGAGCATGGGAACGATAAAATCTGACACTGCAACAAGCTTACCAGCATGTTGATGCAGATTGCTATGAGTAAAAAAATAAATCAGTGAATGTTTTTATCTTGAGATTGCACCACGTCGGCCTCTTTCAGTGGCTGGATTAATACCCAGGGTTTCACCACATTGGCCCAAAATGGAGCATTATTTTTTTGCCATTGCTTTGCCTGGGCATCGCTAACTTTAGCCACCTCACCTGAGGTTAACCATTTACTGACTTCATCTTTATTATCTAAAGAAAACGCCACCGCGACATCAAGTAGATTGGTGTTATTGTTCACAACTATCAACCAGCCACCGGCGAAAAATCGCTGTAGTTCATGCCAGTTTATTTGAGATGTTTCATTATTGATGTTGACGCGTAAACCATCTATATCTTCTGTTGTTTCTTTATTATTATCCATCATTGTGGGGGCTTTTGAATTTTGACTAGCTGATTAATCGAGTCGGCATTTTACTCACAAGGCTTTTAGCAAAGCCAGGTCTTTTCTTACTAACGAAACCGAATGATCAAACATAGCCTGTTCAATTTTGTTCATGTCTAACTCAATAATATCAACCACACCATTTTGCCCAAGCATGGCTGGCACGCCGATGGCAATGTCATCATGACCATATTCTCCTTCCAGTAAACACACAGTAGGTAATATCCGATTGCGATTATGCACAATGGCATCAACCATTTCGACAACTGAGGCAGCTGGGGCATCATAGGCACTGCTGTTTTGTCTTAATGCCAAAATTTCCGCGCCACCGTTTCGGGTGCGTTCAATAATCGCATCCATTCTGTCTTTGCTTATGAATTTTTCAACCGGAATACCGGCGATGGTGCAGTAACGTAACATCGGCACCATGGTATCACCGTGTCCGCCAAGCACCATGGTATTGATATCCATGCTGGAAAACCCTGTTTCCATGGCAATAAAACTTGCCATACGGCTGGAGTCGAGCACGCCTGCCTGACCAAATACACGATTGCGAGGCCAGCCGGTTTTTAAAAAAGCATGATAGGTAATCACATCAACCGGGTTTGTAACAAATAATAAAATAGCATCCGGTGCATATTTCATTACGCCATCAATAATACCGTCTACGATAGGAATGTTGCTGGCTAGCACATCACTGCGAGACATGCCGGGTTTGCGTGGCAAACCAGCCGTAATAATAATAATTTCAGAGTCTTCCATCAGCGCATGGTCAACACTGCCTAAAATGCGCGTATCGTATTCAAAAATGGGGGACACTTCCTGAATATCCAATGCAGCACCTTTGGCTGCGCCTTCGTCTATATCAAGCAAAACAATTTCACGGCACAGGTTTTTAGCGGCGATAAATTGTGCGGTTGATTCACCAACACGTCCGGCACCAACGATAGTGATCTTGTTCATCAGGTCTGCTCCTTTATCAATTTAGGCTTCTTAGTGAGTATGTTTTAGCACTGACTACCCGGATTTAGCAAGTTATCGTATACAGACAACAGTTGTAACACACTTGAATATAACGTTAATGTTGAAACAAAGACGCACCTTGTTAGTGCGTCACGCCCCATGCTTGTATAAAAACCACCCAGGATAAATGATAAGCAACTGATTCATAAACGTTTTGGCAATTGGCACACAGTTTGCTAGTAAACTACACTAATGATTAAAAATATTGCAACGAAGCATAGGTAACAACGATGTCATCGATCGATTCAAACTCAAAACTTAATTTATTTTCTTTTTCAGGCAATGTTCGCATTTTGCATCTAACCTGGTTTGCTTTTTTTATCAGCTTTATGGTGTGGTTTGCACATGCGCCTTTAATGGTGGTTATTCGTGAGACCTTTGGTTTATCTGACCAGGAAGTGAAAGCCCTGTTAATACTCAACGTAGCCATGACCATACCGGCAAGAATCGTTGTTGGCATGTTGGTTGACCGTTACGGCCCACGCATCATGTTTTCTTCTATTCTGATTCTCTCCGGAGTTTTCTGTATTGCTTTTTCTATGGCACAAAATTATCAGCAACTGGCTACTATGCGATTTTTGCTGGGATTTGTTGGCGCGGGTTTTGTAGTTGGCATTCGTATGATTTCTGAATGGTTCCCCGCACGTCAAACCGGTATTGCACAGGGCATTTATGGTGGCTGGGGTAATTTTGGCTCAGCGGCTGCCGCCATGTTACTGCCCGGCCTGGCTTTAATGTATGGTGGTGACGATGGCTGGCGTTATGCGATTGCATCAACCGGTGTTATCGCTATTTTATACGGTGCTTTTTATTATTTTGCCGTCACTAATACCCCTAAAGGCTCGACTTATTTTCAGCCTAAAAAAATGGGCGGCATGGAAGTCACCAGCAAGTTTGATTTCTTTTTGTATCTGCTGGTTAGTATTCCGATGTACGCCGCACTGGCATTGCTGACATGGAAACTTTCACCTGCTGGATTAAACTGGTTTGACAATACCATCGCTTACAGTATTTACGGTGCCTTGACCGCACTCTATCTGTATCAGTCTTTTGCTATTTATCGGGTTAATAAAAACCTGTTTAAAAAGGACGTGCCTGATATTTTTAAATTCGATTTTAGCCAGGTGGCGGTGTTAAACCTGGCTTACCTGGTCACTTTCGGTACTGAACTTGCCCTGGTTTCTATGTTACCGCTGTTTTATACCGATACGTTTAATGTTTCTATCGTGCTTGCCGGTGTGCTGGCAGCGATTTACCCGTTAATGAATTTAATTGCACGCCCGGCTGGTGGCCTCATCAGTGACCAGTATGGACGTAAACGTACGCTGGTGGTTCTGTTTATCGGTATCGCCCTGTCTTTTGCTGTGTTAGGGCTGGTTGATGCAAGCTGGGCTTTACCTATTGTGGTAACCATTACCATTGTCTGCGGTTTGTTTGCAAAAGCCGGCTCAGGCGCGGTGTTCGCGATGGTTCCCCTTATTCAGCGTCGTATGACCGGGCAAATTGCCGGTATGGCTGGTGCTTATGGCAATATCGGCGGAGTCGTGTTTTTAACCATACTATCGCTGGTTTCTACCCAGGCATTTTTTATGTTTATCGCTGGGGCTGCCGCCATAGTACTGTTTGCCATTGTTATCTTCCTGCGTGAGCCACGTGGACAAATGGCAGAAGTGATGCCTGATGGCAGTGTTGAGATGATTGATGTTTCGTAGCAATTCACCACGAAGTTCACGAAAGACACGAAGGTTTCATCATTAAAATGCAAGTGATTTGATTACGCCAGGATTAACATTTATCACTTATTTTGAGGTGCGCATTTAATCTTCGTGTTCTTCGTGAGCTTCGTGGTGATATAGAAAGTCGCTTATGCTTCCATCCAACTCTGGACATATAGTAAAAATTGGTTTTTCTAATAACCACAATGTTACAATCGTCTGCGGCTGACAGCAGGTCTATCAATCAATAATGCATTCACAATTAAAAATCAGTCTCGGCCAAAGCTCCGACAAAGGCATAAAAGAACGTAATGAAGACTTTTACGGCGCTTATATCCCTGAAGACTCAACCCTGGATAACAAAGGCATTGCCTGTGCCATTGCCGATGGCATGGGCAGTTGTGCTAACGCGCAGGAAGCCAGTGAACATTGCGTTAAAAGTTTTCTTAACGATTATTTCAGCACCCCTGAAACCTGGTCAGTTAAATCCTCTGGCGCAAAAGTTTTAACAGCAATCAATAACTGGTTATTAAGCAATGGCAATAAGGATCATGCTAATGGCATGGTCACCACTTTCAGTGCAATTGTTTTTAAATCAACCACTGCCCATATTTTCCATATTGGTGACTCACGCATTTATCGCTGCCGCCAGAATAACAACTCCTGCGACCTGGAGTTACTCACCAGCGATCACCGTGTCTGGATTTCTAACGAAAAAAATTATTTAAGCCGCGCCATGGGTATCGACAGTCATCTCGATATTGACTACAAAACACTGGCGATTGAACAAGGCGATGTTTTTTTGATGACCACTGACGGCATCCATGACTACCTCAGCGATCAGCAGTTAAAAGAACATTTAAAATCGAATGCGGACATTGAAGTTAAGGCTGACAGGATAGTAATGCAGGCACTGGAAGCAAAAAGCCATGACAATGTTACCTGCCAGATTATAAAAATTGAAAAGCTGCCTTCACAGGATGCCAATGAAATATATAATGAATTAACCCGCCTGCCTTTCCCGCCGCACCTTGGCCCGGGCATGAGCATGGATGGTTACGAGATCCTGGAAGAGGTTCATGCCAGCACCACATCGCAACTCTATAAAGTTCGTGACAAGGAAAGCGGTGAACTGTTTATGATGAAAACCCCTTCGGTAAATTATTCTGACGACCCTGCCTATATCGAACGTTTTTACATGGAGGAGTGGGCGGGGAAACGTATACAGAGCGATGCCGTGTTAAAAATCATTGAGCAAACACGGCATCGTAATTTTTTATATTTCATTATGGAATATATTGACGGCATTACGCTAAAGCAATGGTCGGAACAAAACCCATCGCCGGATTTTGAACAGGTCATTAACATAACCAACAAAATCATAAAAGGTTTGCGCGTATTTCATCGCCTGGAAATGTTACATCGCGATTTAAAACCGGAAAACATTATGATCACCACACATGGTGTGGTTAAAATTATTGATTTTGGTTCGGTAAAAATTGCCGGTATTCAGGAAATCAGCACACCGGTTGAACGTATCGAGCTGCTCGGTACTAAAAATTATACCGCACCCGAATACCTGCTTGGTATGCAGGGCAATAATCGCTCTGACATCTATTCACTTGGTGTACTGGTTTATAATCTGCTGACCGGGCAGCTGCCTTATGGCGATAAGATGTCTCGCGAGCTTAACTGGCGCACCTTAAGCAAAATCAAATACGAATCATCGATTAAACATAACCCGATGATCCCTCTGTGGATGGATGGCGCGATTCACAAAGCGGTGAAAAAAGATCAGCGTTTACGTTACGACACTTTCTCCGAGTTCATCTATGACCTGACACACCCCAACCCATCCTTTATGAAATACAGTGCACCACTTCTGGAAAGCAACCCAACATTGTTCTGGAAACTGACCAGTGGCATCCTGTTGCTGGGCAATATCATCTGGCTGTCACTCTTTCTTTCATGAGTGCAGCATGAGTGTAAACATAGCACACGTTAGCTGTATTATTCTTGCCGGCGGCCAGGGTAAACGTGCAGGTGGTCGAGATAAAGGACTGGTTTTGTATCACAACAAACCACTTATTAAATATGTGATTGATGTCATAAAACCTCAGGTTGATGACATTGTCATCAGCGCAAACCGCAATATCAACTCATACCATCAATTTGCCAAACAGGTCAAACATGATACAGATGAAAACTATCATGGCCCGCTAGCAGGCATCGCCGCCTGCCTGCCACTGTGCAAACACGATGTTGTACTGGTCGTTGCCTGCGACATGCCTTTATTACCAGGCAAACTGGTCAAACGCCTGGCTACAGGCATACAGGGCAAATCCGCCTGCATTGCCACCATCAATCATTATCATCAACTGGCCATGCTGATTAAAAAAAATTCAGCGGTTAGCATACAAAGTCACCTTGAAAAAAATCAGTTAAAACTCATTCAATGGGTGAAGTCAATGCCATATACCTCAGTTAGTTTTGATGATATACCCGAAGCCTTTGTTAATTTAAATCATCTGTCAGAAACTAATTAATTTAAGGGCATCTCTAAAAACAACTTTCCTGACATTACTTCGTTCCTTTGTTATGCAGCTGATAACCATTAAAACCCCAGCCTGAATGACTATGCCGCAGGCTTTCGGAAATGTATTCTGCTGTTGGTGCACCATACATAATAGTCAGAAACTTTTCTGCTTTAGTCCCCTTGTTGCACTGCACAATATTAAAAGTATTGTTCCTTATCCAGACATTGTCATTAAGGCTTTTGCAGTATCGAACATGTACAGTATTACCAGCGTAGAGTTTGTAGCCATGTTTTACCAATAGATCAATTAGTTTTTTCACAGTATATTTATTCAGTATGTTCATGTCTTTCACCAAATTAATTAACGCATCCCTGCCTCATGCGTCCCTGTAACTATATTGCCAGCAAGCGACAGTCAGGGGGTGACCCAACGCGCCAAACGTTTGGCAGAATATGACAACCTTTATGGTTTTAAATGCTTACCAGAATATTTGGTAACTTCTCAATAAGTCTGGGCAGTATATAATCTTGAGACGCGCCGTAAATACATCCCTGTAGGCTTGACGGTAGCATCCATGCTACCAACAGTCTCAAAACTATATACTGCCCAGACTTATTGAGAAATTTCAATATTCGAAAAGAAACAGCATGAGCACCATTATTTAATCTGCAAAAATTGAATTAAAACTTGCACCGATAATCTATGACCATCAAAATAACCCTATGGAATTTACCCCTCAACAACGCAAACAGGAAACCAACCGCATCACACTGTGGGGCGTTGCTGTTAATCTTGTTTTAGCTGTGTTAAAAATTGCTGGCGGCATCATTGGTCAGTCACAGGCGTTACTTGCTGACGGCATTCACTCACTTTCTGACCTTGCCAGTGATGCCATGGTTTTAGTTGCAGTCAAACATGCAGGCGAAGATGCTGATGAAGATCACCCCTATGGTCACGCCCGTTACGAAACCCTGGCAACGGTTGCGCTTGGCATTATATTAATCGTTGTTGCTGGCGGTATCGCATACGATGCCATTCTCCGCCTGCAAAACCCTGATGAAATAGCGGTACCGGCGCTGTTCACACTGGCCATTGCGGCCATTTCTATTCTCAGTAACGAGGGTCTGTATCACGCCACCCACGCAGTCGCGCAAAAAATTCGCTCACCGTTACTCGAAGCCAATGCATGGCATCATCGCAGTGATGCGATATCATCCATTGTTGTGCTTGTTGGTATTGGTGCGACCTTTATTGGTTATCCCGTACTCGATGCGATTGCAGCCATCCTGGTGGCATTAATGATCGCTAAGATCGGCCTGGATTTAAGCCGTCGAAGCGCGCAGGAGCTGGTAGATACTGCACTGGAGCCGGAAATGGTCAAACAAATCAAACAAACCATTTTAAGCATAGATGATGTTCGCGAACTGCATTTGTTGCGCACTCGCCGCATGGGGCACAATGCTCTGGTTGATGTCCATATACAGGTCTCACCCAAACTAAGTGTTTCTGAAGGGCATCATATAACCGAATCGGTTGAAACCAGCCTGAAAGATAAGTTTGAGGCGATCAATGATGTCACTGTACATATCGACCCTGAAAATGATGAGACCACTGCTGCCTGCAAACATTTACCACTGCGTAAGGAGTTACTGCTCATGTTAAATAATGAGTGGGCAAAACATGAGGTGCTAAAAAATATTGATGATGTGACATTGCATTATCTTGATGGCTGCGTTCATGTTGAAGCCTGTTTAGCGCTACGTTACCTGCAACATCTTGATAATGCCCATTTACTGAAACAGGATTTTGAACAGTTGAATCGCCATATAAGCTGTATAGGCAAGAGCAAACTGTATTTTAGTTAAGGGCATCTCTATTAATTCATGAACCCCACCCATTGGCGCACCAAAGTGATGCTTATGCGCATAAAACGCACCTTGGTTGTGCGTTATTTATAAAAATGGCTATAAAAAGCCCATAATATCGCGTTTCCCTTATTGGCATGTTTCGTGCAAAATGTACCATTGAAATTGGGCTAATCACATACTTTTTAAAATCACAGAGGCACTAAAAATGGCTGCAAGCGACGTAATGAATATGATCAAGGAAAAAGACGTTAAATTCGTTGATTTCCGTTTTACTGACACACAAGGTAAGGAGCAGCATGTTTCTGTGCCTGCTCACACTATTGACGAAGACGTGCTGGCTGAAGGCAAGATGTTCGACG
Organism: Gammaproteobacteria bacterium; assembly: GCA_022712755.1. Lineage (GTDB taxonomy): Bacteria > Pseudomonadota > Gammaproteobacteria > SZUA-229 > SZUA-229. The sequence continues at coordinate 18,379 of JAFLJY010000032.1, forward strand.
GTTCTTCCATCGCTGGCTGGAAAAGCATTAATGCATCAGACATGATTATCATGCCGGACTGCGATTCACAGGTTATCGACCCGTTCTGTGAAGAGGTCACCATGAACCTGCGTTGTGATGTTATCGAACCGGTTGATATGACTGGCTATAACCGTGACCCACGCTCAATTGCCAAACGTGCTGAAGCTTACTTAAATTCAACCGGTGTCGGTGACACAGCCTATTTCGGCCCTGAAAACGAATTTTTCGTGTTTGACGGCGTACAATGGGGCGACGAAATGGGTGGCGCTTTCTACAAGATCGAATCTGAAGAAGCTGCCTGGAACACCGGCAAAGACTACGATGGCAGCAACATGGGGCATCGCCCTGGCATTAAAGGCGGTTACTTCCCTGTGCCACCAATTGATTCATTACAGGATCTGCGTTCATCCATGTGTCTGGTTATGGAAGAAATGGGCGCGATGACTGAAGTGCATCACCACGAAGTGGGTACGGCTGGTCAGTGTGAAATTGGCGCAGTATTTAACACATTAGTACGTAAAGCTGACGAAGTGCAAATTTACAAATATGTGGTACACAACGTGGCTCATGCTTATGGAAAAACCGCCACCTTCATGCCGAAACCCATGGTTGGTGATAACGGCAACGGCATGCACGTACACCAGTCAATATTTAAAAATGGCGAGAATCTATTTTCTGGCGACCTGTATGGCGGTCTTTCACAGGATGCACTGTATTACATCGGTGGCATCATTAAACACGCAAAAGCACTTAACGCCTTTGCCAATGCTTCAACCAACAGCTACAAACGCCTGGTGCCAGGTTTTGAAGCCCCGGTTATGCTGGCTTATTCTGCTCGTAACCGCTCAGCTGCCATTCGTATTCCACACGTATCAAACCCTAAAGGCCGTCGTATCGAAGTACGTTTTGGCGACAACGCTGCTAATCCTTACCTTTGTTTTGCTGCCATGCTGATGGCCGGTCTTGACGGCATCAAAAACAAAATTGATCCGGGCGAAGCGGCTGACAAAGACCTGTATGACCTGCCACCGGAAGAAGAAGCAAAAATCCCACAGGTTGCTTTCTCTTTTGATGAAGCATTAAAAGCACTGGATGCAGATCGCGCCTTCTTAACCGAAGGTGGTGTATTTGACGATGACGTAATCGACGGCTTTATTGCGCTGAAGAGCGAAGAAGTTCAGCGTTACCGTGCGTCTGTCCATCCTTGTGAATATGATATGTACTATAGCGTATAACAATCAAACCCTGTGCGCTGGTACAGGAATCACTGACCATAAAAAGCCCTGCACAATGTGCGGGGCTTTTTTGTGTTAAATTTACAGCATCCAAAAAATATCCGAGTCAAACTTATGCAAAATGGCCTTTTAACAAGTTTACTATTAAACGGCTTGCTGACAGCCTTACTTCTAGTTGCCTTTTCTTCACATGCGCAGCTATACAAAGGCATTGATGATAAAGGCAATGTGTTTTATTCAGACAAACCTTTTGATAATGCAGAAAAATTCACCCCTCCGTCTCTTTCCATTGTTGATGCACCCAAAGTTAAACCCGAACAAGCTGTCAAAGAAGAAAAACCAGCTGAATTTAAATACACAGATTTCGATATTGTCTCACCAAAAAACAATGAAACCATCTGGAACGAACCAAACCTTACCGTATCGCTCAAGCTCCAGCCTGCATTAAACACCGCGCAGGGTCATAAAATCTGGCTAATGAAAAATGGCAAGCCACTGATAAAAAATAGTCAGAGCCTGCTTTTACAAATTGGCCGTGCCGACCGTGGTGCTCACCAGCTACAGGCACAGGTTAGAAATAATCAGGGGAAAATCATCGTACGTACTCGAGCTATCGTAGTGCATATTAAA
>JAFLJY010000033.1 GCA_022712755.1 Gammaproteobacteria bacterium
TTTGATGAAAACCCTGTAAAATCTGGCGCATGTATGCGAACATGCTTGATTTTACAGGGTTTTCATTGGCTTGCAGCCAATGGCAGTGCATCCCTGCACTGCTTATTAACCAGATAATCTTTGTTGCCAGGTTAATATTAAGCAGTCGCCTCGTCAATCATTTTCTTCAAGTCACCGTTTTCAAACATTTCCAGGGTGATATCACAGCCGCCGATCAACTCGCCATCAACGTAAACCTGCGGGAATGTCGGCCAGTCAGCATATCGTGGTAAATTCTGAAAAATTTCAGGATCAGCCAGCACATTGCAATAGCCAAACTCTTTACCCACCTGTTTCAATGCTTCAACGGTACGACCTGAAAAACCACACTGCGGAAACTGCGGTGTGCCTTTCATATAGATCATTACCTTATTACCTTTCACTTGCTCATCTATTCTTTCTAAAACATCGGCCATATCAAATACCTACTTCATAAAATATTATGTAATTATACCCTGAGTTACTCATTATTAACCCTATCTACTGCTGGGTGAATCAGATATGGGGGCTAATCAAAAAACTTCAAGGCAGACACCTGTAGGTTGGGTTAGCGCAGCGTAACCCAACATTTTTTGGCTTTATCTAAGGGGTTGTTGGGTTACGCTACGCTAACCCAACCTACATATCTAATGATTTCAATCAATTTTCCTTAATCAGCACATACATAAATATCAGCCGTTTTATCATGCCATTTATCGATGATAGAGCCACTGACCTTAATATTTTTCTCATCCATTTTTACCACCGCCTGAACCTGGCCATAACTACTGCCAGTCTTTTCAGTTGCGGTCTGTTTCATCGTCATTTTAGAAGTGATATCGACTGACACACCTTTGGACATCGCAATTATTTAACAACCATTTTTAAGCAACTCCTGCTTCCAGCTATTCTCCAGCAGCATGGTATAACTCACATTGCCTGATTTATCATCAAGATCAAGCTGACCGGCTTTAGTTGCCGTATCCGCGTAACTCGTTAACAACTCAAACAGTTTTCGCTTGTATTCGGTATCGTCATTCCCCTTGAGGTGTTCACCTTTAGTCTCAAGCACAGCAAAGCGATATTTACCATTGCCATCGTCCTGCAAACAGGCAAGCAGATCAGGAAAAACCTTATTACGCTGCCAACCCTGTAAACTGTATGATTGCTGATTCACCGCGATTCGGTGCCACCAATACACGCATTCCTGTTCATCGAGATACCAGGCGGTGTTTTTCTCCAGTTCATTAAATTCTTTCTGATACACTTTTTCAAACAGGACGCGTTCCAGAGGCTCGCCATTTTTTCGCTCTAAAACACGGTCGCTATCACTAACGTCTATATCGAAAGTATCGGCCAACTCCCAGTTCAATGATTTGTTTTTTGATGCCACCAGTCGTAATGTAATTTCACCGGATTCCAGCTTGTGCTTGAACAAACCCTCTGCCGCAACGTTGAGTTGCGCCTGTAAATCCCGCTTTATCTCACGCAGAATATCGAGCCTGTTCGCATACATCACCTCATCACTTATCCCTTTTTTGCGCAGGGTATCGAGCGTTTCTTCAATGATTCGCGCACCCTGCCAGGGGTTTGGCACCACATCCAGTAATTGCCGTGCCATAAAAGACAATTCGATGGTTTCCGATTCGTCTCGTTCTCGAACCATCTGCTCAAATTCAATAACAGTCTGCCCTTTGGCATTACCCCCCTTAGCGTAATCACCCTTGCCGATATCAATCCTCGCAATCGTACGGCTCAACTTTTCATCTTCGTCCACGGTCAGGTTTTCTGCATTCAGGTAATGCACCTCTTCCCAATTTAATTCGCCCAGAACATCCCGTTCGTAATCCAGTAAGCGATATCCTTCTGGTGTGTCTGTGCGATGCAACACCCGTGGCAGGTAGATGGCTGGTAGGTCTTTAAATTTTTTATTGCGTTGCAAAGTAACCCGCTTCGAATTGCTTGCCTGCGTGGTACCTGCCGCCTGCACACTCGACGCCAGATCCGCCATCCCCTCATCTTCCAGACCTTTTCGTACCCCATCGACCGCATCCGACACCACCTGATCAAAGGTAAACACATAACTTTCATCCAGTATCTGGTGATGGGTCAGGCAGGCATGTGGCTGGCGCAAGACGCGGCCAATCATTTGTGTTAGTGCAGTATTAGCAGTGGTTTTTGAAAGAATCGTCAACACGTAAGCAAACGGACAATCCCAGCCTTCGCGTAGTGCATCCTTGGTTATGATGTAACGCACCTTGCTGGTTTTCGACAGTAAATCATCCGAACCCAGCTCGTCTTTTTCTGATGTTTTGAGGCGGATTTCTTCTTCTCGCACACCCAGTTTTTCAACAAGGTATTCTCTTGCATCTTCAGCATGAACAAAATGATTCTCTCGCTGATCCTTACCTGTGCGTTCGACCCGCACCAGCATAATCGGGCGGATGTAACGACCGGTCTCCGACTCCAGCTTCTGCGCTTCCTTTTGCAACACCTGTAATTTTTCGTGCGCAACCGCCAGCGTGTGTTGCCAGCCACCTTTTGCTTCGTTGATAATATTAATGGGTAACTTGATCATTTCCTCTTCCTTGAGGTCTGTGCCCGGTACATTCACCAGTACATTGGACTGATGCTTGCCATTGGTATTGGGGGTGGCTGACAACTCCAGCATAAAACAGGGGTTAAAACCGGTCAGCGTGTCACGCGCGGTATCCGAATACGCTTTATGACCTTCGTCGATAACAATCAGCGGCCGCACCAGTCGCAATACATTTCCCAGACTCTGCTTTATCGAACAACTACCCGGCATAATGCCGTCTGCCCAGCCCAGGTCAGCCAGGTCATTCTCATCGAGATTAGGCACTTTTTTCAGTAATTTTGCATTGGCTGTGCTGTCGTCTTCTACCGGAAAAAAAGAAGTGAAACGCCCACTGTCACGGAACAGACGCAAGGTTTCTTTTGATTTACGTGCCGCCGATGGTAGCATCAGCAACATCACACACAGTTGTTCATCGACATCTCGTCGGCTAAAGGCATCGGTTTTTTCCAGTACCTTAACGCGACCACCCGATGCCCGCTCCAGCATCTGCCGATACGGGTGTTCGCGGTTCGCCAGTTGTTTCCATGTCTGTTTGTAGATGGCATCCGAAGGCACTACCCACAATACAAAACCGGTCTGGCGTTTAAAATAATCCACCTGTATGCGTTCCACCGATGCGGTTGCCAACAAAGTTTTACCGCCGCCGGTCGGCACCTTAAAACACAGGTTAGGAATAGATTGCTGTAAACCGTCGAAGCGTGAAAGATACGGCGCAACCAGTACACCACCCTGTTTATCACGCATAAAGGGCAATACACGTTGCTGATTGAGTTGATCCCAGGTCTCGCGACAATAATCGCTTAGCGAAATTTTTTTGCCCTTACTTTGCTGAAACTCGACAAAATCTTCGGCCGATTCACGCTGCTCAGCCAACTGAGCCAGATACTGTTCAAACTTATACAGCACCGCCTTTTGGTATTCTTTCAGCTCCACAATTAATCACCCAGTATGCGATGAACCGCATAAGGAAGCTGACAGAATTCTATGCCCTGTTTAGTCAATTCTTTCTGGCTCATAAACTTGGCGACAGCAAACACGATACTGCGTTTGCGTGATTTGTTTGCTTTGTTAATCGCTTCCACTTTGTCGGCATTTAATGCTGCCTCATTAGAACGCAGCCACGATTTGTCCGGCTGATAGAACAGATGCAAACGAAACAAATCGGTCTCGCCGATAAAACCGTCTACTCCGGGTTTGGCGACCTTGTCCAGCGATTGCCCAGTGGCGGTATAAAACACATACTGCGCCAGCGCGTTAAAAGCAGGCAGGTCTTTACCGGTCAGCAGACTTTCAATATCAATCGGCTCACCCAGTTCACAATAGGTAAAACTGCCACCCAGTCCCGGTGTTTTTTCAGTAATCTCACGCTCGCCTGTCACCTTGAGCACACCACCTTTGATCTGTTTGGTTATCTTGTCGTAATCGCCGGCTTGCAGATTTTCAATGGATTCGATATGGGCAAGAATATCTTTTTGCTTTTTCTGGAAATTACTCCAGGTGATTTTTTCACTGTAGAGTTCTTCTTTTTGTTTACCTTTGAATTTGTAGCCTTTGATGGCTCGACGGACACGTTCTGCTGTGAGCTTATCTGCGTAATCTTCGCATTCAACAAGTATAAATTTCCTGTTACCGCCATCAGCTTTATTTGCTTTTAGAACAGCATGCGCTGTCGTTCCTGTACCCGCAAAAGAATCTAAAACAATAGACTCCTCATCAATTGCAATGTCTAATATTTTTGTAAGCAGCCTTAACGGCTTTGGAGTAAAAAAATCAACACCTTTACCCCCTAATATTTCCCGCACCTCTTTTTTCGCTTCATCCGTATGCCCTGCAAACTCATGAGGCCACCAGGTACTCGGCACCGTTTTTCCACCACCTTTCAGTGCATGTCGATATCGCTTAAACCCTGGTACGCTACTATTCCCATCCTTACCCCACCATATCAAATCATTATCAATATTGAACTGATGCCGCTCTTTTGAGTAACGCCATACTGCAGTTTTCTTTGGCCAAATATCTTCGCCTGTATTTGGATTTATTACCACATAATAAAGCTTCGGCCTTTCGTCCGCTGTTTTATTACATGTGTAATCACTAACTCGAAATAGACCTTTTTCATCTTCATAGCGGTAGTTATTATCATTAGCATCTGTTCTTTCTAGTAAATTCCTGGTGAACTCTTCACTTTTTCTGTACACAAGGATGTGATCGAACATCGTCGAAAAACCTTTAGCATCATTTGATGTTGCATATTTTTTTTGCCAAGCAATGTGCGTGTAAAACGACTCCTCCCGCTGGAATATCTCATCAAAAATATCTCTTAATCGATGCTGTTCGTTATCATCAATAGTTACGATCAACACACCTTCAGCGGAGAGCAGCTCATGCAGCAAATTCACCCTCGGCCACATCATACAAAGCCATTTATCATGCCGCTCCAGATCATCCTTATCCACCGGATTTGCCGACTTTTTCAGCCACTCCTTCATTAACGGTGAACGTACATTATCGTTGTAACACCAGCCTTCGTTACCGGTATTGTAAGGCGGGTCGATAAAGATGCAGTCGATCTTGCCAGCATGGGTGGGCAGCAGGGCTTTTAAGGCTTCGAGGTTATCGCCGTGGATAATCAAGTTATCATTCAGTGAAGGTTTATTGCCTTTTTCCGGCAGCGATTTCTTTTTGTCGATTTTGAGTTCACGAAACGGTACGCTGAGGTGGTGTGAATAGACGAACTGTTTTCCCTTGAATTCCAGCGTTGGCATGTTTGCTCTCTTTATTTTGAATTGTATTTTTAGTTATTATGTGCGCACACTATAAAACAAATTAAGCCTTTACGCCCACTGCCCTGTTTACAGTGTTATCGCCTTAACCTGTTCAGATAATGCCACGGTTGCTGTTATCAGTTCAGCTAATAGTTGCTCGTCGGCATCCATATGACCTTCGTACTCGGCAAGGTTTCGCCTGTCGTGGCAAAGCGAGAAAAGACGTATCTGGGTTTGCGCCAGTGTTGTCGTATGAGACAGGCACTGAAATACCAGATAACGTTTGTCGGAGCGATAACCCGCGGCGCGTAATGCGGCTAGTGCCAGTCCGTGGGCGGCACTGTAAGCCAGATCAAAACGACTGGCGAAACTCAGGTCAGTATTTTGTGCGTCGTTTAATCGGTCAAGTGCCGAGCTAAGTAAACCGGTAAATTCTTTTTTGTCGGGTGGTTCCTGTTTTAGCTGGTTTATCCGTACCAGGTTTTCAAGTGTCATCTATTTCTCCTTTTATCATCCATTTGGGTTGTTCCAGTACCCGTGTCAGAAAGCTACTGCCCTGATTTCGTTTCGTATTGAATTCTTCGCTTGTATATAGCGTCGGGTTGATTGGTCGTTGCAGGCTATCTTCCAGTGGTATCAACAGCGCCATTATGTCGGCATAAACCAAACCTTCGCCGACCAGCATCAAGTCGATGTCACTTTTTTCGGTTGCCTGACCCTTTGCCATTGAACCGTAGACAAACGCTAGCTCTATGTACTTATCTAGCGGTGTGAGTGCCTGGCGTATCACATCGGTCACACCAAAGGTTTTTTGGACAATACCTAATAATTCGCTATAAACCGGACTGTCGGGGTTAGCTTTATAATGTTTCTGGTTGCCAGAACAACTCAGCGTTAACAGACCTGCATCGGTCAACTTCTGCAACTCGCGCATCACCGTACCACGACCCATACCCACTAAACGCATGATTTCATTAGCATAAAAACTTTTATCCGGTTTACCAAAAAGCAGACTCAATACCCGCTGCTGTGTTTTGGTAAACAGTGCTTCACCGATTGAAACCATTGTGCTCGCTCAATTAAGTACCCAATAAGGGGACTATAGTCCCTTTATTGGGTACTATCAAGATACGTAGGTCGGGTTACGGCAAAAACGCCTAACCCGACCTACATTATCGATGCCCTGTAGGTTGGGTTAGCGCAGCGTAACCCAACAATTACTCTGTGACGCCAATCTAGCGCAAGAGTAATACTTGCCAAAAAATTTAAATAGTATCTTATATATCAATATATTACATAGCACTTAAATACTTCATACTTGTTTTTCAAAAACAAGTATGAAGTATTCTCAACCCCGGATTTTCGACAACCTGCTATAACTACTGTGCTATTTCCTGCGTAATAACTTTAACGCCTGCCACCAAATCACCTTTGTCGGGTTACGGCAAAAACGCCTAACCCGACCTACATTATCGATGCCCTGTAGGTTGGGTTAGCGCAGCGTAACCCAACAATTACTCAGCACCGATCCCGTCCAGTATTTTTTCCGCACAATTCCAATCTGGTGCAAGCATTCCTCGTGAAACAAATCGGTGAAAACTTGAATATTTCCAGTCAATCGGTCTCGCCACCAAACCATGTTTGCACGGATTGTAATGTATATAATCAACGTGTCTTTCAAAATCCAGGTTATCACGTAGTAAGTGCTCCCAATAACGGCTTTGCCAGATGGCCTGCTGTTTTTTTCGTTGCCTCGAAGCCTTTACTGGTATCAATAATCCACGATCACAATGTTTTGTAAACCAGGTTTTAATCAAACGCCACCTCACTGCATAATCTGTATCTTCGGGCGGTAATGTCCAGATACAATGTAAATGATCGGGTAAAATAACAATAGCGTTAATCTCAAACGGGCGTGAAATACGAACAGTTCTGAATGCCTCTCTCAATACGGCTACTGTAGCCGTATCATTAAATATTGGTCGTCGTTGTTCTGTTACCAGTGTAAAAAAATAGCAGCCTCCGGGGACAAAGGCTCGTCTGTATTACATAGCGTTATCTCCTTATAATGCATCTGTTCCATATGGCGTTTTGTCGGGTTACGGCATAAAACATCTACCCCAACCTACCTTATCAATACCTTGTAGGTCGGGTTAACGCAGCGTAACCCGACTGATATTCTTTAAACGTCTTCCTACTTTACTATATTTTGCTGCCACCACAACTCTAACGCAGCCAGATGCCACAACTTACTACCCTGCAATCGCGTTAGATAATCTTCTGGTTTATTCAATAACTTTTCAACATATTTCGGATTATACAAGCCACGCTGTTTAGCGCCATCTGATAACAATATCTCTTTCATAAATGCCAGAAATTCACCACGTACATATTTTAACGCCGGCATGGGGAAATAGGCTTTACTGCGATTGACCACACTGTCAGGTAAAAAACCTCGCGACAGTTCTTTTAATACATGTTTGCCACCATTGGGTAATTTCATTGCAGGCGGCATTGATGCAGCCAGTTCGATGAGTTGAGTATCGAGAAACGGGACACGCGCTTCCAGCCCCCACGCCATGGTCATGTTGTCCACGCGTTTTACCGGATCATCAACAATCAATGTTGTCACATCGACTGCCAGCACCCGATCAAGATATTCATCGGCTTCAACTTCATTAAGTAAATCCTGCATCAGTTCAGAAGTAACATCTTTTACAGCAAATCGTTTATCAACTGTTTCCAGATATTCAGTATGATCGCGATCAAAATATTCATCTGAAAAACGATTGATGCCTTTGGTAATAGAGTGATGCATACGTGGATACCAGAAGTAACCGCCGAATACTTCATCCGCCCCCTGCCCACTTTGCACCACTTTGACTTCTTTGGAGACGACCTCTGACAATAAATAAAACGCCACCGCGTCCTGAGCAAACATGGGTTCGGACATATTGGCAAACGCTTCAGGTAGTCGCGGCAGCACCTGATCATTCGGCACCATTAACTGGTGATGCTCGGTTTCAAACATTTGCGCTACCGCATCGGAATATTCAAACTCATTACCTTTTTCTTCTGGCGCATCTTCAAATCCAACTGAGAATGTTTTTAGCCCTTCCTGGCCTGCTTCGGCAAGTAAACCCACTAACAAACTGGAATCAATACCACCCGACAATAAAACACCCACGGGGACATCAGCAATTTTCACCCGTTTTTCTACTGCTCGCCTTAACGCATCATGCACCGCCACTACCCAGTCCTGCTCCGTCATTTTCAATCCCGATATCATGGCCGGGCGTTTTGCTGTTAAAGACCAGTAGCGTTTTTCTTTAACCTTGCCATCATTAGCAATAATCATGTAATGCGCGGGTTTGACTTTTCGAATGCCATTGATGACTGTGCGTGGTGCAGGTACAACACCGTGCAGTGTAAATAAATGATGCAAAGCAGTGGCATCAACAGAAACATCTATTTTGTCATCGGCATGAATCAGTGCCTGGGTATTTGATGCAAATAATAAACGCTGTGAGGTTTGTGAAAAATACAACGGTTTTATGCCTGTGCGGTCACGCGCCAGTAATAAGATTTGCTTGTTATTGTCCCAAATGGCAAAAGCAAACATGCCCTGTAACCGGACAACACAGTTTTCACCCCACTCGATATAAGCTCGTAGAATAACTTCGGTATCACCGGTGGATTTAAATACATGACCTAAGCCCTGTAGTTCTTTTCGCAAATCGGGGTAATTATATATCGTGCCATTAAATACCAGTGCAACGTCTGCCCTGTCATCAACCATAGGCTGAGCAGCTTTTTCTGACAGATCTATAATGGCCAGACGACGATGACCAAACGCGACCGGTGCATTCACATAACTACCATCTGAATCCGGTCCGCGCTTCTGCAATTTATCTTTCATGCGCTCAATAACTGATAGCTCTGGCGCCGAAGTATCAAACCTTAATTCACCACAAATTCCACACATTCTGTTGACTCAATTAATCCGAATTCGTGATATTATCATTGACACGATAAAAGCAGAAATGACCAGACTCCAGACAATAACAGCACCACTTGGCAAATCAAACAATGCAGATACGATAAGGCCAAAAAAGTATCCCAGCGCACCAATTACTGCTGCAATTACCATCGCCCGCCTGGTTTCCATTCTTGCTGTTGCCAGTGCCGGGATAATTAAACTGGCAAAAACCAGATAGACACCAACTAACTGCACGGACTGAGTGATAGCAATGGCAAATAACACATAAAAACCGGTTCGCCCTATTTTCTCCTGAAAGTTGACCCATATTAAAACAATGGCAACGGAGACTACGCCAGCTTTGATAATCTGCCACCAGTCAACCCATAAAATCTGCCCCACCAATAATTCTTTCAAATACTCGCCGCCATGCGGGTTATGTGCCAGTAGCAAAATACTTGCACTGGCCGCCAGCACAAAACAGATACCAATTATGGCTTCTAAATGTTCTCCGGCTTTTTTTTCTAAAGCATGAATAAGCCATACCCCCAATAAAGCACTGATCACGGCTGCAAACTGTACTTTGAAATCATGCATTTCACCACCAAATTGAAAAGCGATGATTACTCCCAGACCGGCAATTTGTGCAATCGCTAAATCAATAAAAATAATGCCACGTTTAATAACTTCCCGCCCGAGCGGAATATGCGTTAGCAATACCACAACGCCGGCTATAAAGGCGGGTAGTAATATGCTTATGTCGAGTCCTTCTGCGAAACCGTCTATATTTATCATGTTTTATTTATTCGCAGCCACAACCAGTTTTTCGATAACACCATCAAACCACGCAGTCAGACTTTCACCATTTTGAAAATCAACCGTGGCGGCTATCGATACCACCGGTACGCCGGACTGTTCTGACAACCATGTTGCCGCTCTATCATTTACATAAGCAACATGCATTATCATTTTCACGTCATTATTTGCTATGCGTTTTTTTAACGAAACCAGATGAGAACTACCTGGTGACACGCCGGGCACGGGTTCTAGCGTTGCCAGCAAGTGCATACCCGTCCAGTCATTCAGATAAACCCAGTATTCATGATGCGCGACAATTTTTACATCTTTTAGTACGGCCGCCTGCTGTTCCCACCTTTGCATGGATAACAACCAGCGTTTTTCAAAGGCATCGAATTTTTTCTGGTAGAAATCCTGATTGCTCTCATCAATTTGAATCAGCCGTTTTTTTAGTTCTGTCGCAACACGCAGTATATATTTTGGGCTGGTATGGATATGCGGGTTGCCTTCACCATGCACATCGCCATGACTACGATCCAGTTGCTCAGGAACACCCAGTTTACTAACAAAGTCAGCTGCAAAAAAATGGCCACTATTGCCTGGCTGAATTTTTGTATTGGCTGCCTTGCGTATCAGCAGTGGTAGCCAGCCAGCTTCCAGCTCAGCGCCGGTGCAGATTAATAAATCTGCACGCCTTGCTTTGGCAATTAAACTGGGTCTTGCCTGAATATAATGTGGATCCTGCATTGACGTGGTTGCTGAAAAAATACTCAGTTTTTCTCCACCCAGTACGTTTGCCAGTGCCGCCCATTCAGGCTCGCAGGCAAAAACATTGAGCGTTGCCTGTGAACTGGCTGAAAAAAACAGGCCGCAAATAGCAAGCAGGAAGTAACGATACTGTCCATTAATCAATTTATCAAAAAGCATGTGCACCGTGCGCCCCCAAACTCATTGTGTACTGTAAAAACAGTTGCTGATCTGATTGTTGATAAGAATCATCATAATTATATTGCAGGCGAATTCGACTAAACTCACTGGCTTTCCATTCGGCCATTACACTACTTCGTGTGGGCATATGCCCGTCTGCCACCAAACCCGCCTCATTAAGCACAGCAACATCACTGCCACGGTTATCACTGCTCAGCGAATCATAACGTGCGCCTACTCGCCATTCGCGTGCAAATTGCCAGATTGCCTGTAAATACCAGCCATCCTGTTTGCCGTTTAGACTGCTAGCTTCCAATGGATTGCTATTTTCCAATACCACATCACCCTCATCTTCGCGTTTAAAATATTCAAACTGTAACTTGAAGTTCTGTTCGCGATAATTACCATTCGGTGCCCACTTATAAATGGCATTTAAACCAATTGTATTCGTGTCACCTTTAAACACCGGGGTTTCTACTGCACCACCATGAGCGTGCCCACCATATTCACGTGAAATATCATCTGCCTGCCAGTAACTCAAACCTGCCTGCCAGCTATGACTAACACCAACATCACCACCTAAATTAACAAAACTTGTCCAGCTACCAACGTCATCATGTTGCCCACCAGCGGGATATTTACTACCTGAAAAAGCCTCTGCACCCACTTCTAAAAATAAATTGGTAGCAGCGATATAGGAAAGTCGAATACCATCATCCCTATATTGATTACCAAACAGACCACGGTAAATCAGCGGTGCATCATAAAAATCCCAGGCATGTTGATGTTGTTGATTCAAATAACCGATGCCGGAGTAAAAACGTCCACCACGAAGGGTAAAACCATTACCCAACGCCAGTGTTTCAAAAAACGCTTCTTCCAGTTCAATTTCGGTTTCACCATCATGTTCAGCAATCGCCAGTGTGAGCTGCCCATAAAATTTGTCATCAACATTACTACTCATTATTATTTCTGAATGGCCAAGCGAAAAACCTGATGCAGACAGTTCCGCTTCCCCACCCAGGGCATAACCCGGCAACTTATAGTCTTCTGGGTGGTTGTTATAACTGGCATAAACACCATCAAAAATAACGCTGATGGCTGGATTAAAAATATTGTTGCCTTGCTGAGACATTACCGCTTGCCTATTATTATTCGCAACAACCTCATTTTCGCTACTGTTGATTTTTGTTTCTACCGCCAGCAAACGCTGCTCCAGCGACTTGATTTGCTGCTTGTTTATATTGTCAGCTTCGTTACTTATCGGCTGGTTTTTTTCGGCCTGATTTTCGGCAGCACTCAGTGCCGCAACAGGCGTACACAATGCAACCATAACGGCGCACGTTATTAGTGAAAACTTCATTTTTTTACTCATAATTGTGTGAAACAGAATAGTTGAGACCACAACATCAAACCGAATTAACGGCATGGCTAATCTCAGGACTAAAATATCAGTTTAATTTAAACGAGTGTAATGGGAGGGGCGCGTTGCTGGTAAAAATGCCTGACTGGAAATAAGGTTTGGTTGTCTGGCAATATTTCTTTATTGACGACAAAAGCAATCATCAAAGACAGGCGATGATGATCGCAGTTTAAAAGTTTATTGTTTTCTACGCTAAGAAAAGCGGCACAAGCAACATCATCCTCATGAAAAGGGTGTTCGGTAGCGTGAACCAGGGAAACAAACTGCGTAAAAAACAACAATAACGCAAGCCCATAGTTCATCATCAATTTATGCTTGTAAGAAAACATTTTGCGATAATAATACAAATAACTAAAAGTTTATACGGCCTTTTCTGATAGGTAGTGATAATACCGCCATGCATATTTATTGAATAATGAATTACCAGTTGGTAGGGTGGATAAGTGAAACGCATCCACCGGAATATTAACCAAAGGTGGATGCGTTTCACTTATCCACCCTACCAACTATTCACAGCCTTCCCATAACCACCGCCACCAGCCGTCACTATGGTTAATACATCTCCCTGCTTCACATACAGGCTGCATTTGCCCGGCAATGGTTTAGCATTCAAATAATTAGCGGCCTTTGCCCCGGATTCTCCGCCCCATAAACCCCAGGGTAGATGAATACGCCGCTCTGTCAACAATGTGACCTGAGCGGCCGCTAAAAATTCAAATTCCCGCAATAAACCTTCACCACCGCAATGCTGGCCTTTACCCGCTGAGCCCTTCCGAATCTGATATTTATTAATGCGTACCGGGTATTTCATCTCCAGCGCTTCAATTGGTGTATTCAAGGTATTGGTCATGTGCGTTTGCACCGCATCAATTCCATTAGAAACACCGCTCGCTCCCATGCCACCACCGATGGTTTCGTAATAATCCCATGCCGGCTGGTCAACGTCACCAACATACCCCATGGCCAGATTATTCATGCTGCCATGGCTGGCCGCCGGGATTCGATCGGGCAATACCTGCGCTAAAGCCCCTAATACCACATCAACAATTCGAGTGCTGGTTTCAACATTACCGGCAGCAACCGCAGCAG
>JAFLJY010000034.1 GCA_022712755.1 Gammaproteobacteria bacterium
CTGCAATATTTCTACTTTGTCGATTGTGATGCCGATTATGAGTTTTATTGTTTTTTAAAATTTTTAAAACAACCTTAAACTCAATCGTTTTGTCGAGTCCGAATAAGCCTTTTAGTCTTTAATTTTATTTTCGACAAAAAATTTATACCAAGAAAACCCCCTAAATTTTTCTTGACACATTCTAATTCAATAGCCCGGTAGGTTGGGGTGAGGCACGAACCCCAACAGGACACCATAGCGATTCTTCGTCCTCTCCATCCTCTCCATCCTTTGGTTCGTAAACGCCACATCCATGTGCCACTACTGGTTCGTAAATCGCACCGCCTTCCTGGCTCTTTGCGCCATAACGCGATCATGGCCGTCCATCCATGGACATAACGGCACGTCCATGTGCCACTACTGTTGGGGTTCATAAAAAAACATTCACCCCAACCTACACGTTTACAGTTTTATTAAATCAATTTTCTGCCCATATTTCGCAACTGTAACATTTGTATTTAACTCTGTTTTCAGAACTTCACTTAAACATTTCTGCGCCTGTTCTTCACCATGTACCAGCACAAGATGCAGGCAATTATTGAAATTGCGATACCAGTTTTTCAAGCCTGTTTGATCTGCATGGGCTGACAGACCACCTATTGTGTGAATCTTCGCCGCGACCTGCACTGTTTCGCCCCAAAGCTTAATATTTTTAGCGCCATCAACCAGTTTCCGTCCCAGTGTACCTCTTGCCATAAACCCGGAAACAATGACATGGCAGTCACTGCGCCAGACGTTATGTTTCAAATGCTGTTTAATTCGACCACCACTACACATGCCGCTGCCAGCGATGATGATAGCGCCTGAATGAATCCGGTTAAGCGCCATGGATTGATTGGTTGTTCGCGATATATTCAAATTAGGCAGTATCGATTGATGCTTGTTTTTCTGCCAGAGCGTCAGCATGTCTTCATCGAACAAATCACTGTGCTGCATGAAAACACGAGTTGCTTCAATCGCCAGTGGGCTATCAAGAAATATCTGCCAGCGATCGAGGTTCCACTGTTTATAATATTGGGCGAACAGATAAAGTATTTCCTGTGTCCGCCCTACCGCAAATGCCGGCATCAGAATATTGCCTTTGCCTTTCGTCGCGGTAGACAAAACCTGTGAAATTTCATTTTGCGTTTCATCCCACGAACGATGCTGCCGATCGCCGTAGGTGCTCTCCATTATAACCAGATCAGCATCGGTGATGACTGCTGGGTCTTGAAGAATAGGCATGCCTGAACGTCCCAGATCGCCACTGAAGACCAGTTTACGCTGCTGTCCTTCATCCTCCATCCAAAGCTCTACAATTGA
The DNA here is from genome assembly GCA_022712755.1 of Gammaproteobacteria bacterium. GTDB lineage: Bacteria > Pseudomonadota > Gammaproteobacteria > SZUA-229 > SZUA-229. Next base: position 1,342 of record JAFLJY010000034.1, read on the forward strand.
AGAACCCAGGATATGCCCGGCATCATTCAGCTGCAATGTTACGTTTGGTAATATGCGTTTTTTTTGCTGGTAGACCAGGCCCTTAAACTGCTTCATTGCAAGCCTTGCATCCTCAACGGTATACATGGCTTCGACCATTTTTAATCCTTTTCTGGCTCGTTTTCTATTTTCCCATTGCACATCTTTTTCATTTAAAAAGGCAGAGTCTTTTAACATGATGCGACAAAGATCACGGCAGGCACGGTGGGTATAAATCGTGCCGCGAAAACCGGCTTTAACTAACAATGGCAAACGACCGGAATGGTCAATGTGTGCATGGCTTAATACCACCACGTCGATAGATCCGGGGTCAAATGGAAAGGGCTCTCTGTTACGCGCTTCGTCTTTGCCACCTCCCTGTACCAAACCACAATCAAGTAATATCTTTTTTTGACCGACTGTGACCAGGTGACATGAGCCGGTAACTTCACCTGCTGCACCGAAAAATTGAACGTTTATTGTCATATAACCTCAGCGGTTTTGTTTTTTCTTATCTTGATAGTTTTGCACGGCAAGGTAAAGCTCTAATCACTTATAGTGACTCAGATTTAATCTGGTAAAACGTGTTAGATTTACTTGTCGTGCGAATGACTGAGTACGGTGGTGGACATTCAAAATCAAAAGCAATAGTCCGCGAAGAACGCAAAAGACGCGAAAAAAGAAAAAATAATAATAAGTTTACAGGAATAAAATTTTGCTGTTTATATTGACTAAAGCCAGCAATGCTATTGCTTTTTCAGATATCTCTAAAAAAACAAAAAATATTTTCTTTGCTTTTTTCGCGTCTTTTGCGTTCTTCGCGGACGAATGTTTTTCAGTTTTTCCAACGTCCGATATGTGTCGTTAACACCCTTTCAATATCTGACACTGTCTGTCAGATGGTCGCTCTTACGCATCCATGCGTTCGCGACATTAGTGCTTCCATGCACGTCGTCGCTCTTACGCATCCATGCGTTCGCGACATGACGTACAGGGGCGTACTAATGCCGAGGTGGCAGGATGCCAATGAGCGGCGAGTACTTCCATGCACGTCAAGACAGACTTATGCAACTAATAAAACTGATACATATCATTCAAACATAAAAAAGCCCGAACAAGTCGGGCTTTTATGTCCATGGATGGACGGTATGTCACAAAGAGCCAGGGATGGCGGTGTGACCTTTTACATTTGCTATTATTTACTTGCTATGGCTTCCAGTTGTTTGGCTTTAATAATCTGCCCGTTAAGACCAGATTCTTTGCCATTTTTACCGTAAGCCACTGACATCAGTGTGCTGTAGTAGGTCACCGGGATGTTAAATTTAGTACCATACTTGGCATTAATTTTATCCTGATAAACTTCGACGTTCATCTGACATACTGGGCAAGGAGTAACGATCATATCGGCACCACCATCGTAGGCTGCTTCAATAATGTCTTTAATCAGTGCCTGTGATTTTTCTGGTTCAGAGAAAGCTAAGGCACCACCACAGCAGGATACTTTTTTGTCGTAGTTTTCTACCGGTTCTGCACCCATGGTTTCGATAAACTTATCCAGGTATTTAGGATTTTCGAATGACTCACCTTCGATACCAAATGGACGGTTAGTCTGACAACCTACATAACCGGCAATTTTAATACCGTCCAGTGGTTTGGTGACATGTTTGCCCATTTCCTCAAAACCGATATCTTCAATCAACACTTCTACCATGTGGCGAATTTTTGATTTATTTTCCAGTTTAAGGCCGGCTTCTGCTAGTGCAACGTTTGTTTCTTCCATCAAACCAGCATCATCATCCAGACGTTCCTGAGTTTCTTTGGTTGCTAACCAGCAGGCAGCACAGGTAGCGACAATGTCCTGACCCGCATTGTGCTGTTCAGACAGAGCTATGTTACGTGCAGATAATGCCAAACGAGGTAACTCGCCACCGCCACAATAACCGATAGATGCTGAGCAGCAGTTCCAGTCTGGAATCACGTTAAGTTTAATGTCCAGCACATCACACATAGACTGTACTGATTTCAGGTAGTTTGAAGAAGATGCGCCTTCTTGCGAGGAACAACCCGGGTAAAATGAATATTCTTTAGTAGCCATAATTTTTTCCTGCCCCAAGTTTAGTTAGAGCCATCAACACGAGCTGCTTCCAGCTCCTGTGCTTTTTTGATCATTGCATGGAAGCCTTTTTTATCTTTCACGGTGTGGCCACCGATTAATTCTTTAAGACTCAAACGACCTGATTTGAGCATACCAAGACCAATGCCAGCCATGCCTAAGGCAACCTTAATGCCTTCTACAATACCGTTCATAAAGTAAAGGTTAACGCCTAACCATAACTCATTTACACGACCGTGTTTTGCCAGGTTATCCCAGAACAACTGTGCGAACTGACGGGTAGGCTGACCTTTTGGCTCGATACCTAAACGTGTCGCATAATGTGCCAGACCGTGCATGATATGGGTAATCGGTAACTCACGTGGACAACGTACGATGCAGTTGTAACAGGAAGTACACATCCACATTGAAGTCGATTGCAGCACTTCATCACGTTTGCCAGCACGAATCATCATAAACAATTCCTGTGGCGGATGATCCCAGTGCGCACCGAGTGGGCATGAGCCGGAGCACACACCACACTGCATACACATCTTCACCCAATCGCCTTCTTCTACGTTGGCTTCAACTTCTTTAAGGAAGTTATTGCGGTATTTTTCAACCATACCAGTATTTAACTTACTGCTTAGATCGCTCATAGTAACCTCCTTAGAACTTGAATGGGCTCATGCCGATCTGTTCGATCGTATCAGCCATATCGTTAATTATTTTCGGTACTTTATGAATATCAGTGATCGATATTTCAAAAGTCTGCACACGTTCTTTCTCAAGACTTAATGACTCAAGGGTATCACCCACTTTCGACATACGTTCCTGTGCCATCAATGAACCTTTGACAAAGTGACATTGATAATCATCACCACTCGGACAACCCATAAGCATAATACCATCGTAACCGCTATTGAGTGAGTCGGTGATCCAGCTCAAACTTACCGAACCTAAACAGCGAACCGGAATAACACGAACAAACGCACTGTATTCCAGCTTGTTTTGAGCTGCCATATCCAGCGCAGGATAAGCATCATTTTCACAGGCCAGAACCAACATACGAGGTTTTTCGTCAAACTCATCTGGGATATCAACCGCTTTAAGCTGTTGACCCACGGTATCGATTGAATAGTTCTCGAATGAAATAACACGTACCGGACAGGCACCCATACAGGTACCACAGCGTCGACAGCGTGACTCATTAAACTGAGGAAAACCTCTTTCATCTTCGTCAATCGCGCCGAAAGGACATTCCACAGTACAGCGTTTACACTGTGTACAACCTTCCAGTCGCACGCTTGGGAAACTTAAGTCAGCGACACGTGGATGCGCCGCTTTACCTAAACCGGAGTTCTCAGTTGCAGCAATGGCTTTCATCGCTGCACCCATTGCATCATCCATCGCCTGCTGGCTATCCATTGGACGGCGAGTTGGACCCGCTGTATAGATACCAGTACGCTGTGTTTCGTATGGGAAACAGATGAAATGCGAGTCAGCAAAGCCGTTGCCCATATGAGGCACGTCTTTACCCTGACGATAGTCAAGGTTCAAAATAGATTCAACAGAAACTTTGTATTCATTGCCTGCTTCTTTGGCTTCGTTTTCACTGATAGTAATTTGTTCACGTGTTGGCTCACCTGCATTAGCCACCATACCGGTTGCCAGTACCACCAGATCTACTTCCTGCTCAAGATCTTCATCAAGAATTAAATCTTTGAACTTAACGGTAGGGTTTGCACCATCAGCCACTTCAGAGGCAACACCTTTTCTAAAGGTAATGCCTTTGTTCTGACCGCTACGGTAGAAATTCTCGCCACCCGCACCCGGTGTGCGCAAATCGGTGTACAAAACGGTGGTATCAACATCCGCGTTTTGATCTTTGAAGTACATTGCCTGTTTGATAGAAGCATTACAGCAGTAACCTGAACAATGTTCCAGATGACCTTCTTTTTTGCTGCGTTGACCCGCACATTGAATGAACAAAACACTTTGTACTTCTTTACCGTCAGAAGGACGTTTAATAGCACCGCCATTGGCTGTGATAGCTAAAGCTTCCAGCTCAGCCTGTGTCACAACGTCTTTGTTTTTACCGTAAGAAAACTCAGGTAACTGGTTTGCATCATAAGGTGTAAATCCAGATGCCTGCACAATAGCACCAAACGGTTTTGTTTCAGTGCTGCCGCTTTCTGTGCTGATATCAGCTTCGAAACGACCTGGCGCACCAGCGGTTTTGGTCAGGGTTGAATTTAAACAAACTGTAATATTGCTATCGGCTTCAACTGCCGCAATCAGTTCAGCTACACCGTTATCTTCTGGATCAGTATAAGGTGCTTTAGTCGGAATCTTTTTATAAAGCTGTGCGGTTGCGCCACCTAAAGCAGCCGTTTTCTCAACAATAGTACAGGGGTAACCGGCTTTAGACGCTTCGATTGCAGCTGTCATACCGGAAACACCACCACCGGCAATCAGAATGTTTTTGTTAACGCTCTGCTGACCACTTGAGGCTGGAATGTGCATGAATTTAGACTCAGCACAGGCCATACGGATATAATCGTCTGCCATTTCCTGCGTAGTTTCCTGCTGATCGTCGGTATCAGGACGAACCCAGATAACACCTTCTCGCAGGTTGGCACGAGACAGGGTCACATTTTCAAAGTTAAACGCTTCGGTCTTGGCACGGCGTGAGCAGGCTGCAATAACAACGTGGTTAACACCTTCGTTATCAATATCGTCCTGTATCATTTTTACGCCCGCTTCGGAACATAAGAAGTCATGCTGCTGGCAGACCTTGGCTTTACCATCACGGGTTGCAGTCATTTCTAACTGACCGGCATCTAAACGCTCGCCAATGCCACAACCTTTACAGATATAAGCGCCAATTTTCATTTCATCAGCCATAATATTAGCCCTCCGCCTGTGCTACACGATTAACAACCTGAATGGCTCTTAATGCAGAAGCTGTTGCATTTTGTACTGCACGGTTAACGTCCAGTGCATCCGATGAACAACCCGCAGCAAATACGCCGCCGTTAGCTTCATCCTGTTCAATGAAACCTTCGTCGTTCACTTTAATTTCAATTGGGAAAGTATCTTTATCAACACTTGGCTCCATACCGATAGCCAGAACCACCAGATCATGTTCGTTAGCGTAACGCTCATAACCTTCGGTATCGACACCATTTAATACTGGATTACCGTTTTCCTTGTTTTCAACAATGTTGGCCACTTTCGATTTGATAAAGGTAACGTTTTTATCGTCCTGGACTTTTTGATAGAAATTATCAAAACGGTCGATGGCACGAATGTCGATGTAATAGATAGAGACATTTGCATCATCTCCAAATTTCTCAGAGACATAAGTGGATTGTTTCAGTGAAGCCATGCAGCAAATGCGCGAGCAGTGTTTCAGGTGATTAATATCACGTGAACCGGCACATTGTATGAAAGCCACGTTTTTGGCTTCTTTACCGTCTGAAGGACGCACCAACTTGCCGCCGGTAGGACCAAACGGATCCATTAAACGTTCGAACTCAACACTGGTGATCACATTGTCGATACGGTCATAACCGTAAGGTTGAATTTTCGCTGCATCGTACGGACGCCAGCCCGTTGCCCAGATAACGGCACCGGCTTTTAATTCAATGGTTTCTTCCTGCATATCCAGATCAATGGCATCGACCTTACAGGCATCTTTGGCTTTCTGTGCATCATCAGTACCGATCATACCTGGCTCTAATACATAACGTTTTGGCATTGCCATGTTGTGTGGCAGATAAGCGCCTTTGTGTTTGTTCATGTTGTAGTTATGCTCATCATCAAACTCGGCTTCTACAACATCAGCACAGGCACCACAGGCCGTACAGTTTGCATTAACATAACGCGGGCTAACTTTAATGGTTGCTGTGTAATTACCAGCTTCACCCTGCAGGTCAGTCACTTCTGCCATGGTAAGAACAGTAATGTTCTTGTTCGCCGCCATACGGCGCTGATTGATTTCCAGACCACAGGTTGGGAAACACAATTTAGGAAAGTATTTATAAAGTTTGGTTACGCGACCACCAACAGAGGGTGTCTTTTCAATAACAATAACCTGTTTGCCGACTTCAGCAGCTTCTAACGCAGCAGTCATGCCGCTAATGCCACCGCCAACAACCAGAATCGTCTGATTTGTTGCAACTATGTCCGACATCTTATTCCTCCGAAGGATTTCTGTCAGTTTGAAAGCCCAGAAACTTAATGATTATATAGCGATTAAACTTAACGATTAAAAGCGACAACAAAATCAATAACTTATCTGAATAAATATTTTTTATAAGCACACCATTAAAATGGCTCTTATAGCTGGAGTGCGTATCTTACATGTTTCGTGCAATTTTCTCTATAAAATAGGCAATAATCAGTGCTATGGTTATTGTATGTTTGGATAAGTATTTTTTATGACTGATAAGCATTTTCCGCGTATAAACGCTAATAAACACAGATGAAAGACAATAAAAAAAGTACTGAGTTATGCCCTTGCGAAAGCGGCAACCCGTTTAAAAGCTGCTGCCAACCCTATGTTGAGCAAACCAGGGAAGCAGCAACCGCAGAAGCATTGATGCGCTCACGATACACGGCGTTTGTGCTGCTTAACGAAGACTATTTGCGCCACAGTTGGCACCCCGACAACTGCCCGAAAACCATTCATTTAAATAAAAACACAAAGTGGCTGGGGCTTAAAATAAAAAATACAGAAGCTGGCAATGCCGATGATAAAACAGGAAAAGTCGAATTTATTGCCCGTAATAAAATTAACGGTAAAGCCAGTCGTTTACATGAAATCAGTCGATTCACACGATTTGAAAATCGCTGGGTATATGTTGATGGTAACGGCTAAGGTATTCGCCAGAATTGACAATGAGCTTTCCATTTAAACAAACAATTAACAGACTAATCCAACCGCCTAAGCTAAACTGTATCTAAATAACTAACAATAAATGCAACTAAATAAACCAGATTATTAGAGAACTTTACACGATGTAGGGTTTTAGCTGCAGCAAGGCAAAGATGCTTCGTGCAAAGCTCTCTACTAAAATATCGGTTTTACCTGTTTCATGCAACTATCACATGATGTGACTCATATGACTAGTATGAAAAAAAACCTTCTTCTATTCTTTTTAGCGCTGCTGCTTGTTTCTTCAGATGCTTTAAGTCAAAACACAAACGAAACCAACGCTAACTCCTTCGATAATTCAACAGCAACTCAATCGTCGCCCCAGTCATCATCTCATCGCTTTGGCAAAATACAGGATACAGCCAGCAAACAGAACGATCTGATTGTGGCAAAAACCAGCCCTGACATGGTCAATAGTGATGACCTGCCACAACTTTTTCCAGATGCCATTATCAGTAATCAAGCTAAAGAAGACATTTACATCACTCAAACGAAAACTTTTTCAGACAAAGAACTAAAGTCACTTCGACAATTATTTCTACAGGCCGAAACGGCAATAAAGAAAGATCAGAATACAGAATATTTTTTACTTGCAGATCAGTTAAAAGATTATCCCTTGCACCCCTATCTGCAATACCAGTGGCTAAAAAGACATCTGAATGATGAAACACAAATAAAAGAATTTCTGGAACAACACAAGTCTTCTCGTTATGCCAAAAAATTAAAACGTAAATGGTTATACCATCTGGCAAAACACGAGAAGTGGCCACTTTTTTTGCAAAATTACAGTACCAGTAAAGAAACAAAACTGGCTTGCTACCACCACATTGCTCAATTTAATTCCGGCAACAAACAAAACGCGCTCACAGGTGCAAAAAAATTATGGGTTGCTGGTTACTCGCAGCCACGTGAATGCGACCCATTGTTTACCCAGTTAAAAAAATCCAGTCTATTTACTCAGAAGCTACTCTGGCGACGATTTGATGCCGCACTGCAAAACAACAAGGTCAGTCTTGCTGTTTATGTTAAAAACCTTATGCCTCAGGCTTATCATTCCACTGCACAGTTATGGATTAAACTGCATCAGAATCCATCACGTTATCTACCGCGTTTGTTAGACCTTGCAAAAACAGCTCAGTCAGCTTTGATGTTTAACCATGCCATCAACCGACTTGCAAACAGTGATATTACTAACGCCATTAAAATATGGGATGTAAATAAACAAGCTTTTAATATTGACAAAAAATCTACCAGCAAACTGGAAAAACGTCTGGCCTTTAAATTAGCCTTCGAACGAGAAGCCGGTGCTTACCAACGCTTTAGCCAGCTAGATACAAACGATCACAGTAGCCGCGCATGGCGGGTACGAGTGGCACTGTCTGAACAAAACTGGCAGAACGTGCTGACTGCAATACGTGCACTAAATGAGGTTGAAATAAAAAAAGAAAAATGGCAATACTGGTTAGCCCGCGCTTATCTGGAAACAGGTGCAGCTGAAAAGGCACAAATAATCTTAACCGAGCTTTCTTCCAGGCGAAGCTATTATGGCTATCTTGCTGCTGACAGAGTAAATAATTTATATCAGTTATCCGACAATCCAGTACTCATATCTGCTGAAGAAATTGCCGAGCTTAAAAACCGCCAGGAATACCGCGTTGCTTATGAGCTGATAATGCTGAATAGAATAACAGAGGCAAAACTGCAATGGTGGCACGCATCACGCCAGTTAACCAAAAAAGAATTTATTACTGCAGCAAAATTAGCACAGCAATGGCAATGGGATGAGATTGCTATCTTCACCATTGCCAAAGCAAAACACTGGGATGATATTGAAGTGCGTTTTCCGCTCAGCTTCACCGACAAAATACATGAAAATTCAAAACAACAAAACCTTAACCCCGTCATACTATTCGGCTTAATACGTCGAGAAAGCGCATTTAATGAGAAGGCACTCTCTCCTGCAGGTGCACGCGGTCTGATGCAAATCATGCCGCAAACAGGACGACAGATAGCCAAACATTTTAATGAAGACTGGCGCGGTAGTAACAGCCTGTATGATCCAGTAACAAATTTAAAATATGGCTCCTATTACTATCAGAAGCTTTTAACGCAGTTTGATGGAAATTATGCCATAGCGCTGGCCGCCTATAACGCCGGTCCTCATCGGGTAAAAAAATGGCTGCCAGAAACTGGGGCGTTACCCGCAGATATCTGGATTGAAACCATCCCGTTTTACGAGACCCGTGAGTATGTAAAAAATGTGCTGGCCTATGCACTGATATATCAATTGCGAAAACAAGACAATGAACTGTCAATGAACCACCTGACACAAGATGTGTTACCGCTAACAGCAACGCCTTAACATGATTTACACCCCTCTCTGGCAGGGCAAAGTCAATCAGCAGAATACCATCGTTATGCTTGCATGACCTTCAGCTGTTAATCAACATAATTAGAGTTCATAATTTGCTCAATAGCGTAGATTGGACACTGCCCGTCAGAATACTCATACTCTGTTTTTTTGGATTTTAGCTACAATATTTAATTTAAAATCATAAGCGACTCAGGATTAATTCAAATGGCTGACCAGGACAAGCTTAAACTCATTCATTTAATATCGTATTTTAAGATCCTGTTTAATCCTTCAGGTAAAGCAGAGAGTCTGCAATATTGGCGCGAACACATTGTCAGTACGATGTATGCGATCTTTGTGGTCTTTGGATTTATCGCTTATGTACCCAGCGTCTACCTGGCTATTGCAAACCAGATATGGGTTTTAGCCATTGTCGATACCATCGCTTATGCATCAATCGTGTTTATTCATCTCTCAAATAGATTCAGCTTTAAATTCAGAGTTTACTTTATCCTGTTCATGTTTTATCTGATTTCGTTCTCATTGCTATTTAATGTAGATGCCAGTTACTCGATAATGTGGTTTTTCAGTATCCCGATAATCGCTTCAATTTTATTGAACATGAAAGCATCTATTGTCGCTCTTGTTGGCAATGTATTAATGCTTGCCCTAACGGCAGCGTTAATCAGTAATAATATCGTCGCATGGGGGCCAGCAGAGATCGGTCGCTTAGAGGGATGGTTTATTCTCTCCGTTAATTTTATGTTTCTTAATATTGTTGTCGCTTTTACTGCAGCCATACTGGTTGAAAAGATGGTACTCACCATCGAGCAGACAGAAAAAGTAAACAAGGAACTGGATACTGAAAAGAAAAAATTAGAGCTGGAAATTGAACACCGGATAAATGCAGAAACCGAAAAAGAAGCCATTGCCAAAAAACTGGATCAGTCTCAAAAAATGGAAGCCGTTGGTTTGATGGCTGGCGGTGTCGCTCATGATTTAAATAACATCCTCTCTGGCATCATAAATTACCCTGAGCTATTACTCAGGAAACTTCCACAGGACAGTGAACTGCGAAAACCATTAAATGCAATTTTAAACTCTGGCAACCGTGCAGCTGAAGTTGTTTCAGATTTATTAACTGTCGCCAGAGGTGTCGCAAGTACAAAAAAATCTCATAATCTAAATACCATTATCAATGAGTATCTTGAATCAGCTGAAGCAAAAAAACTATGTTCACTATATCCAGGTATCCACATTAATACAGAGCTGGATCAGAAAATACAAAATATTCTGTGCTCATATACCCATGTATTTAAAAGCCTGATGAACCTGATAATCAACAGCGCAGAATCAATCGCAACCGAAGGCATTATCACCATCTGCAGTCGTACTGAAACAATTAAAAATGATAGCAAAATACCGAGCTTGGTCATTGGCACTTATACCGTGCTTGAAGTGATTGACTCAGGCAAAGGTATTTCTGAAAATGACCTGGATAGAATTTTTGAGCCTTTCTATACAAAAAAAGTAATGGGCAGAAGCGGAACCGGCCTGGGATTAGCAATTGTCTGGAACACGGTTCATGAACATAATGGACATGTCACCGTTTCATGTGACGATTCATCCACACGTTTTAGTCTTTATTTTCCAGTCACTGAAATAAGTGATGAAGAACCCGCAGAACAACAGTCTATAGAACAGCAAATGGGCCATGGTGAAACAATACTGGTTGTAGATGATGACGCAACACAAAGAGACATTGCATCAGAAATGCTGATGTTACTGAATTACAGAGTCACATCAGTCAGTTCCGGCGAAGCCGCAGTTAAATATCTGCAAAACAATGAAGCCAACCTCCTCTTACTGGACATGATTATGGCACCCGGCATGAGCGGCCTTGATACCTATCTTGAAATAGTTAAATTTAAGCCTGATCAAAAAGCCGTTATCGTTAGTGGTTTTTCCGAAAACAAAGATGTGAAAGATGCTCAGAAATCAGGTGCCGGAGAGTTTATTAGCAAACCATACACGCAGGAAAAAATTTCTGCTGCAATTAAAAAATGTTTATCAGAATAATTTAGCTACGTAACAAGCATTGTAGTGTGGATACAGCTCATCGAAAGTAAAAGATGTATAAAGAAAAATAGTACTCAATGTCAACATGGCATCATATTTAACATCGGCTAATTGTAACATTTAATAACGGTTTACCAATCAAAAAATACGGATTTTCTTGATAACTTTTACATACCAGTAATCATTAAGAGCTTCGACCCGAATGTCACTTACTTAAGCAAAAGATAAACACAAAAGCAGGTTCTTCGTAGGTTGGCGCTGAGGCACGAAGCCCAACAATGAAGCTAGAATCAGCCGGCCTGTTGGGCTTCGTGCCTCAGCGCCAACCTACATTACTAAACACACTCATGCCAGACTGGTTAGTAAAAAAATAACCTGGAACACCTTAAGTAAGCGCCATTCGGCTTCGACCCCTTAAAACAGTAATCAGTTGCCAAACAGGGTAGCACTCGCTTAATTTCTTGCAAAAAAAACGACTCCAATTTGGGGCCGTTTTTTTAATTTAAAGTAATGCACTTAACGGCGACGACGTGCTATTCCAACTAAGCCCAGTAGACCTGAACCGAACAACCAGACTGCTGCAGGAATGGGCACCGGGTTATTAACAAAACTATCACTGCCACCACTTGTAAAGTTAGTTACATGTAGGCCCATTCTTAAATGTCCTGTTGTTAATTCATCAATCACATCAGCAAATGTTTTTGCACTCGCTAGTGTGAAGGTAATGCCAACAGATTCACCAAAATTTACACCCCATTGAGGTGCCGGGTTATCGGCTTGCATTGAAAAATCAGCACTAAAGGATATACCATTGCCACCTGGAAGATTAGGCGGAGTCGCACCTACTGAAAAGCTGACACCCTGCGATGGTACTTTGCCCGCTTTATCAATTGATGCCACCTCAAACAAAGAGCTGCCATTATCAAAATAGATCTCTGCAATTGTTGATTGATCTGATCCAGTATTAAAAAACTCAAAAAGAACGGTATTACTTCCAGCATCGCTAACATCAACAGTTAGTTGAGCCTCGCCGATACCACAATCAGTAGCTGAAGTATTAGTTATACAGTTGAAACTCAACGTCACTGCCTGTGCACTTATTGCGTAACTGGCAACACATAAAAAACCCAGCATGCTTAAATATTTAGTTGATTTCATTTTTATTTCCTTTTCTCAATTAAAAAACATTGTCTAGATCCAGCTTTGATTTTTTATATTAAGCAATAAAAATGCCAATATTAATAAACCATTATATTACATACACTTAGATTTCTAGATAGAACCCTTTTCACCATTATTAATAAAAAACTGGCTTTTATGTAAAAAACACCGACAAATATGTCCTGTATTGTTTCTTTAAAACATAAAATTAACTTATTTTTCATCGACTTACAAATTCTCCGCTTTTTCAACTTTAGCTTATCAAAATACACTGAAATGCTTAAAAATTAATATTGTTTAATATTTTCATATAGATACGACAAAAAAATACTGTAAAAAAATTTTACAAAATAATCGTTGCATACACTACAACAACGCAGTCAGCTACACTGAACAACTGTTTTTAATCGTAAATAACGTCGAATACGACGAGACAAACTATCAATACCAATATTTATTAATGCGGTGATGGCAATCAATACTATGGCACGGTCAAAACGAATTTCTTCAAAGGCGCTGTCCACATAAAAACCCAGTGTATAAATACCTAACATGCCGAGAATGGCGGTTTCTCGAAAGATAATTTCCCAACGATAAAACAGAAAGGCCAGAAACTGCGGGTAGATTCGAGGCACGATTTCCCAGGCAAAAAGGTTTAAACCTTTAGCTGGATTATTTGGCAAAACAATCGCATTGGCATAACGCCCACACAAATGCCCGATGATGGCACCATTGTGCAACATCAATGCAATCACCGCCGGCAACATGGACGGTCCCCATAATTGAAGAAAAATATAAGCCAGCAGATACTCGGGAGTAGAACGTAAGATCACCAGAAAACCATGTCCCAGTTTTTGCCCGACATAACCCTGGAAATGGCTAGTAATGAGCGGAAATAACATCAGTGCCAGCATGCCGCTTAATACCAGCGCTATTTGCGTTAATACCAGGGTTTGAATAATGCCATCGAATGCCTGCGTCCAGAATAATTCGTGCAACCAGGTTAACAAACCTTGCATCGCAGAATAACTGTCCTCTGCCATGCGAACAGGATAGGGAATTATGTCTTCACTAAAAAAGCGTTTTACATTACTCCAGTCAATACTGACGGCATCCGGTAACAATAAATAAAGCGAAGCGATAAGATAAACCAGTATCAAACGAGGCCGCAACCACCAGCGTATGCTTGCAATTAGAATATAAAAAGTAAATAACAGTGCCGCTGCCTGCGAGTACAAACCCTGCTTAAAAAACACTTCGAGATAAAAACCCAGCGTTGGCAGGCCGATAAAACCCAATACGGTACTGGTACGTAAGCCGCATTCAAGCCGGTATTGCGTATAGGTTTTAAAGTGAACCCAGACAAGCGGTAGTCGCGCATAAAAAAAACGGCTAACCGACCCGCTTCCTGAGGGCAAAGCATTGTAGGGTGAACGATCCGCCTCCTCCAGAATTTCTGCATAAACTTTGGCGCAGATAGCGGAAAACGGAATGGCAATGGCAAGCACGCCAGTTAATGGGTGCAGACCAAAAAACTGTAAAAAGATTAACGCCCAGAACAGTTCGTGAACAGAACGCAAAACCGCGCAGCTCATATGGACCAGGCGATAATCAAAAACCAGTGCCAGAACAAAACCAAAAACAGCACCAATGCTTACCCCTAAAAAGGCGAATGCCAGGGTTTGCATTAAGGCATGGGCTATATTTCTGACATCACTAAAGTCAGGGCTTAACAGTCCACCGGCAAGGCGTTTCATCTCCTGCCACGGATGCAGTGTGGTGATAGCAATATCTGAAAATAAAACACATACCAGTGCAATAAAAATAAATAGCAGACTGGTTTTTACTGCGCGTGATCGATGATAAACAAACAGCGCAGGTTTGTTCATGACAGGTATAAAAATTGTAAATCATCTGCGGACAAATTCTTTGCCGGTTGATCTATGGCGATGGCACCATTTTTAAGACCCACTATGCGGTCAGCAAAACACAAAGCCATGTCAACGTCATGCATTGCCAATACCACGGTTTTATGCTGAGCATGAAGTAACTGCATAACTTTTTCTGCTAAAACCGAATCCAGTGCAGAAATAGGTTCATCACCTAGCAATACCTGATTGCCCTGAAACATTGCTCTTGCAATAGCGACCCGTTGCTTTTGGCCACCGGACAATTCACCAGTAGCTTTAAAAATCACTTCATCCAGTTCAAGTAATTTAAGAAGTTGCCTGACTTCCGCTACCGGTTTTCGCTGAGGCCAAAGCAGGTTTAACAGGTTAGTTAATGTATTGTGCTGATTAAGCTGCCCCATATACACATTGTGATAAACGCTTAATGCTTCAACCAGAGCAACATTCTGCGGCACCAGCGCACAATACGTTTGCTGCTGCTGGTATAAGGTGGTTAACAGCGTCGACTTACCTGCTCCACTTTTGCCAAGCAATGCTACATGCTCACCGGGATTGATTGACAGGTCGATATTGCTTAAGACATCAATGTCCTTATAACGCAGTGTTGCGGAATTCAGCTCGAAGGAAAATGACATGACTGCATCCCTCATTCCGGGAAGCAAAGCAGCATCTAATCAATAAGACCAATTTCTTTTGCCACATTTTTAATCGGTCGGTAGTCCTCATTGCTGGCAGCAATAAAACCACTGCGTGGAAAAGCGGCTAACAAATCGGCATCATTCATCGCGAGCAAGGCTAGACGAATTTTTTCCTTAAATCCGTTGCCCCAGGTATTATCAACATCGCCGCGTACACTCCACTGGTAGTCGGGATAAGTTGGTGTTTTCCATATAACAGACACTTTTTTATTGTCAATCTTGCCCTGCTGCTGTTCACTCTGCCAAACTTTAAAATTAACCGCACCAACTTCATACGCACCCGACTGAACCAGTGCAATGGTGCGACTGTGATCGCCACTAAAACCAACTCGTGCGAAAACCTCTTTTGGCGAAGATTTAAAATGCTTACGCACATAATATTCAGGCATCAAACGACCCGAGGTTGAACCCTTGGAGCCAAAAGTAAATACTTTGTCACGAATACCCTCAGGAAAGGTTTCTGAGCGTTGTAAACCGGTTGCTGTGTTTGCAATAAAATAGGTTTCAAACTGTTGGTCTTCAATACCCTGCGCCAGTGCTTCAGAACCGCTGACCAAATCTCTCGCCTTAACCCCGGACAGACCACCGAACCATGCCAGTTGCACCTGATTATTTCGAAACGCAGAAATTGCAGCAGCATAAGATTTAACCGGAATATATTTAACGTTTACACCTAATTGCTTTTCAAGATAAGCCGCAACCTTGCCAAAACGTTCCTGCAGTTTCGTTTCATCCTGGTCAGGGATGGCGGTAAAAACAAAATCCCTGGTTGGATTATCAGCCCGGGCATAAAGGTTTACCTGTGCAAAAAGAAAAAATATAAATAATAACGATTTCATCAAAGACATAGTTTTTAACTCCTGTAGTATCAGCCCGTAATATCAACCTGTATATCAGCAACTGACAAGATAATGCACACTAAATAAACGATCTTTATCCAGCCATGCTTTTACACGTTGAAAACCAGCTTGCTCAGCCAGTTTTTCAAAATGTTCTACCGTGTATTTATGCGAATACTCGGTAAGGATAGACTGATCTTTTTCAAATTGAAAAATATGGTTATCAATATGAACCACCTGTTTCCGCAAACTAACCAGATGCATTTCAATGCGGTGTTTTTCTTTGTTAAAAAAAGCCAGGTGTTTAAACTGTTTAACATTAAAGTTCGCACCTAGCTTCCGGTTTATTCGAACCAGCAAGTTTTTATTAAACTGTTCGGTGTAACCTTCTTTATCATTATAAGCGGCGTTTAAAATGCTTGACTCTTTCTGCAAATCCACACCAATTAAAAGGCCACCATCCGTGCCAACCATTTTCCTGATTTCTTCCAACACGGTAACAGCCTGCTGCGGTAAAAAATTGCCTATGGTTGAACCGGGAAAAAAAGCCACTTTATTAGTAGCTGTGACATGGTAGGGTAATTCCAGTTTGCCGGTAAAATCTGCACACACAGCATGCACGTTTAACCAGGTAAACTCTGCGGCAAGTTTTTGTGCTTCATCCTGCAGGTAGCGCTTTGAAATATCAATAGGTAAATAAGCAATCGGCCTGAGAGCGTCCAGTAACAAACGGACTTTATAACTATCGCCACTGCCTGGCTCAATAAGCAAACAGTCTCTACCCAGGACATCAACAATATCATTTATATTGTCGCGGATGATGTTAACTTCGGTACGTGTTGGGTAATACTCCTGCGTACTGCAAATTTTTTCAAACAAACGCGAACCGGCTTCATCGTAAAAATATTTTGGCAGGATATAAGGCTCAGGCGCAGACAGACCCTGGATTATATCTGCACGAAAATCGGCAAGTTCCGGGTGCTGATCAAAAAATTGATAACGTTGTGAAAATGACTCCGTCATTTTTCTTCTGCACTCCCTCTGCTCTTATGTAGAACTAGCTACACTATCGCAAACGAGATTGTGTCGCAACATTATCATTCGATAACCTTAAACCTCGTCAGGTTAAATTTACATTACTCCACTGTAATACAGCTTGCTCAACGTGTAAGCTAGGAGACTTCATAATAATAAAAACAGGGTTAAACATTCTGTCTGTATGAATAACACCAACACAATACCGGTTATTAAAGATCTTGTTCTCATTGGTGGCGGACACAGCCACCTGTCTGTGCTGAAATATTTTGCCATGCACCCGATACCGGGTTTACGGCTCACCTTAATTACCCGTGATTTACACACGCCTTATTCCGGCATGTTACCCGGCTATATTGCGGGACATTATTGTTATGACGAAGCACACATTGATTTGCGGCCATTAGCACAATTTGCCAAAGCACGTATTTACCATGCAGAAGTGAATGATATTGATTTAAAAAATAATCAAATTTTCTGCAGCGGTCGACCACCAATTCATTATGATTTTGCTTCAATTAATATAGGATCGAAACCGGGCACGTTGCATATACCCGGCGCAGAAAAATATACTTTACCGGTTAAACCCATTGACCGTTTTTTAACACAATGGGATGAACTGGTCAGCACCGTCATTAATACAACCGATAAAGATTTCCATCTTGCCATTTTAGGTGGTGCCTTTGCTCCTTTGCTGATGGCGGGTGTTGGTCAGTCGTATCATATTTATCTGACGTATTTATTCATTCTTGTTTGTTCAACACTACATCTTTCCCGAAGGATCAATTGGCAGACACTATCGCATATCAGTCTGATAATAACGATTGGAATCGTCGAATATCTTTTAAACGTTTTAGGAGATCTGTCATTTTCTCCATTTAGTTTCATTCTTTTTATTCATCTTTTTTTCTATGCGTTTGTTACATTCAGCTGCCTTGAA
>JAFLJY010000311.1 GCA_022712755.1 Gammaproteobacteria bacterium
TTCACCGCAGAGACGCGGAGGCGCAGAGAAAAATATTTTAATGGGTGGGCATTGTCCGACCTACGTTGTTGCAAACATAGATTTGTTTTTCTCCGCGACTCTGCGTCTCTGCGGTGAAATGTTTTAAAGTCTTCTAATGTCTGCTATGTGTCGAAAACAGCCATTGCAAAGCTAGCTACCTGTTAGATATAATACGGGCTTATGCATCTAAGCCGACCAATAAGGTGTTTTTATTCCCTCACCCAAATCTGCCTTTATCAAACGGCTTCTAACCTCCAGTAACTTCTCGATTAGTGCGGGTTCTGCTTTTTCATACGCTTTTGCATCTGGAACACGCTTAACCACCACACCCAGTAACTCTGTAATGGCGTTACCAATTGAGTTCTGACTAATGGTGACAATTAAATCACCTTCATCATTGCGGTAAATCAGTTGTTTGAAAGCAGGTTGCCACCGAATAGCATTGGCGTATTTTGCGTCGGTGACACATTGATCTCTCACCTTTTTTGCTGATGCCATAAAATCGTTATTAAACAACAGAATACTTTCAATTTGCTCAGGAAAATATGAACTTTCCGGCACCGGTGCATTACGTGTGGATACCTGGGTAAAAAAGGCGCGGTAAAAATCAATAAAACCCTTCAAAATTTGATCGTATTCTTGCCAAAAACGAATATCTCTCAGCGCATCAGCACCGCCCTCAACTTTCCAGCTTGGTAAACCTTGCGGATAACCTGTTAATTCAATTTTTGACGAGCCTTTGCTGGTTTGTTTTAAAATCGAAAAGTCCAGCGATGAGAAAAAATCACTGTAAACATCACGCATATAGGCCTGAAATAAACTGTGTTGACCACCATCAGTGAGGTTCGGGTTATCCGTTTCTGCAAATGCTGCTTCACGTAAGGTTTTTTTATCAAATACAATAAAATGATTATGCAACATACGAATACTGGGTACGCCAGGCGATGTTAATGGCCAGGTGGCATCGAGGCTAGCCTCACCGGCAAGTATTAACGCTTCATCAGGGTCAGGGTATTGTTCAATCATAAAATCAATAATGATCTGATTCATCCGGTTCCAGGATTTTTTGGTTTGCTCTGGAACCTGTGTGCGGCGGACGGGCCTGCCCAACGGATCAAGTATTGAATTAGAGGTGTTATAAATAATTGAGGTATCAAACTCGTTACTGTGCCCCAGCGCTTTACGATACATCAATAAATCTTCCGGGTTTTTTAACAACCCGTTGTTATTCATTAAATCGTTTAAATTTTCAGTACTATTAAAAAATTCATTTTGTGCCATACCTTCAGGCACATCCAGTGGAATAGGACGAAAGGGGGTAACGATTTCTCTAGGACCAGACTGCACAATATTCTCCAACGGTTTTAATATATGGGGCATTATACAGGTTCAGCATTATCGGGTTAGACGCTATCTGTAAAAATACTCTGGTGTTTTACAGTCTGCTGCATAGAAGGTAACGTAGGCTCACGTGATCTAACTGCTTTTACTGGTTTAATTACTGCTAAGATTCATTGCAATTGTTCTTCAAGATAAGTTGAATTTTTCATATTTCGCGTCAAGATACCAGACAAAAATGAAACCATCACAACCCACTTTATACTATGTACACGACCCAATGTGCAGTTGGTGCTGGGGTTTTCGTCGCGTATGGCTTCAGGTGCAGGACGCATTAGCAGGCAAAGTAAATATTCAAACTGTTTTAGGTGGGCTTGCAGCGGATACTGAGCAGCCAATGCCGGTTATGATGCAACAAACCATCCAACGCACCTGGCGACGAATTCAACAGGAAATTCCCGGTACAGAATTTAATTATGATTTCTGGAAACTCTGCCAGCCTCGCCGTTCTACTTACCCTGCCTGTCGTGCGGTCATTGCTGCAGGCATGCAAGTAGAAAATCATGAGAAATCAATGCTGCTTGCAATCCAGCAGGCTTATTATTTACAGGCAAAAAATCCTTCGGATGATGCAGTTTTAGTGCAACTTGCCACTACAATCGGTCTCAAAGTTAAAGAGTTTGAATCCGATTTACACGCCGAAAAATGTAAGCAATTATTCAAACAGCAGCGACAATTGTCTGCCGATCTCGCCATACACAGCTTTCCCTCACTGGTATTACGTTATAACGAATCTAACACGATAATCCATATAGACTATACTCAGTACGAAACCATCGTTTCCAGCATACTGGGTAAACATTGTTAAATTTTTCTGATACCTACCTGAACAATTTACATTTAAATTTATTGCTACATTAGTATTCAAGACACTATTTCAATAAAACAAACCCCTGAAATTTTCTAATAATTGATTTGGAACAATATTACCGTGTTATATCATCTTAAAAAAAACATGAAAACAGCACTAGTCTGTTTCTGTTTGTCGTTAAGCACATCCGTTTATGCAATCAATGTGGCAGATGTTGCCAGTGGTGTTACTCCGGCTCAAATGCAGGCGGCGTTGACCGGTACTGGCGTTAACATATCCAATTTAACCATTACTAATCCCGGAAACTGCCCTAACTTTAATCGAGGTGTGGGTGTTTTCAGCAATGGCGCAACGGCAGTCGGTCCCGGGCCGGTACTGGGTGAGCCAAACGGGGTGATCGTTTCTAACAGTGCTTTTAATAACGGCAATATCTTAAACACATCAAATACTGCCCGTAATGCAAGCAATACTTTATGTAATGGCACTACTAGTGATCCTGATATGGTCGCTATTGAAAGTGCTACGGTTGCGGGTGAGTATGCGGCAATTGAGTTTGATGTCATTCCTCAATCCAGTACTCTGGCTATCCCGTTTCAATTCGGTTCGGATGAATTTCCGGAATATGTGTGCAGTAACTTTAATGACCTGGTTGGTATATTTGTCAGCGGCCCCGGTATAAACGGAGCATTTTCAGGTGCTTTAAATGCAGAGAACTTTGCCAAAACAGCGGGCGGTGATTTATCTTCAATTAACTGGGTTAATACCGGCGTGGTCGGACAAAACGGTAACTTTGTAAATTGTGGTAGCCTGGCAAATGCGGCGTTTTATACTGATAACAGTAATGGTGATCCATTGGGTGGTAATGCAACAGTAGCATTAACCAATGCCAATCTCGAAATGGACGGTTTCACCAATACGCTATTTCAACCTATTAGTGTTGTTCCCGGGCAAAGCTATCATGTGAAAATTGTGGTAGCAGATTCTGCTGACCGCGCCTGGGATTCCGTGGCTTTTATTCACCCATTATTCAGTACCGGCGCATTTTCCGGCTTTGACTTTGGAGATGCACCTGACAGTTACCGCACCTTAACCAGTAATGGTGGTCCCAGTCATGGCATTGATAGCTCTATTTTTATGGGTGCAACTGTGCCGGATAATGAGATTACCGGCATCCCCACCATAAATGCAGATGGCGATGATTTGAACAATGCTGATGATGAAGACGGTGTAAGCAGTTTTCCTGCACTGATCACCAGTGCAACATCCTATAGCGTAAATGTGAATGTAAGCAATAACTCAGGTCGTTCCGCCCGCCTTGTTGGCTGGATAGACTTTAATCGAAATGGCTTATTTGAATCTGGTGAAGGCACGCAGACCAATATCGCTAATGGCACCACGGGCGCTACCGTAGCATTGAACTGGCCCTCCATTTCTGGACTGGTTGCTGGCAATAGCTATGCTCGTATTCGTTTTTCAAGCGACCTCGGCCTGTCGCTTTTTACTACTGGCAGCGCAATGTCTGATGGTGAGGTGGAAGATTATCCACTAACCATTCAAACCGTAAACTTTGACAAATTTGTTAGTACTAACGCCACCTGTAGTGACTCACTTGATAGTTTAACGGTGACTCCAGGAACTATTGTTTTCTACTGTTATACGGTATCGAATCCGAATGCACAGGCTTTTGTTATTAGCCCTGGAAATACATCCGATGACCAGGGACATGATATTTCAGGACTTGAGCAAAATTACCCGGCGGGTGCATCGCAGACTGTGGTGATTGGCCCTGTCATAGCCGGTGGTATACAGTTGCCTACCGGGGGTACAACAGTTAATAATGCGCAAGTTATTGTAACGATTAATGGAACAGATGTAACAAATTATGAGACTGCCAGTCTCACGGTAAGCTTAAACCCACCTATAAGTGGTGTAAAACCACTTTATCTTGATACGTTGGATGTAACACCTGATTTGACACGGTCGGGGCCTACTTCTAACGCAGATAATACAGCAGTTACTTTTGGCGTTGGCTCAAGTATCACGGTAGATCAAGGTATTACATTTCAGGCACCATTTACCATCACAGGTGGAACAATAATTGATGCACAACTCTGGTTGAGGCGCATACCAAATAACAGTGGTGCGCGAACAGTGCAAATTGAGGTATTTAATGGTGTAACCGGTGCAAGCCTGGGCTCGAATACCCAGACCTGGAATGCTAACAACATGCAGTTAATAATTTTTTCGATTGCACTCGCCTCTGATACAAATTTTGCTGTTGGCGATTTTGTAAGGCTTGTAATAACTAACGTTTCTGGTGGAGATGTAAGGTTGCGAACATTCCGCTCTGCTCAAAATTCACAACTTCAAATGCAGTCAAATACTGTGATTAATGTTGACTCTATTGCTGTATTTTCTGCCGCCTACCCTGCTACTACACAGTTTACATCTTACGAGCCCGGCAGCACAGTATTTATACGCTCAACCGTTAGTGATCCATTTGGTAGTGCAGATATTACCAGTGCGAATATAACGATTACTGATTCCATACCAGTCGCTCAGGTCACCAATGCAGCGATGGCTTCAGTAGATACACCAACAGGCGCGACGCGAGTGTATGAGTTTCCATATACCATCCCTGCCACACCAGATGGCTTCTGGAATATAAGCATCACTGCAAACGAAGGCAGTGAAGGCACTGTTGCGCATACCACAAACACAAACATGATTGTAGGCACGGCAAACATTACCATCAGTAAAAACAGCGTCGTTTTATCTGATCCGGTTAATGCAACAAACCCGAAAGCCATTCCGGGCGCTATTGTGGAATACACTGTCGCTGTTGGAAACACAGGTTTTGGTTATGTTGATACAAATTCGTTTATTATTTCTGATCCGGTAGTTCCGGGTACCACTTTCTATTTTGGCTTACCACTCAATCCAGTGAATTTCATTGATGGGGCCGTAGCAAGTGGATTAACATTTACCTTTATCGACCTTGCCAGCGTAATAGATGATATAGACTTTTCAAATGATGGCGGTTTATCTTTTATTACACCAACAACTGATGCTAGTGGTTTTGATACAACTGTGCCTGCTATTAATTTCATTCGCATCAACCCCAAAGGCGAGCTAAATGGCAGTGATGGAACGAATAATCCATCAATGCGGATTAATTTTAGAGTGAGAGTGGATTAAATAAGGTATAACAACTCAACGTGTTTTATTTGCCTGCAAAAGATAGTCATGAATGACCCGTAGTTTATTATCATCAACAATAAGAAAATGCGGCGTACCCTGTAAGTGTTTATTATGCGCCCGCATCCAGTGGTACATGGCAACGCCGTCACCTTTAAAATAATCAAACAACAGATTATAGGTGTCAATAAAAAGAGCCGCTTTTTGCCAGGCACTAGACCCTTTCTTAATACAACGTCGACCAGAAGTTAATTCACCTATATCGCCACATTGCTGCCCCAGTATACGTGCTAACTCTGCGTTATACATACCTAGTAACGCAATGACCTGTATTACCGACTGCGTAATTTTTCGCTCACTTTCCAGAGCATTGCTTATTTTAAAAACCATTATTAGATTGCACTATTATATGTAAACAATGGTGTTGCCTGTTTTCCATATTTCATGTTTTTGAAACACATGTTGAAACAATTTGGTATTGATTAAATGATTAAGCCATTGCTTAACATGAACATGCGGTGATTGCTCGAACCCGTTTTTATCAACGAGAGAAAACTGGCGAATGAACGGGAATACGGCAATATCCGCTAATGAAATTTGATTAGCTAACAGGTAGTTGTTTTCGCCAAGCATGGCTTCGAGCTCTGCGATGAATACTTCACATGCCTGACGATAGTGTTGTTTGTCATGTTCAGGAAAACGGTCAGCGTATTTATAGTGATCCAGATCATTTTTGAATGAGTAATCGTTGCTTTCAACTAAAATTTCGGCATCCAGCAGATGGCATTTATTTTCACCTAACCAGTTATTGGGGTCATTTTGTGTCAATGCCCACTTCACTATGTCCCAGCTTTCGTCAATAATACTGCCATCACTTAACTGCAAAACCGGCACCGTGTTGCTGGTTGATATTTTTAGTAACTGTGGCGGAAAGGCTTTTAAATCCACTTCACGCAGCTCGATTTTTAAACCGGCGTATTTCAGTGCCATATGCGCCCGTATACAATATGGGCAACGTCTAAAGCTATATAACACAGGTATATCCACGGGATTATTTTGTATCGTATTTATATTTAAAAGCAATCAGCACAATACTCATTATGCTGATACAACTGGCACCGACTAACAAAGGCATGTTTTGGCTAATAGACGCATGCGCAACCCAAAAAGCATTGCCAGATACCGACAGTAACAACATTTGCATGGAGATATCATCGGTATGTCGTGTTTTCAGTGCTTTAATAATTTGTGGTACCAGGATAAGCGTAACCAGTATGGAAGCTATCCAACCAAATAATACTTCTAATGACATTTAAAACCTTTTCAATGTTATTGTTTAATTTTCCAGAAAAAAACAGGTTCAATAGCAGCTTACCCGAATTCGTACAGATAAAAAAATAATCTGTAAGCTACAACCATTTACCACCATCACTAACAATAAAATCACATGCAATTTTTAACTGATCTGATCTCCTCTATTAATGGCATCGTTTGGGGACCATTAATGCTACTGCTAATACTGGGCACTGGTTTATACCTGATGGCCGGACTGTCGTTTATGCCACTAAGACGCATCAGTTACAGTTTCAAATTACTCTGGCGAGGTAGGAAAAAACAAGGTGAAGGCGATATCGCGCCATTTAATGCCTTGATGACGTCACTCTCCGCGACTATTGGTACCGGTAATATTGCCGGCGTGGCAACGGCCATATTTCTCGGTGGCCCCGGCGCATTATTCTGGATGTGGTGCACCGCACTGGTAGGCATGGCAACCAAATATGCGGAAGCGGTATTGGCAGTGAAATACCGTGAAGTTGATAGCAGCGGTTGCCACATCGGTGGCCCGATGTTTTATATTAAAAATGGATTAAAATCACGCTGGGCCTGGTTAGGTACCTGTTTTGCCATATTTGGCGCTATTGCCGGTTTTGGTATTGGCAATACCATTCAGGCAAATTCTGTTGCCGATGTCATCAATGATACCTTTGCTGTACCGCACATAGTTACCGGCATCATCATGGCGATATTAGCAGCCATGGTATTAATCGGCGGTATTAAAAGAATTGCTAATGTGGCGGGCAAACTGGTGCCCTTTATGGCTGTCGCTTACGTGGTTGCCGGTTTATTTATTTTGATTATCAATATAGAAACCCTGCCACACACTTTCTCACTCATTTTCACCCATGCCTTTACACCCATCGCTGCTACCGGAGGTTTCGCCGGTGCAGCGGTATGGGCAGCAATACGATTTGGTGTGGCACGGGGAATTTTTTCCAACGAAGCCGGTTTAGGCAGTGCTCCGATTGCACACGCAGCCGCTGCCACCAATAATCCGGTGCAACAAGGCAGCATTGCCATGCTGGGTACGTTTATTGATACCCTGATTATCTGCTCTATTACTGGTTTAGTGATAATTTCCAGTGGTGTCTGGACACAGGGAGAAACCGGTGCAAGTTTATCTTCTGCTGCTTTTGAATCAGCTTTGCCCGGTGTGGGCAGTTACATCGTCACCATCGGTCTCAGTATTTTTGCTTTTACCACTATTCTGGGATGGAGCTTTTATAGTGAGAAATGTGTTGAATATTTAATCGGCGAACGAGGTATAAAACCGTTTCGCGTGTTATGGATTTTAGCAGTACCTGTTGGTGCTACTGCAAACCTGGAGTTTATCTGGCTGGTTGCAGATACGTTAAATGCACTGATGGCACTGCCTAACCTGATAGCGCTGATATTATTAAGCCCTGTGGTGTTTACGTTAACAAAACAACATTTTAAAAAACAGGGAGTTTCTGATTAACTCAGACGTAAATAAGCTAATGAAGCCATTTTTTATCCATTTACTATTGACCAGCGTTTTGGCCTTTTTAGCCAGTACATCTCAGGCGATTCAGGCTCAGACGGTTCAACAGTTGAAGAATCAACCCATAGAGGATCAACCCAGGAAAGCTCAATTTGTAGTTGAACATGAGCTAAGCGTTCGCCTCAACCCTCAACAACAACATCTTTATGTTGAAGATAAAATCACGCTTCCTGCCAACGCAGCACGAGAAATTATTTTTTCACTGCATGTAAACCTGCAACTAAAAACAAACACCGCTGAGGTCAAAATAACCCCTTTAAAGACGGCCACCAATGCACTTTACAGACTGTATAAACTGCACCTGCCAAAGCAGCTAAATAGTTTTGCTTTACAATATGAGGGGCGCATAGATCATCCGCTAGAAACCCATGGCAAGGAACAGGCGGGTGGTGTCAGAAGCACGCCTGGATTAATATCAGCAGAAGGTGTTTTTCTGGCGGCGAGTAGCCACTGGTTTGCGCAGTTCGAAAAACACCCCTATTTACGCCTTACTATGCGTGTTGAATTACCTTCCGGCTGGAAATCAGTTAGTCAGGGCACACGGATTCAACATGAAAGCAAAAATGACATCACCATAGACCATTGGCGCAGCCCAACTCCACAGGAAGAAATTTATCTCATTGCGGCACAGTTTACTGAATACAGCCGCAAAATGGACAATATCATCAGCCAGGTGTTTTTACGCCAGCCAGATGAAGAACTGGCGAAAAACTACCAGGATGCCACCGCCCGTTTTATCCCTGTGTACGAAAAATTACTGGGTTCTTATCCCTACTCAAAATTTGCCACAGTCGAAAACTTCTGGGAAACTGGTTATGGCATGCCCTCTTTTACTTTACTGGGTTCGAAGGTTATTCGTTTTCCCTTTATTTTATATACGTCTTTTCCGCATGAAATTTTACACAACTGGTGGGGCAATGGCGTGTTTGTCGACTTCTCATCCGGTAACTGGAGTGAAGGGCTCACCACCTATCTGGCCGACCACCTAATCCAGCAGCAACGCAGCAAAGGGGCAGATTACCGCTTGCAGAGCTTACAAAAATACCGGGACTATGCGGCAAAAGGCCGTGATTTTCCATTAAACCAGTTTCGTGGTCGGCACAGTAGCGCGACAGCTGCTGTGGGTTACGGCAAGAGCATGATGCTGTTTCATATGCTAAGGCAAAAACTCGGGGATGAATTATTTATCCAGTCCTTACAGCTTTTTTACCACGGCTATCAATTTCAAAAAGCGTCCTTTGATGACTTAAGAGAATCATTCGAGAAAACATCGGGTTTAAAACTTGATCATTTTTTCCAGCAATGGTTTGAACGAACCGGCGCACCAAAACTAAAACTTGAACAAGCCAATGTAATAAAACGCAGTGAAAATTATCAGCTCAGTTTTACCTTAAAGCAGGTCCAGGCAAATGCAGTTTACAATTTAAAAATCCCTGTTGCGATAACACTTCAAGGTAAGAAAAAGGCAGAACAACGTTTCGTCAATATGTCGCAGAAAAATCAACGGTTCGAAATGCACTTTAACTCCAATCCATTACGGATAGATATTGATCCAGAATATGACCTTTTTCGACAACTGGCACTCGAAGAAACCCCGCCAGCTTTTACTCAGCTGTTTGGTGCGCGTAGATTGTTGATCGTGTTGCCCTACTCATCCCCCTCGACACTTAAAGCAGGCTGGAAATCTTTTGCGCAAGATTTAACAAAAATGGGCCCCGAAAAAGTGACAGTAAAATGGGATAGCGAGCTAGATTTTCTGCCAGACAATCAGGCTGTTATTATTCTTGGCTGGAAAAATCGTTTTGCCACTGAAATAAATCCAGCATTATCTGACTATAAGGTAATGATAAAACAGGAGAGATTTAGCATTGAACAGACCCACACCACTCTCAACAGACATTCGATAGCCTTAACCACCCGTAATCAAAGCAAAAATTTATTACCCCGGGCTTTTATTGCCACCGATCTGGAGAAAGCCTTACCGGGTTTAGCGCGAAAATTACCGCATTACCATAAATACAGTTATCTGGTTTTCTCAGGGGATGAACCTCAAATCGAACAAAAAGGTCGCTGGACAGTCACACAATCACCCATGAGTGCGCTGTTCAATAAAGAGACAGAGCGTGGTTTGTTAGCCAAACGCCCAGCACTGATCGAAGCCAAACCTCCCTTCTAAGGAAACGTTACACATGTCAAAAATAACATTTAGGCTGCTGCTGTTGTTACTGCTAATAAGCATTGCATTATCAGCCTTCATCACACTGCCTGAACAGCAAGACAGGGAAATGAGCAATTTTTATCAGCATAGATGGATAATTACCAGCGACCCTGATACCGATCAAGATGTTAACTCGATAGCAAAATACCTGGCAGAATTCGATGTGATATTTTTTGGCGAATTGCATACTCACTCTGGTGTACATCTAGCGCAAATGCAGCTGTTAGAAGTTATGGCTCAACTTAATCCTGAAATAACACTCAGTATGGAACAGTTCGAACGTGATACGCAATCCTATGTAGACGATTACCTGGATGGAA